>JAUMUH010000031.1 GCA_030530765.1 Rothia sp. (in: high G+C Gram-positive bacteria)
CTGGTTTAGATGAGCATAGCTCTGCCCGATAAACTGTAATTGCCCCTTTATTGCAGCGTCACCAAGGCTCTCTATCAGGGAAGTAAGGTCAGCTATCCCTGGTTCACCTGAGGCTCCCTGAGCGTCCTGGTCACTGCGCAACACCCTAATGATGCTCTTCATCTCAGTCACCGAGGAGCGGGCTAAATCTTCTACCTTTTCTAGGGGTGCTGAAGCCAACTCAGGTTTCTTGTTCAGTGCCCGGCGGGCAGCAGCTGCCTGAATACCCATAGCCGACACATGGTGCCCCACAGAGTCGTGCAGCTCCCGGGCTATGCGCAGTCGGTCCCGGGTCACGGCGCTGTCTGCTAGTTGCTGAGCCTGCTCTTCTAGCTGAACCTGCTGTTCCTGCAACAACGCCTGCTGGTAGGCAGCGCGCCAGGAGACACGGCCCACCAGCATGCCACAACTGAAGTAGATGAGATTAGCTAAGAAAGTGGCAATATAAGAGGCCGTAGGCAGTGAGAAGAGCCCTCCACTATAGTCTTCAATGCCAAACAAAGAGAAGCTGGCTCCATTAATAGCCCATAGACTTGCCAACCACACTAATACGCTCAAGCAAATGAGGGTGAAAAGAACCCAGAGCATGGCCCGATTCTTTGCCCAGGCAATTGCCGAGTAAATAACAGCCAGGTAGATGAACTGGAAGCTCATAGTGGCTGCAACTATCGAATTGAGCAAGGACAGCATGAAGAAAAGAACCGTACCCGTTAGAAGCATAGTAAGGGGGTAGCGGCGGCGCAGAATCAGGGGCAGGGTTATGCCGGCACTAGCAAGGTATGCCCCGATGACACTGTCTGGTTCGCCCCCGAAGAGCCCGGTGCTGTGGTAAGCAGCGGTAAGTAAAAGGGAAATGGCAAGCACCAGCACCCAGATGAGGACGTCGGTGCGCAACTCACGAGCACTAGGGGTAGGTCGCTCCCAGGCTGGGTCAATCTGCGGGAGGCTGATATGGAAGCGGGCTGTCATGTCTTCAACCCTAGCAGGGAATAAAAACACTAAGCAACTTTAGTTGACACAAGCCGCTTGTCAATGTAGGTTGCTTATATGGATTCCAAGCAGGTGACCAACCAAGCCGCCGATATCAGCAACCCTCAAACCGGTCTGCGGGCAGTTAGCTCTCTGCGAGCGCTGGCAGATCGGTTGGAGCTAGCCCAAGTTGAAGAAGCTCTTAGGCAGGGGATGAGTTGGCAGCAGATCGCCGATGCGCTGGGGGTTTCCCGGCAGGCAGTTCATAAAAAATACGCTAAGAAAATTGACCCAAGTATCAAGGTACCCCGGAGGAGCGTATGAGTTCTTTGAGTGCAGGCGCCGCAGCTTACCGACTTTCAGCTACAGCTATGGAAGAGGCAAGCCGTCTGGGGCAGCGAATAGCTGACATTGATCATCTTTTTCTGGCGCTTACTCTGGACGAACAGGTAACCGGGCAGATTCTCCGGAAGTCTGGCATCACGATAGAAAAAGCCAGGGCTGCGGTAGCTGCCCAGCATAAAGTGCAGCTTGCTAGTCTTGGCATTGATTTTGATATGCCGACAATTCAGAAGATTAGTTTTGGCGAAACAGCCGGCTATGAGTGGTCACCGCGAGCTCTCAATCTTTTGACCGAAGCCCAGAAAAAGGGCGGTGGCAGTGCCACTATCTTGCAGGAGCTAGTGCAAGAGCCCAGTGGATTTATGGCTGAGATCTTAGGACGCTTGGGCACCAGCGCTCAGCAGATTTTAGATGACCTGGCTCAGGCTCAGCTGAGTCAAGAACCAAGCTACTCCCCTGCTTCTTTTAGCTACAATCACCGGGCTATTTCAGCCAAGAGTAGCTTCTTCATTCCGGCTGATCCCCAGCCGATCTGGGATCTCTTGAGCGACCCTGAACGGTTACCTGTATGGAACCCTGTGTGGGAATCGGTGACAGCTGAGCCAGGTAGGCCCCTGTCAGAACCAGGTTGGTTGCTCACGGCTACTCCCCCTACCCGCAGAAACGGCAAACCCTTTGGTAAGTCTCGGCGTGGCTACCACTACCGGTCACAGCTGTCAGTAGAGCAGGTAAGTCAGCAGCTTAGCTGGATTTTTACCCCCTTGAATAAGCGGGCTAACCGCAGGGAACTTACCTTTACCCTGCGGCCGGTTAGCGAAGGCAGTCAGCTAGATATACAGGTGAGCTGGGTCAAATCTCAGCAGAGGCGACCTTTATCCTTCCTGCACCCGGTCTTGCGCCCTGTCTACCGTTTCCTTCTGCCGCTTCAGCTCGCTCAGGTAGCTAACAGTATTAGCCGTATTTTTCGGTAAAGGTTTAGAGCAGGACGGCGGGGCGCTTATCCCCTGCCTTTGGGCAGAGAAGTTGAACCGCGCCGTCCTGGGGTAGAAAGCGGTTAGGCACCAAAGAAGCGGCGCAGTTTACCCTCTGCACTGTCTTTAGCACGCTGGCCCAGTGCCTTGGCGTTACGCAAAACCTTGGGCATCTGCTTGCCCTCGGCAGTTTCTGCCGGTGGCTGCAGTTGCGCTTCAAGTTCTTCCATGAGGGAAACAGGCTGTTGCCCAGTGGCAGACTCCTGCACAAAGTTTATTGCTTTGAGACGGCGCAACACCCGCGCTAGCACCAGCTCAGCAGACCCGGAAGCACCCAGGGCGGCAGCTGCCACAATAGCTGCGCGCGGGTTATCGCCACGTGCTGCTCGGCGAGCTGCCCACAGGGCAAAGGCGCCAGCGGCACCCAGCTGCGCCGCGCCGTCCGCCGTGACTAGCCAGGGGCGGCGCATGAGCTCACGAGATACTGCACTGAAAGTATCACTGCCGTTGGGGTAGGCGGTAACGCTTTCTTTGAGCAGGTCCATGCCGGTCATCTCGGGGGTGAATTCGCGGTAGCCCACGAATTCCTGCATATCACCTGCACCGCTGGCGATCTTGACCAGCTCTTCGGGCAGGCTCAGCACCTGCACGGCAGACTCCATACCGGTTTCGCTGGTGGCATCGTTCACATAGTTGGCAAAGCGCTTGGAAGTCTGCTCATCAAGCCCGTACAGCCAGGTCAGGTTATCGGTCTCTTCAGCTGCACGAATATCGTGCAGGGGCTCAGGCAGCACACCGGGCAGTAGCCACAGGTAATCGAGCACCGCTGATTCACGCGGCACATAGCGGGTCATTTTCTTGGGCGCACCCCAGGCGAACTCCAGCACAGAACCCAGGTCAGTGTCATCGGGGCTACCCACCACCTTGCTCATCCACTGCCCCACCGTGCCTTCTTCATAGGCCGGGGATGAGCCAGGGAAGACAAAGGCAAGGTGCTGCATTCCCTCAGCGGTTTCAGCCACAATGGAGGGAACGTTCATAATGCTGAGCAGATTCACCAGCGATACCGGGTCACCAGTGATCAGCGACCAGCCGTTATCAGCAGGGGCAGCCGCAATAGGCCCAACCAAAGGAGCCTGCCCAATAAAAGCAGGGATCTCAGCCATCTGCAGCTCCACCAGCGCCGCGGCAGTGCCGTCATTGCTCAAGGCAAGCTCTTCACCCAGGGCAGTGACCGGTGCGCCAACACTGTACGAATACTGGTCAGCACAAATACCGCCTCGTACCGGCAGCTGTTCCAAAAGCGCATCAACAAAAATATCAAAGGGCTGCCCCACAGAGATCTCACCGCTATCGCTCATATGCACGGTGCTCAGGTTCTCATCTTCAGCCTGGCAGAGCACATAGAGGTTCACGTTATCTTCGCTGACCTCATGCACCAGCACCTCACCCATATCAATACTGGCAAGCATCAGGGCATTAACCACATCTTCAGCAGTGGTTTCACTAATACGCTGCTCAATCTCAGCATCAAGACGGGCACGCTCCTGCGCCTCACGGGCAGCGTCCTCATCTACTTCTTCAGGATCCCCAACCAGCTCTTCTTCGGCAAGCTGCGCCCCGCCGTCCTGCTGGGTTTTCTCAGCTTCTTGCTCCTCGCGCAGAACCTGCTCAACCATGCTCTCCAGCTTGCCCGGTTCGTTGAGCAGGCTCTCCATCTCAGCCAAGTCGTCTTCACCCAGGGCAGGGGTCGTTTTAGCGGCGTGCGCCTGGGCGATAGCCCCAATCATCTGCTCCAATTCACGGCGCAAACGAGCCTCAGGAGTGTTCTCATCAATCCCTTCACCGGGTTCAAGGTTCTCTAGCTCAATGCCACTGGGGCCAAAATCCAGCTGGATGCGCGCCCACAGCATCTGGGCACCGTTAGCCTCAAAATCTTCAATCTCAGACATCATCAATCCTCTTAGAAAACACGCGCGCAGCAAGGCACATCGGCAGCTGTCGCTCTCTCGGCAGCAAAAAGGGGCAGGACGGCGGGGCTCGCCCGCCCACTTATTTACAGCTGATCGCTGCTGAGCTCAACCACTTCCCCGGTCTCTAACGCCCGGTAGGCATACCGTAGGCGGGTTGCCTGCTTATGCCCAAAGTAGGCATCAAAATCAACGGGGGCAACCCAGCGGTACTCGGTTAGCTCCTCTTCTTGCAGGCGGATAGGGGTATCTGATGCGATGACTCCACCGTC
Organism: Rothia sp. (in: high G+C Gram-positive bacteria); assembly: GCA_030530765.1. Taxonomy (GTDB): domain Bacteria; phylum Actinomycetota; class Actinomycetes; order Actinomycetales; family Micrococcaceae; genus Rothia. The sequence goes on from JAUMUH010000031.1 coordinate 4,564, forward strand.
ATAGAGGTAGTAGGTGGAATCCCCCCAGATACCCTGGCGAAGGCCGTGAAAGACAGTCAGCAAGCGCCCCTCAGGCAACTCAAGGCCTACCTCTTCAAGCACCTCACGGAAGCAACCCGGCTTAGGAGCCTCACCCGCCTCAACCGTGCCACCGGGGATCGTCCAACCGTCCTTATAGTTGGGCTTGACACAGAGCATCTGCCCCGCCTCATTACGAATCACCGCGCCCGAGGCAAGACGGCGGGTAGGCAGCGAAGCAATAAAGGCCTTCAGCTCTTCTTCTGGCAGGTAAGAATCAACCACAGCTACTCCCTCGGTCGGTACATATCTTCTTCACCCACCAATCTACAGCCGCCACCGCACCCACAGCCAGTAAAAGTGCCCCTGCTTTCTCTCAGCAGAACTTGAGAACTCGGCATTGCCAAGCGGCAGAAGAAAAGCGGTGCCGTTTTCTTGATAAAACCAGCACCGCTTCTTCAGACCTCAGCCTTACTTCAGGAACTTCTCAAAACCCTTAGGCAGGTTCATATCTTCTAGGTTGAAGTCCTGGTTCTGCTGGCCAAAGGCTGAGCCGCTTGCAGCAGGCTTCTGTGCTGCTGCCGCTTCCTGTGCAGCGCGCTTGGCGGGGTTACCTGAGCGGCCCTTTTTGTTGTTCTTATTCTTCTTGTTGTTCTTACGCATCTGACCGGCTGCCGCTGCCATACCGGGCATCTGCATACCACCGGGCATACCCACCATGTTGCCGCTGGCTAGCTTCTTCATCATCTTCTGCGCCTGAGCGAAGCGTTCCATCAGCTGGTTGACCTCAGAGACGGTAACACCGGCACCCTTAGCGATACGGGCACGGCGGGAGCCGTTAATGATCTTGGGGGCAACACGTTCGTGCGGGGTCATTGAGCGAACAATTGCCTCAACACGGTCGATTTCTTTTTCGTCAAAGTTCTCAAGTTGCTGGCGAATCTGAGCCGCACCGGGCATCATCATCAGCAGCTTCTTCATAGAGCCCATCTTGCGAATCTGCTGCATCTGCGCCAAGAAGTCTTCAAAGGTGAAGTCTTCCTGGTCAACAAACTTCTTGGCCATGCGGTCAGCTTCGGCCTTGTCCCAGACCTGCTCCGCCTGCTCAATCATGGTCAGCACATCGCCCATGTCCAGGATGCGCGATGCCATACGGTCAGGGTGGAACTGCTCAAAGTCAGTAACGTTCTCACCGGTAGAAGCAAACATGATGGGCTTGCCGGTCACAGAAGCAACCGACAGGGCGGCACCACCGCGGGCATCGCCGTCCAGCTTTGATAGCACAACGCCGGTGAAGTCTACGCCCTCATTGAAGGCGTTAGCGGTGTTAACGGCGTCCTGACCAATCATGGCGTCAATGACGAATAGAACTTCGTTCGGTTGAATGGCATCACGAATATCGCGTGCCTGGGCCATCAGTTCAGCATCCACACCCAGTCGGCCTGCGGTATCAACAATGACCACATCGTGCAGCTTGGCGCGGGCCTCTGCCACACCGTCACGCGCTACCTGAACGGGGTCACCGGTGGGAGTATCAAACTCAGAGGTTACACCGGGGTGGGGTGCATAAACGGGGACGCCGGCGCGCTCGCCCACCACCTTGAGCTGGTTAACCGCGTTGGGGCGCTGCAGGTCAGAGGCAACCAACATGGGGGTGTGCCCCTGTTTCTTGAGCCAGTGCGAGAGCTTACCAGCAAGGGTGGTTTTACCGGCACCCTGCAAACCAGCCAGCATGATGATGGTGGGGCCGCTCTTAGCCATGTTGATGCGGCGGGTTTGGCCACCCAAAATAGCAATTAGCTCTTCGTTAACAATCTTGACAATTTGCTGGGAGGGGTTCAGCGCTTCAGAGACCTCAGCCCCTAAGGCACGCTCTTTAACATGAGCGGTAAATTCGCGCACCACGGGCACGGCGACGTCGGCATCGAGCAGGGCGCGGCGAATTTCGCGTACGGTTGCATCAATATCTGCCTCCGTCAGTTTGCCCTTACCGCGCAAATTCTTGAATGTAGCTGTTAGACGATCGGAGAGTGAATTGAACACGAGACGTGAACTGCTTTCGTTACTTAGTCTGCCTACCCGGCTCCCCTGCCCGCTCAAAAACGGTGTGCAGAAGATCCAGATTTTACTGTATCAACTACCTACAATAACGTACCCAGCTAAAAGTGAGCGAATATAAGGGCAATAAGCAGGTCTGACTAGTACAGTTATACACATGGTCTTCGGGCCTACCGTATGATCCCTCATGCAAGAAACACAGCAAAGAGAGAGAATCCTATGTCCTATTCCCAGATAGCTCGCCGCAGCTTCATTGGCGGCACCATCGCAGCTGGCGCAACAGTCCTACTGTCCCAAACTGCTTCAGCTGCAACTCCCTTTATTGATGTACCCAGTAGTCACCAATTCGCTACCGAAATTAATTGGATGTACACCTCCAAACTTTCTAGCGGGTGGAAGACATCTCAGGGGCGCGAGTACCGCCCAAACCTTGCCATAAACCGTGATGCTATGGCTACCTTCCTCTATCGGTATGCTGGCTCGCCTAGTTATACCGCACCTGCCAAATCACCCTTTGCAGATGTGTCGGTAAGCCACCCCTTCTACCGCGAAATCTGCTGGCTTTACTCCCAGAAAATTAGCACCGGGTGGGGTACCGGTACTTCCCGTGAGTTCCGCCCTAATAGCACCGTTAAGCGCGATGCTATGGCCACCTTCCTCTACCGCTTCGCAGGCTCACCCGCCCACACCCCAGCGGCGTCCTCCCCCTTTAAGGACGTGCCGGTGAGCCATCCCTTCTACAAGGAAATGCACTGGCTTTACACCAAGGAAATTAGCACCGGGTGGGGTACCGGTACTTCCCGTGAGTTCCGCCCCAGTGACGACGTGCGCAGGGACGCTATGGCGGCCTTCCTCCACCGTTTCCAGGGCGTGCGTAAACTGGGCACTTCATCAGATTCAACAACAGAAACAAGTAACTTCCCCCAGGAAGTTGCTCGTGAGACGCTGGTGCTTGTTAACCAAGAACGGGCTAAGGTAGGTGCCAAGGCACTTAAGGCCAACACCGCCTTGCAGACTGTTGCTCAAAATTGGTCGGTCAATATGGCACAGGTTGATAACCTCTACCACAACCCTTCTTATACTCAGCAATACCCGGCGGGTTGGCGTGCTGCCGCTGAGAACGTCGCCCAGAACTGGGGTGTGGACAGCCCTCAGCAGATGGCATCGATGCTGGTCACCCAGTGGATGAACTCCCCCGGACACCGGCAGAATATTTTGAACTCGACCCTGACGGATTACGGCTTTGGCTTAGCGTTTGTTACCGGCAGTAAGAAGGTTTACGCCACTCAGAACTTTGCCCAATACTAGGCTAATACCGGTCTATTAAAAATAGGGGTGGGTGCTACATCAAGTAGCGCCCACCTCTTGCTGTTGGTAGCCCACTTAACCAGTGAGTAAGGTTAAAGAGAAATCTCCAACAGGATGGGGGTATGATCCTGGCGAGACCCGGAGTCAATCATCTCGGATGCGGTGACCCTATCAGCAACGCGGTCAGAAACCAGCCAGTAATCAATACGCCAGCCGGTGTTATTAATCTTTGACGTGCGCGAGCGCTGCGCCCACCAGGTGTAAGCACCGGTGACATCCCCGTGCAGGTGGCGGAAGGTATCGGTGAAGCCCTTGGCTAGTAGGTTAGAGAAGCCCTCACGCTCTTCAACCGTGAAACCGGGTGAACGCAGGTTGCTCTTGGGGTTGGCAAGGTCAATTTCGGTGTGGGCTACATTGAAGTCACCGGTAGCAAGTACGGGTTTGATCGCATCGAGTTCTGCTAGGTAGTTGGCGTAGAGGCCGTCCCAGATTTGGCGGTCGGGCAGACGCTTCAGCCCATCTGAGGCGTTGGGGGTATAGACCTGGGTGACAAAGAAATTATCACATTCAAGAGTAATCATGCGCCCTTCAAAATCCATGGTGGTGGGCGCTTCAATCTTGGGGTAGGTCACCACCGGATTGAGACCCTTCTTGTACAGAAAGAGGGTACCTGCATAACCCTTGCGTGCCGGTTCAACAGAAGATGCCCAGGCAAGCTCATACTGAGGGAAGTAAGCCTCGAGTGCTTCAAGGTGTTTCTTGGTCGGGCCTTTATCTGAGAGCTTGGTTTCCTGAATCGCTAATACATCGGGGGCATGTTGGGCCAGGGTGGCAAAGACATCGCGGGATAGCAGGGCGCGGGCTGATTCGCTGGTCAAAGCAGCGTTGAGAGAATCTACGTTCCAGGAAATAAGTTTCATGCCCACCATTCTAGCGAACACGTAAAAGGACGGTGGGGTGCGCCTCTCTGCCACCGGGCAGATGAGGCGCACCCTGCCGTCCTTATTGAACCGAATACAAGGCTTTAGCTGAAGCGCTGCTCCGCTGCTTCTTCATAGGCCGCCATAGCGTAAGCGGTTTCAGCGTGCTGGGCGAGGTCAATGCCTTCTAGCTCATGCTTAGTGCTGACGCGGAATCCCATAAAACGGTGGATGGGCCACACGATAAGGAGGGTGAGCACCGCACAGAACACAACAGATACCACAATGGCGATGGTTTGGGTCAGTAGCAGGTTCCAGCCACCGCCATAGAAGAGCCCGGCGGTACCGGTTTCAGGAGTAGCAATGAAGCCCAGTGCCAGGGTGCCCAGAATGCCAGAAACTAGGTGAACGCCGACAACATCGAGGGAATCGTCATAGCCAAGACGATATTTGAGCCCCACAGCCCAGCCAGATGCCAGACCGGCAAGAACACCCAACCCGATAGCACCGACCGGGTGCACGTTAGCACAGGCGGGGGTAATAGCCACCAGACCCGAGACCAGCCCGGAGGCTGCCCCGAGTGAGGTCACGTGGCCGTCACGGATACGCTCTAGCAGGCACCAGCCCAGCATGGCAGCGGCCGGGGCAGCCAGGGTGTTGACCCAGATGAGACCTGCTTGCGCACCATCCTTAGCAGCACCAGTGTTGAAGCCAAACCAACCAAACCAGAGAATGGCTGCCCCCAGCATGACCAGCGGTAGGTTGTGGGGCTTGTGTTCTGACCCCTTACCGAAGCCCTGGCGGGCACCGAGAACCAGGGCCAAAATCAAACCGGCGACACCGGCATTGATATGAATCACCAGGCCACCGGCGAAGTCAATGGCCTCACCAAAGCGGGCACCGATAAGACCTTCTTCACCAAAAAGACCCCCGCCCCACACCATGAAAGCTAGCGGGCAATAGACCAGGGTAAGCCAGAAAGGGATAAAGAGGCACCAGGCTTCAAAACTTGCGCGGTCAGCAATAGAACCAGAAATAATAGCCAAGGCAATAATGGCAAAGGTTGCGCTAAAGGCAACCGTTAGCAACCCGTTATCACCAGCTGCCATAGTAGAGGCAAGACCAAAATCGTTCAGGGGCGAACCGACCATTTCAGGAATCATTGCCGCCCCGGTGCTCATGCTGTAACCCCAGAGCACCCAACAGACGCTCACAATACCCATCGAAATAATGGACATCATCATCATGTTCAGCGCCGACTTTGCACGGGTCATCCCGCTATAGAATAGAGCCAAGCCTGGCGTCATAAACAGTACCAGTGCCGCCGCTACGACCGTCCATACATCTTTTGCTGTTAGTTCCATATTCTCCCCTTATCTGCTAACTCCTGCGTGAGGGTCAGCCGCTATGCGGTATCACGGTGTCACTATCTATCTAAGCTGGGTCATGTTACCGGCTACTTTCCAGTTTGGTTTCAGCTAGGTTACAAAACCTTCGATGGCGAAAAATGCACGAAACGCACCAATAAAACAGGTTTAAAGGTACGTTTCGTGCATTTTTCGGTCGCCGACCTGGCTAGGGTTTAGTCAAGCAAGGCATCGACGAAGGCGCCAGGTTCAAACGGTGCCAAATCGTCAGGCCCCTCGCCCAGACCAATAAGTTTAACGGGCACGCCCAGCTCCTCTTGAATAGCAACCACTATGCCTCCCTTGGCTGAGCCATCCAGTTTGGTCAGCACAATACCGGTAATCTGCACTACCTCAGAGAAAACCTTTGCCTGAATCATGCCGTTCTGACCGGTGGTTGCGTCAATGACCAGCAGTACCTCGGTCAACGGTGCTTCTTTCTCAACCACGCGCTTGATCTTGCCCAGCTGATCCATCAGACCTGCCTTGTTTTGCAGGCGCCCTGCGGTGTCAATCATGACGGTGTCAACGCCGCGTTCCTTGCCCACCTTGATTGCTTCAAAGGCAACGGAGGCGGGGTCAGCGCCGTCCTTGTCAGAGCGCACGGTATCAACACCTACGCGGTCGCCCCAGGTTTGCAGTTGGTCAGCAGCAGCGGCACGGAAGGTGTCTGCAGCCCCCAGTAACAGTTTCTTTTCTTCTGCCACCATCACGCGCGCCAGTTTACCCACGGTGGTGGTCTTTCCAACGCCGTTGACGCCCACAACCAGCACGATGCCGGGGTTGTCGGCTGCACCGTCAAGGTTGAGGGAGCGGTCGGTATCTTCACCGACAATCTTGAGCAGCTCCTCACGCAGCATAGCCTTGACCGCAGCAGGGTCTTCAGTGCCCTCAACACGCACACGAGCCTGCAGCGCTTCAACCAGACGCTGAGACGGTTCAGTGCCCAGATCAGCTAACAGTAGGGTCTCTTCAACCTCGTCCCAGACGTCCTGGTCAATCTTGTCACGAGACAGCAGAGCCAGCAGCCCCTTACCCAGCAAGTTATTTGAGCGGGAGAGGCGGGCACGCAGGCGCACCAGACGCCCCTGGGCAGAGGCAGGTTTCTCGATGCTAGTGACCGGCTCCCCGGCAGGGGCATCATCGGCATCACGGGTTGTTTCGTAGCCGCCGGGGGGTGCCTTGGGGCCACGCAAAAGCACAAAGAGCAGACCACCAAGAATCAGCACACCCAGCAGAATATAAATCAGCAAGGTCAAAGTATCGTTCATACCTTCTAGCTTGCCACAGGCAAGCCTTTCTTACCCACTACCGCACAAACAAGCTCTCAGGTAATTTGGAGGGGGACAAACAACTGTATAAGGAAAAGTAGTGAGCAAACATATCCCAACACCTTCCATGGACACCGGGGCAATCCCCCTCATACCACAAGAGATGAACCGCGCTCCCCTGCCCCAGCAACAGGGCGGGCAGGTCAAGGTTCCAGCCCAAATTAAGGTGCTCATTGCCGCTTCTTTTCTGATTGCCCTGGGGTACGGTCTAGTTGCTCCCGTGCTGCCCAGCTTCGCTCGCAGCTTCGATGTGGGAGCTATGGCAGCGACCTTCGTGGTGTCAGCATTTGCGCTGACCCGGCTGCTCTTTGCCCCCACCAGCGGTAAGCTCATTACTCGTTTTGGCGAGCGCAATATTTACTCCATTGGTCTGCTCATTGTGGCGCTAGGGTCACTCGGTGCCGGTATTTCGATCAATTACCCCATGCTGATTGCTGCTCGTGCGGTCGGTGGCGTTGGCTCAGTGATGTTCACGGTGGCAGCCATGGGTATTTTGGTGCGCAACTCACCACCGACCATTCGCGGTAAGGTCTCTGGCTACTATGCGACGTCCTTCCTGCTGGGTAATATTTTGGGCCCGGTGCTGGGGGCTACTGCTGCCGGGCTGGGTATGCGGGCACCATTTTTCGTTTATGCGGCACTGCTCTTTGGTGCTGCTTCGGTGGTGTCGTTCAAGCTCAAAGAAGAACCCCAAGAGGTTAACCTCAATACCCAGGGCATTGAGGTGCCTAAACCCGCTTTGGAGTTCAAGGACGCCTGGAAGTTCACTAATTTTCGTTCTGCTCTGTTCACGAATTTTGCGGTGGGCTGGGCGGTGTTTGGTCTGCAAAGTTCTGTGATTCCCTTAGCGGCGGTTGCGGTACTGGCGGAATATCACGCCTCTGAACCCGGTTATGATGCGGCTTCACGGGGCGCTACTCTAGCAGGTTTCACGCTGGCTGCCTACGCTACCGGTAATGCCCTCACCCAGGTATATTCAGGCAAGATGGGCGATAGGGTGGGGCGGCGCCCCATGATCTTTGCAGGCTTGCTACTTTCGGGGCTGGTGACCCTGGTTTTCGGCTTTGTTGCTCACCCTGCACTCTTTGTTGCTACAGCGGTGCTGCTGGGGGTTGGTTCAGCTTTACTGGGCCCGTCCTTGCAGGCTGCTTTATCTGATGTGATTGGTAATAAACGTTCTGGTGGTCAGCCGCTTGCTTATTATCAGATGGTGTCTGATATCGGTGTGATTGTGGGCCCGCTGGTTGCCGGGGCGATTATTGATGCAGCCGGCTTTTTCCCCGCCTTTGCCCTAGGTGCTGGGCTGCTCTTGGTAGCTGCACTGGGCTGGGTGCCTGCGCTGAAACCCAAGTTCCCCGCGGACGTTGCAGAACCCGGCTATACCGGTAGGTAAGGGTTAAACACCGAGAAGACGGTTTTGGGTTAAACGGTACCTGCTTTTAATCCAAAACCGTCATCTCGTTTCAGGGGTCAAGGTCAGAACTGCGCTGGGAGATTACCGTTGATACGCCCTCACGCATCGTGATGCCGTAAATGGTGTCTGCGCTGCCCATGGTGCGCTGATGGTGGGTCACCATAATGAGCTGGGACACCTCACGTAAACGCTCTAGCACTCCCAGTAGCCTGCCTAGATTGCGGTCATCTAGTGCGGCTTCTACCTCATCGAGCACATAGAAGGGCGCTGGGCGAGCCATGAAAACCGCCAGCAGTAGCGCAAGGGACGCCAGTGATCGTTCGCCGCCAGAGAGCAGGGACATTCGGGTCACCTTTTTACCTGCTGGGCGGACCTGCAGGTCGATGCCGCTATGTTGAGGGTCAGCAGGGTCGCTCAGCACGAGTTTGCCTTCGCCACCGGGGAAAAGCTCTGCAAAAATTTCAGTGAACTGCCCTTGCACTGCAGTAAAGGTTTCAGTAAATGCCTGCTCGATATGCGCTGAAACATCCTTCATCACCGCTCTTAAGTCTGCCCGGCTCTTCTTGAGATCCTTGATTTGGGCGGTTAGGTAGTCGTGGCGCTGTTTGAGCGCTTCAAACTCTTCAAGAGCCAGCGGGTTGATAACACCCAGGTTTTTTAGCTCTTTCTGGGCCGTAGCTAGCTGGGCTTCTAGGGTGCTACGTTCTAGCGGGGTATTGGGTTCTTCATTTTCAGGTGCGTCTTCGCGGGTATCGAGCAGGGTGTCTATACCCTTGCCTAGCTCGCTTTGTGCCCTAGTATCGAGCGCCTCCCAGCGGGCTTCTATGCGGGCGCGCCCTTCTGCCGACTCTGCGCGCAAGGTCAGAGCGGCGGCATAGGCTCTTTGTGCTCCCGCAAGTTCGTCTCGTAGCTGCATTTTTTCTGCTCGGTGGGTTGCAAGCTTTTGCTCGGTGCTCAACACGTCTGCGTGGAACTTGGCGAGGCTACCTTCTATAGCTGTCAGCAATGCCTTGGCTGCTGTTCCGGTGCGGGTTGCCGCACGGTGGCGTTCTTGTTGTCTGTGGTGTTGCTGTTCTGCCTGCTGCTGTGCCTGTTGCAGGTCTTTGAGGGTTTGTTCTGCCTGGTTTTTACGGTTGAGTGCAGCTTCAAGTTGTTGGGTAAGGTAGGTCAGCTCAGCTTGCGCTAGGGCGAGCTTCTGTTCAGCGTGGGCTGCTGCTTCTTGCGCACCTGTGGCGAGGTTCAACAGTTCTTCGCGTATGCCGGTGGGCTGTTGTGCATTAGCGGTGTCGAGGGCTTGGGTAGCGCCCTCCAGCTGAGTTTGGGCTTCTGCCAATGATAGTTTGGCGGTAGCACATCGGGAGGCGAGGCGCTGAAGCTCTGCATTGGCAGTGCACTGGCGGGCTTCACAACGGGTAAGGTCAGCGGTTGCAGCTGCAAGGGCTGCTTCAGCTGCCCCTCGTGAGCGAGCACAGTTTTTTTCTTTGTCTCGTGCTGCCCGGTGCCGCTCTTGCGCTTCTGCGAGGCGGTTGGTTGCAGTTTTTTGCTGTTTCTGCGCTTCTTTGAGTTGCTCGGTTGCCCGGTTCAGCTCGGCAAAGATTTCTACGGTGCTCTTACCGCTGCCAGGGTATATGACGGAGGTTGCGGTGTGGACGGTGCCGTTTCGGCTCACCATGGTTACCCGGGGGTAGTGGGTAGCTAAGTGGTTGGCCTGCTCTGTGCTGGCACAAAAGGCTAGGGGTTTTAGGGTTTGTTCAAGCAGCTCTATGAGGGGGGCGGGGGCTGTGACCAGGTCGGTTAGGGAAAATACGTTCGCTTCTGTCAGAACTTGAGCAAGTTGTTTGCTCTGCTCTGATGCTGGTGCAACAGGTTCTGCCCCTTGAAAGAGGGCAGAGACTTCAATGCTAGGGCGGCACAGATCATCTGCAACAAATGCGGTGCTCAAATGCCCCAGGGCAGCTGAAAGAGCACCCTCCCAACCGTCAGCAACCTTCAGCAAGGAGGCAAGTTCACGGGCTCCCTGCGCACGGGCTTCGCTATGGGCAGCTTCGCTACCGGGCTCTGGTGTGTCGTGCTCAGCTGCTGAGGCAAGAGCTTGCTGGCGAGCTGCAGCGGATTCGGTTTCTATCTCAAGCTGGTGTACAAGAGTTTGAGCCTTAGCCTCAGCGGTAGCAGCAGTACGCCGTTGCTCCCTGACAGTTGCTTCTGCCTTCTGGCACTCTTCGTAAGCTTTGCATAATTTTTCAACCTTTGCACGAGCTGCACCGGTTTCTTGGTCAGTTTCACCGTTAAGCTGTTCCAGTTCAGCTAGTTCCGCCTGGCGAATATCTAGTTCTTTGTGCGCTCGGTCAAAACCGGCACGAGCAGCAGCCAGTTCCCCTGTTAGACGTGTAACCTCTTCCCTATGGGTCTTGCGGGCAGCATCAAAAGTAGCCAGTTCCTCCCCCCGGCTCATAGCTTCTTCCTTCTTTTTCTGAACCAGGGTTTTGGTTGTGCTGACCTCAGATTCCGCCCCCTGGTGCGCGGCTGCAAGACGTTGCACTTCGGCAAGCTCTGCACTCAGGGTTGCTTGAGCAGTTGCCAGCTGAGATTCGTTATGACCGGTAGAAGAAATATGAGGTAACTGAGACCGTTCTTTGGCAATTAATGCTACAGATTCGGCACGATGCTTCACGCTCTCTGCCCGAGCTACGAGAGCGCGCAGGGCATCTCGCTCCCCCTTAAGTCGATTCTCTTCTTCTTC
>JAUMUH010000133.1 GCA_030530765.1 Rothia sp. (in: high G+C Gram-positive bacteria)
TCGTCGACGAGCTCCTCGTCCACCTCGGGCCCCTGCTCCTGGGGGCCGGGCGCAGCGCCGTCGGCGATCTGGGCGTGAGCACACTGGCCGACGCCCACCGCTTCCACCCCGACGGCGCCCCCGCCCTGCTGGGCGAGGACCTCGTCATGCGCTACATCGCCGCCCCGGCGAATCCCATCCCCGCCGACCACCGCTGATACCGCAGCAGGAAGGACCCCCATGTTCACCGGAATCATCGCCGGCACGGGCACCGTGCTGGAGATCGCGCCCACCGACCTCCCCGGCGTCACCAGGCTCGTCATCGACGCCGGTGACCTCACCGCGGACCTGCCCGAGGGCGGCTCCCTGGCCGTCAGCGGCGTGTGCCTGACCAGCGTCGACGCCACCGACCCCCGCCTCTTCACCACCGAGCTCATGGGGGAGACCATGGAGTGCACCTGCCTGGGAGCCCTGGAGCCGGGCAGCCGGGTCAACCTGGAGCGCTGCGTCCCCGCCGACGGGCGCCTGGACGGCCACGTGGTCCAGGGCCATGTCGACGCCACCGGCACCGTTGTGGCCGCTGAGGATGAGGGCGGGTGGCGCCGCCTGCGCGTCTCGTTCCCCGCCCACCTGGCCGGACAGATCGCCACCAAGGGGGCCATCGCCGTCGACGGCGTCTCCCTGACCGTCACCGCCACCAGCGCCCCCGAGGCCGAGCCCTGGTTCGAGGTGGGGCTCATCCCCGCCACCCTGGAGACCACCACCCTGGGGGAGGCCGGCGTTGGGCGGGTCGTCAACCTGGAGACCGATGTCCTGGCCAAGTACGTGGCCCGGCTCCTGGCCGTCGGCCGGGCAGGGCAGGCAGAGGGGGCCGACTCATGAGCGGGCCCAGCGGGATCGTCGGGGAGTTCCGGGACGTCGTCGAGGCCATCAGCGCCCTGACCGCGGGTCGCCCCGTCATCGTCACCGACGACGATCAGGAGAGCGCGGGCCACCTCATCGTGGCCGGGGAGCTGATCAGCGCCGAGACCATGGGCTTCCTGGTGCGCTACACCTCGGGCTACATCTGCGCCCCCTTGACCGCGCAGCGGGCGCGCGAGCTGGGGCTGCCGCTCATGGTGTCCGACAACCAGGGCCCCAGGGGGGCCGCCTACACGGTCAGCTGCGACGCCGTCGAGGGGATCAGCACCGGCATCTCCGCCGCCGACCGCGCTCGCACCGTCCAGGTCCTGGCCGACCCCCAGGCCACCGCCGACAGCATCTACCGCCCCGGTCACGTCCTGCCGCTGATCGCGCGCGACGGCGGGGTGCTGGAGCGCAATGGGCGCACCGAGGCCGCCATCGACCTGTGCCGGATCGCCGGGCTTGAGCCCGTGGCGGCCATCGGCGAGGTGGTGCACGACGACGGTTCCATGATGCGCATGGATGATCTGCAGGAGTTCGGGCGCGCTCACGGCCTGCCCCTGCTGACCATTGAGCGGCTCGTCTCCTACCTGGGGCGCGCCTCGGGTCGGCTGAGCAGCGATCCGATCGAGCTGCCCACCGAGCACGGGGTCTTCGAGGCGGTGGCCTGGAATGTGGGCAATGCCGAGCACATGTCGCTCTCGGCCCCCGGGAGCGAGCCGGGCCAGGTGCCGCTGGTGCGCCTGCACTCAGAGTGCCTGACCGGGGATGTGTTCGCCTCCCACCGCTGCGACTGCGGCCAGCAGCTCGCCGCCGCCCTGGCACGCATCCAGCAGGAGGGCGGGACCGTGGTCTACCTGCGCAACCATGAGGGCCGGGGGATCGGGCTGGTCAACAAGATGCGCGCCTACCGGCTCCAGCAGATGGGGGCGGACACGGTGGAGGCCAACGAGCTCCTGGGCCTGCCCGGCGAGGCGCGGGACTGGCGGGATGCGGCCACGGTCCTGAGCGGGCTCGGGCTGCGGCGCATCCGCTTGCTAACCAACAACCCGATCAAGGTCGAGGCCATGCGCGCCGCCGGTATCGAGGTGGTGGGCTCCGAGCCCCTGGAGATCGACGCACGGCCGCAGAACGTCGACTACCTGCGCACCAAGCGCGATCGCATGAACCACACCCTGACCCGGCTCCCCCAGGAGTAGGACTGTCTACGCGGGAGCCCTACCGCTGCCGCCTCTATTGAGGGTGTTATTCATGGGGGTTTGTTCGTGTCGTTAGTTGGTGCATCGGCC
>JAUMUH010000032.1:0-1199 GCA_030530765.1 Rothia sp. (in: high G+C Gram-positive bacteria)
TGCCCAACCGTTGGCGGTGTAGAGGCGGGCGAGGCGTTTGTATTCCAGCAGGGGGCGCACTACCTGCCAGCGGGTCTCGCGCAGGTGGGGCACAGAGTTTGCCCATTCGATGAGTTCCCATTTGCGGGTGCTGTTCACCGTGAACCCGGCTGCCTGTAGTGCCTTGAGCACCTCCTGCGGGGAGTCTGGGTTGAGCCTGGGCGCTTTAAGCTCTTCTCTCAGGCGGGCGGCAAGTTGCTCCATTTTATAGGGGCGGTCGTAGCCTGCTGGGCGGGGCCCCAGCTCGTGTTCTAGGATTTTTTCGTGGATGGTGCGGTTCCAGGGCATACCGTAATGCTTCATTTCAGCGGCAATTAGCCCACCTTGGGATTCTGCAGCGGCTAAGAGGTGCAACCTGGCGGGGTGCGGGGCTGCCCGCAGGGCGGTTAGCTGCGCCTGCAACTCTCTGAGCAGGGCGCTTGCGGTGGGCCGGGCGCTGGCTTGCTCTTGAGCTGAGGTGGTAGCTGGCTCGTCAAACAGGGCTTCTTGCCCCTCAATTTCCCGGCGGGTTGGTAGGTGACCGGCTGGCTGCGGGGCCACATCAACAGCGAGAGTGGGCTGGTAGCCGGTGCGGTTCTGGACACGTGAAGCCACCGTGCTAAGGACCCGCTGAACCAGGCGCAGGTCATGGCAACTGGCTGGGCTTACCCCCTGCGCTAAGAGCAGGGGCGCAACCTGGCGAGTATCACCCCACACCCAACGAATAGTGCGGTGGGTGTTCTGCCGCTCAACGGCCTGCACGAAGGCAGCCAGCTTGTGCTGGGCAAAAGTACGGTGCGTGCCGCCCCCCGAATCGGTGACCGTTATTGCCTCCCACAGCTGGGCAGCGCCCGGCTCTGCGGGGGCAGAATCTGCGGGGCCGAGCACGATATACATGCCCCCATTATCCCCCTTTTTAGCCTAGAGGCTAGACAAGCTAGCCCCGGCTATGGCATAAATAGGTGCAAGAGAAAAAAGGGGTCACCGCGAGGTCTAAGGACTTCCCATGCCCGCATCACCCACCCCCACCTACCTCCCCGGCACACCCGGGGCGGCAACAGACACAGACCGGTTACCTCAGCTCTACCAACTGGCACGCAAAAATAGACGGGTAGCCTCCCATAGCAGCACCGAGCCGGACGGAGGGCCACCAGCCGGTACCAACGTTCAGCTGGCGGTGC
>JAUMUH010000032.1:1209-15351 GCA_030530765.1 Rothia sp. (in: high G+C Gram-positive bacteria)
AGCCGATTCTTTGGCCTACCCCCAGAAGATGTAGCAGGCTCCCACCCTGTAGAAAAACCAGAGAAACAGCACACTGAAAGACCGCCAGGTAACACACCACCGCCACCTCACACGGTAGAAGCACTCGCAGGGGCTGCGAGCAAATATATGCCTCTCCCCTCCAATACCGGCCTGCCAACAAATACAGAACCACCGGTACAACAGGGGTACGCAACCGCACCAGAACCAGCCCGTAGCCCGGTGCCCCAAGCGCCGCCGTCCTTACCCGGGGCTGAGCTGAACCCCGCTGACCCGGTCAACCTGCGCGCCTTGCTGGGGCAGGCAGAAACACCCCTGAACCAGCAAGAAACCAAGGAGGCAGAAACCCTGTTGCGAGCTGCCCTGACCGGGTTGGGGCCACTAGAACCCCTGCTGGCAACACCCGAGCTCACCGACATCTTTGTGAACGGCACAGAAGTGTGGTTTGAGGCAGCTGGCACGCTGAAACGATCAGAAATCACCCTAGAGAACGACGACGAAACACGTGCCCTAGCGGTGCGTCTGCTCACCGCAGCCGGGGGCAGGCTAGATGACGCCCACCCGATTGCCGATGCCCAAACACACACCGGTCTGCGCGTTCACGCCGTGCTATCACCGCTGAGCCGCAAGGGCACACTGCTTTCAATCCGTGCACGGGCAACCAATACGCCGACCCTAGAAAACCTGCGCCAGCGCGGGATGTTCCCTCACAGTACGGAGCAGCTGTTGCGCTACCTGGTAGAAACCCGCGCCAACTTTCTAATTAGCGGCGGCACAGGCACCGGCAAAACCACCCTGCTCTCAGCCCTACTGGGTGCCTGTGGGCATCAAGACCGCCTACTGCTGGTAGAAGACACCGCCGAACTTGCCCCCGAGCACCCCCACGCGGTCAGCCTGCAAGCCCGTGAAGCTAACACCGAGGGGCGGGGCGAAGTAAGCCTTGCTGAGCTTATCCGCGCAGCCTTGCGGATGCGCCCTACCCGCCTAATCGTGGGTGAATGTCGCGGTGCTGAGGTGGTTGATATGCTCACTGCCATGAACACCGGGCACAGCGGCACCGGGGCAACCGTCCACGCTAACTCAGCTGCCGCCGTGCCCGCCCGCCTTTACGCTATGGGGGCGCTGGGCGGGCTGAGTCAAGAGGCACTTGCCCTGCAAGCTGCCACCGCCCTGGACTACATCGTGCATATTGACCGGTGCGGTGGCGAACGAAAAATCCGTGAACTTGCCCGGCTCGAACTGCATGAGGGCCAGCTCACCGCGGTGCCGGTAGCGCGCACAGAAACCGGGCGGCGCGGGGACTACCTGCACTGGTTACCCGCCGGTACCGGGCTCAAAGCCGATTTTGAAGAATGGGGCACCCCGTGAAAAGACTACTGAAAGAGCGGCAGCACCCTGCCGGAATTGACGAGCTAGAGCTATGGCCCGATGCCATATGGCGTCTTGCTGCCCTGCTCAAAGCGGGCACCAACCCCGCCTTTGCCCTGGCTAAGATCGGTGACGAAGCCACCGCGAACCGTGAAGCCTTAGAGAGTGAACCGGCAGGTTTTCTCACCGGTCTAGCTGAGCGTCTTAACCGGGAAAAGACCGGTTTTCTTGAGGCAGCCTGTGACCTTGAAACCCTGCTGGAGTGCTGCGCTCAGGCAGCCACAGCAGGCACCCCCGTGTCGGTAGCCTGCCAGGGCGCCCGCCTACAGCTAAAGCGGCCGGTTTCCCGCCAACGCGCCCGCAGCCTTGCCGCCTGCTGGCAGGTCAGTGAACGAACCGGTGCACCCCTGTCTGATGTGCTAGAACGTTTTGCCCGCTACCTTGAAACCGATATTGATATGGGGCAACTCAGGGAGGCCGCTATGGGCGGGCCCAAGGCAACCGGTCGTATTCTATCGTGGTTGCCCCTCCTGGGATTGGGGCTGGGTATTCTGATGGGCACTGACCCGCTCGGTGTGCTCTTTGGGTCTATGCTAGGGGCGATTATCTGCTGCCTGGGTCTGGGGCTGGCGCTTGCCGGTAGCCGCTGGACGTCCCACCTCATTGCCCGCGCAGAGACAGGTGGTCTCTGATGGATACTCTCATTCTTGCCGTTAGCGTGTGCTGCCTGGGCGCCGGTCTCTTACTGTGGGTGCGCCAGCGCAGAAGCCGGCAGAAACCCAGCGAGTCAAAAGGCGCAGGCTGCCCAGACTCAGAGCAGCTCACCGGGGAGCAAGAAGACGGTCTAGACGCTGCCCTCTACCTTGATCTAGCGGCGTCGATGCTAGCAGCGGGGCTGCCCGTGCGCACCCTGCTAGAACAGTTAGGCTGCGTGGATGGCGGGCGCTACCGCAAGTTTTTGCAGGGCGTGGTCATCAAAATGGACGCTGGTGCCACCTGGTTACAGGCATGGGGCAAGGCCGTGCCCGCACCTCTTGCTGGTGTACATTCAGCGGTGGGTTTGAGCCTAGAGACAGGAGCGCCGAGTGCGGAGTTCTTGCGGGTGCTTGCTGACCGGCAGCGGCGGCACCGCCAGCGTGCCCTAGAGAAGTCAGCAGCTAAGTTAGGAGTGAAACTAGTGGTACCGCTGGGTCTGTGTTCTCTGCCTGCTTTTATCTGTCTTGGGGTCGTACCGGTGCTCATTGCTATGGTGCCTTCCCTGCTGTAAACACACCAGCATTTCAGTATGTGAGCGGTGTACACAACCGGGGTGAAACCGCTGACTTTAACGTCATAAAGGCGTCACAGATTCACCGGTTTATACGTGCGCACCCTACCCCGTGTTCCTGGGCGGGGGTGAAGGGGGCTTGGAGCTTGTCCACAGCCTCACACAGCCCTTCAAGGGCGCCGTGCAAAAGGGCACACTGAAAACACCCCACCACCCGGTGAGCCCCTTTTTTCTCAATCTTTTCTCTTACCCCCTCGCTGCGGTGGTGGGCAAAACCTTAGATTACTCAACAGAAAATGGAGATACAGCATGTCCAACCCCACACACAACACCTCTGTCAACCGACTCAAAGAGCCTGAAGAAGCCCTGACCGGCGAACTACTCACGGCAGGTTTTGATGATCCGGAGGCTGGCGCAACCACCGCTGAATACGGCATTGTCATGCTTGCAGCGGTAGGGTTTGCCGGTCTGCTTGTGCTGATTCTGAAATCGGATGAAGTGCGCGAACTACTCATGGGAATTGTGCGCAGTGCACTGTCAACAGGAGCCTAAAAAGAAGGGGCTAGCCCCCTGCCCGCCCCCGCCAAAGCCGGCTGGGGCAGGGCAGCGGGGCTCTGCCACCGCAGAGTTCGCAGTCACCTTACCTGCAATAGTTTTCATACTCGGCCTGGTCTTAGGGGCAGCTGCCCTAGGCATCGTCCAGCTCCGGTTAGAAGAAGGGGCACGTCTCGGTGCCCGGGCAGCTGCTAGGGGAGACGATGCAGCTAGCGTCACCCGCCTTGTGCAAGAGATTGAACCGCAGGCAGAGGTGCAGATCACCACAGATCATGAGTTCACCCGGGTAACCGTCAGCAGGGCGGCACCCGGCCTCATTGGGAATCTGACCGGCTGGCAACTGGTCGCTGATGCCCAGGCGCTGACCGAAGGGCGAATAACCCCGTGAAACCTGGCACAAGAGCAGGACAAGAGCGTCTCAGAGCAGGTGCTGAGCGAGGCAGCAACACTGTAACCTCTATGGGGTTAGCCTGCCTGCTACTTTTACTGGGGGTCACCGTTGCCGGTCTGATAGGTGTGGTAACCGCCAACCACCGGGCAGCAACCGCCGCAGACCTAGCAGCACTTGCCGCCGCCGATACCGCCCGTGGGCTACGCAGCGGGGATGCCTGTGCGGTTGCGGGGCAGGTTGCTGCAGAAAATCAGGCACAACTGACCGGGTGTGCACCGCATACCTCTACACCCGGTGTGGTAGATGTACGCCTAGAGGTCGCCATTACAGGGCCTTTTTCTTTTCTTGGGTCAGCTGAAGGGCTAGCTCGCGCCGGGCCACCCGGTCTAGGCGGCTCACCCTAAAAAGGTTCCTCATAGCTGACCTGACCGGTTAATGCCTCGGTAACAGAAACCTCAGCAACCGGGTAAGCCCCGCGCTCAGCTGCCCGCTGGTTCAACGGTTCTAACAGTTCTCTGCCGTCTTGCTCGCTCAGCGCCCCGGCATGAACGAGTAATGCCTGCAAAAGCCGGGCGGCGCCGTCCTTATCCAGGGGCTCGTTGCGGTTACCGCACTTGGGGCTCTGCACGCAGGAGGGGCAGCCCTGCTCACATTCGCAGGCAAGCACCGTATCAAGGGTCGCTCGTAACCAGCGGGTTGCTGCCTCAAAACCTCGCTCAGCAAAACCAGCCCCACCGGGGTGCCCATCGTAGACAAAAATGGTGGGCTGTTCCGTATCAAGGTGCAGGGCAGTAGATAAACCGCCGATGTCCCAGCGGTCACAGGTAGCAATCAGTGGCAGTAGCCCGATTGAGGCGTGCTCGGCAGCGTGCAAGGCACCTGGTACCTGCTGCTCACTAACACCGGCAGCGTGCAAGACGGTGGAGGGGATCGTCCACCAGATAGCGCGGGTATTGAGGCTCTGCGGTTCTAAATCCAGAGGCTCGTCCCCAAGCACCTGCTGAGTCATCAGCGATTTACGCTGATACCCCACTACCTGCGAGCGCACCCGCACACTACCAAAATTCATGGTCACAGGCCCCTGATGCACCGTTTTATCGATGGAAAGTATGGTGACCTCGGTGATGTCTCGGGCTTGGGTGTAGTAGTCGGGGTTGATTTTAGTGACGGTGATAACCCCGGCTTCTTCGTCGAGGCTTTCTACTAGAAAAGTTTCACCCCGGTGGGTGTAGATAGCGCCGGGGTGCCCCTGGTAGTGGGCGCTGGAGTCATCCAGGTTCCCTATGACGTTGCCGGTTTCGGCATCAATAATGTGCAGGGAGGCACCGCCCCCGCGGAGAGAAACTAAGCCGGCGGCTGATTCTGGGTGGGTCCAAAACCAGCCGGTAGCCCGGCGGCGCACATAACCCTGCTGAACTAGCCGTCCCAGCAGAGCCTCGGTTGAGCTACCAAAGACCATCAGTTCCTCGGGGCGCAGGGGTAGCTCAGCGGCTGCTGCACACAGGTGGGGGCTGAGCACATAGGGGTTCTCGGGGTCAAAAACGGTTTTTTCAACTCCGGTCTCAAAAATATCGGCTGGGTGGTGCACCAGGTAGGTGTCGAGAGGGTCTTCGCTGGCAATGAGCACCGCCAGGCTGTCCTGCCCAGCCCGCCCTGCTCGCCCAATTTGTTGAAAAAAGGACGCTCGGGTACCGGGCCAGCCCGCAACTAACACTGCATCTAGCCCCGCAATATCAATGCCTAGCTCCAGGGCCGAGGTAGAGGCAACCCCTAGAAGCTCCCCGCTACGTAAGGCTCGTTCAAGTTCTCGGCGTTCCTCTGGCAGATAACCTGCCCGGTAGGCACCAATTCGGTGTGCTAGCCCCGGCTCAACCTCATCAAGGTAGCGGGCAGCGGTTTGAGCGATTGCTTCAGCACCTCGGCGGGACTTGATAAAAGCGATAGTGCGGGTGCGGTCAAGCACCAGGTCGGTGAGCATCTCTGCGCTCTGGGTAATCACAGACTTTCTCACCGGAGCACCGTTTTCACCGGAGCCCTTACCCTGTGCCCCTTCAGCTGCCAGTTGATCTGTTACTACCTGTTCGGTAGTAAACTCAGGTTCCCACAAGACCACGTGAGTTGCCCCGCGCGGGGCGGTGCTCTCTATGACAGCGGTAACCGCCTCAGGGCGTGAGCCTATCAAGCGGGCAAAAGAAGCCGCCGGTTCAGCGCTGGTAGCTGATGCACCAATAAAGACCGGGGCCACCCCGTAATGCCGGCAGATGCGGCGCAACCGTCGCATCAAAACGGCAACGTGCGCCCCAAAGACACCGCGGTAACTATGGGCTTCATCAATGATGACGTATCTGAGGTTGCGTAAAAATGCAGACCAGCGCCCGTGGTGGGGCAAAATAGCGTGATGCAGCATATCTGGGTTGCAGAGCACCAGGTTGGCGCGTTCCCTAATAAATCTACGATCGGCGGGCGGGGTGTCGCCGTCATAGGTTTCAGCCACCAACCCCGGCAGGTTAAGCGCTCGCAGGGAACTGAGCTGGTCGGCAGCGAGAGCTTTAGTGGGTGAGAGGTACAGCGCTGTTGCTCGCCCAGAGGCAAAGCCTGTGCCCTGGGAGCCGTGCGTACCCCGGTAGATAGCGTCAAGGGCGGGTAGCTGGTAGGCAAGGGACTTACCTGAAGCGGTGCCTGTTGCCACAATGACATGCTGGTTGCCGGGGGAGCTGTGAGCGCTATTGGCTACCTGCACTTGGTGTTGGTAGGGTTCGTAGACTCCTAAGGACTGGTATGCCTCTACCACGCGGGGGTGAACCCAGGTGGGCCAGGGTACTGTTACTGGTTGGCGTGCTGCGATAGTGTGCACATGCTTGATTTGAGGGGGCTTCTCGCCGTAGCCCAGCCTGCCCAGTAACTCCTGCAGGGCGGGGTGCACCTGCTGCAGGTTCTGGGGGGCGTTGGGGGCCGTCTCGTCAACGGGGGTACCCGCCCGGTTGGCAATGGAAGAAGAATTTTCTGGCACGCCCCTATTATCGCGCGAAATCTTTCGACGGGTATACGTAGGTCTTAGTAGCCACAAAAAGACTGCGCGTAAACCCCGTGAACGGGCACGGGGAGGGGGATAATGGTGTGTATGAGTATGCCAATGAACATCCAGGGGCAGAGCCTGCCCGATGAAGAACCTGTCGTCACCGTTCTGACCGATCTGCAAATTTGGGAGCTGCTCGCTGAAACCCGGTTTGCACGTTTGGGCACGATAGGGGAGGATGGCTATGCCCACATCTTCCCCATTAACGTGGTCAGCGATGGTCGGCGCGTTTTCTTCCGCACTGCGGCAGGGGCTAAACTGCTTCAGCTCACATTGAACTCAAAAGTGACCTTGCAGGTAGACCGCATTGAAGGCGGCAGGGCTATTTCTATTAACGCTTTTTGCGCGGCCCGGCAGGTCGCCGAAAGTAACACCATTCGCTACATCGAAAGCTTGAAGCTCAGCCCCTGGCTTGATACTCAGAAACTTGAGTTTGTTGAGCTGGTTCCAGAGAAGCTGACCGGACGCCGTTTCCGCCTGGGCAAGTAGCCTGCTCAGCCCCGGCTCTTAGAGCCTGCGGGGCAGGCACAGGGGTAGAATGGGGTACGTGGCTCAAGAACGAATTATCCTGTATTACTGCTTTGCTCCTGTAACCGACCCCAAGGCTGTCATGCTCTGGCAGCGTGCCCTTTGCGAAAAGCTGGGGCTGACCGGTCGCATCATTATTTCTAAGCATGGTATCAACGGCACCTTAGGCGGTGACATTAACGCGCTGAAACAGTACGGTAAGACCACCCGCCAGTACCCCGGCTTTGAGAAGCTAGAACTCAAGTGGTCGGACGGTGGTGCCAGCGACTTCCCGCGCCTGTCAGTCAAGGCCCGCGATGAGATCGTTGCTTTCGGTACCCCCGACGAACTGATTGTTGATGAAAATGGCGTGGTGGGTGGCGGCGTCCATCTGAAGCCTGAAGAGGTTAACAAACTGGTTGAAGAGCGCGGCGATGAGGTGGTCTTCTTTGACGGGCGTAACGCCTTTGAAGCTAAGATTGGCAAGTTCAAGAACGCTATTGTGCCCGATGTGCGCACCACCCACGACTTCATCGCAGAGATTGAGTCGGGCAAGTACGATGACCTCAAAGACAAGCCTGTGATTACCTACTGCACCGGCGGTATTCGCTGCGAGATTCTCTCAGCCCTGATGAAGAACCGCGGCTTCAAAGAGATTTACCAGATAGACGGCGGCATTGTGCGCTACGGCGAAAAGTACGGGGACAAGGGCCTATGGCAGGGCTCCCTTTACATCTTCGATAAGCGCCAAACAATGGACTTCTCACCTGAAACCATCACCATTGGCGAGTGCGAGCACTGCGGCGCACCCGCTAACCGCTTTGAGAACCTTGATGTGGACGGCGTGCGTGACCTAGTGTTGCTCTGCCCTGATTGCGCGGCTAAGGCACTGGCTGAGCGGCAAGAGCCTGCTACCGCATGAGTCAGAAGCCATACGAGACAGCTCTGATTGAGTACGGCACTTTTATGGTTGCCGGCTACACTGCCCCCGCCACTGAAACCAGTCAGTTCAGTGACTGGTGGCAGCAGCTGTATGAGCAACTGGGGCAGGGGCAGGACGGCACCGCCAGGCTGGCTGCGGTTGAGAAGCTGCAGCGGGTTGGGGTCATTATTCCGGACGCTGACGATAATGGGGTGACCTACACTGCCGGGTTTATCGTCCCTGGCGGCATTAAGGATGTTGCTGCTCTGGGGCTGACCGGGGTGGTGGTGCCGGCTGCCATGTACGCAACCGTTCTGGTAGAAGGAGCGGTGACCCCCGATGCCCCACCTCAGCAGATTAAGGAGGGCTTTGCCTACCTGCATACTGAGTTTCTGCCGTCTAAGAACCTGGTGCCTACCGGTGTCAACCTTGAGGTTTATGGCCCCGGCGATATAGCAGATGCAAAGTACCGTATGTACCTCTGGGCTGCCACCAGCGCCTAGAGCAACACTTTTCAGCAGTTGATGTAAGAGACCCTCGCACCAATGTGCGAGGGTCTCTTGATTAGTGCGGAATGATTCCCGCGCCTAGTTAAGATGAGTGCAGTAACGCCTAGGAGTTCTTCTCGGCGGCCAGTTCGGCTTCAAGTTTTTCAATGATTTCTGCAACAAATGCGGGGGCGCCGTCGGTGTTCTTAGTCTTCCAATCGGCAATTGACTTTTCAAGGTCAGCGATTTTTTCAGAATTAGCCATGCTCCTGACTTTACAGGGATTAGGCGTGAAATGCATAGTGCTTTTTGCCCCTACTTTTCCTTGTGTTCTGGAGCACTTGCTGCACGGCGGTCGATGGCTGCCTCTAGACGTTCTAATTTGCCGGTGAGCTCACCGGTGCTATGGCTGGGGCGGATGTCTGCCTTCAGTACCAGAGAGACCCGGTTGCCGTATTTGCCCACCGCCTCGGTGGCAGCCTTAATAACTGCCATGCACGCGTCCCACTCACCCTCGATAGTGGTGAACATAGCATCGGTTCGGTGGGGTAGACCTGATGCACGCACGATGCTGACGGCTTCAGCTACAGCGTCGTGAACTGAGCCGCTGGGATCCCCGCCGCCGGTGGGGGCTACTGAAAAGGCAAATAACATGCTTTTAGCCTAGTGCGCCACCGGTGGCGGGGCAAGAGATAAGTTAGCTGAACTCTTCAGGACGGCGGGCCCCGCCTGGTCAGGTGAGATAGGTTTGCGGGATAATGGGGGAGTGAATGAATTTTCCTGCCTTGAACATGCCCCTTTTAGCGGTGATACTTCAGCATTGGTAGAGCTCAATAGTGTGCTGAGAAGAGTTAACTACACCTATGAAGGGGTAGAAACCCTGCTGGGTGCTGGCCCCTTTGAAGCCATGGCACGTGACCAGGTGGTTCCCGGTGTCTACCGCATTGCCCAGATACTGGGGCAGGAGCCTAGCGGCGAAACCTTTAGCCAGAGTCAGCAGAACCTTGCTTACCTGGTGGGCTTTTTCTTGCTGGGGCAAGAAGTTGCGGCAGCTGATATGGACGCTGCTTTGGGTGCCGGTGGTACTGACCTGCTCTTGAAGCTGAACCTGGCAGAGAAAACCGACACCGGTCTGCTGGCTGCTGTCGATGTGCGGCCACATGCTGCTGATGACGGCACTGAAATCTATGTTGCCAGTGACCTGGGTGCCCACCAGCGCCCCGGCGTCCTGCCCAAGGATCACGTGCTGGGCATAGGTCATGCCTCCCTCACCCTGGCACAATTCACCGAACGCACCCCCGTTGACCGTGCTCTTGATGTGGGCACCGGTTGCGGAATACAGACCTTTCACCTGCTTGCGCACGCGGAGCACGTGACCGCCACCGACATCTCTGCCCGCGCACTGGCATTCACCCGCTTCAACCTGCTGCTCAACGCCCAGGCGCTCAACCTCGACCCGGACGACCTAGAGGCGCGGGTTAGCCTGCGCTTAGGCTCCCTGCTAGAGCCGGTCGCCGGGCAAACCTTTGACCTGGTGGTCTCTAACCCGCCTTTCGTCATCACCCCGCGCAAACAGGGCGAGGTGGCAGCCGACCAGTACACCTACCGGGATGGCGGCATGGCAGGGGATGGCATCGTCTCAACCCTGGTTCAGCAGCTCCCTGACGTGCTGAACCCTGGCGGGCGGGCGCAGATGCTGGGAAACTGGGAGATCCCGGTAGCAGCAGAAGGCGAAGCAAGCGACTGGGCTGCCCGCCCCCGCAGCTGGGTAGGGGAGCAGACCGAGGCGTGGTTCATTCAGCGCGAGGTGCTCACCCCAGAGAGCTATGCTGAAACCTGGCTGCGCGATTCTAGCGAAAACCGGGACGCCGCCGCTTATACCGCCAGCTACACCGACTACCTGCGCGACTTTGCTGCCCGAGGCGTAGATACTATTGGCTTTGGCATGATTTGGCTGCGTAAGCCAAACCCCTCCGCAGCAGGGGAGCGTCTGCACCGTTTTGAAGAGATCACCTACCCCGTGCAACAGCCTCTTGCCCCCTTCATCACCGAGGCAGTTGCCCACTATGACGCAACTACCGCCCTGACCGATGAACAGCTGCTCGCAACCCACCTGGTCGTTGCCGAGGACGTCACCGAAGAACGGCACGCTACCCCCGGTTCTGAACACCCTTCCGTCATCCTGCTGCGTGCCGGGGCAGGGCTGCGCCGCACCATCCTTGAAACTACCGAAACGAGTGGTTTTGTATCAGCCTGTGACGGTGAGCTGACCGTTGGTCAGATTCTTGGGGCGCTAGAAGCACTTTTGGGGTGGGAAGGTAGTCAACCCCGCACCGCCTTAATCAGTAATATTCGTGAACTTTGTGAAAAAAGTTTCCTCCGCGCCACTGGTACAGGCTTAGACTAGGAGAATGAACGAGAACCCCATTAAATCCCTGGACGAAGACCGCTGCTGGGAACTGCTGGCACAGCACGAGTTCGGCAGGCTAGCGCTTGCCGTTGGCGGTGAAGTCGATATCTACCCCGTGAACTTTGTGGTGCACGACCGTAAAATTTATTTTCGCACCGCAGCCGGTCAGAAACTTTCTGAAATTGTTATTAGCCGCAAGGCAGCCTTTGAAATTGATGAGATTGTCGGCGGGGTCGCCCGCTCGGTGGTGGTGCACGGTCACGCTCACTGGCTGACCAGCGAAGCAGACATCGCAGAGGTTGAATCACTGGAGCTAAAGACCTATGCGCCCACCTACAAAACCAACTGGGTAGAGATTGAACCGGCAGCTATCTCGGGGCGCGAATTTGAGATTGGCGACGAACCGGATGCGGGGGTGCTCTAAAGTTTCGGCACCCTTTATAAGAGGGGTAAAAAGCTAGCTCACACAGGTGCTGTACCCGCGCCGGTGGGCAAGTGGGTTATTGTTGTGGGTATACGCGTAAAAACGCCTGCACCGCCTGACCACTATTCAAGGAGCACAGTTGCCCACTAAGGCTAAGACTGAACACGGCAAATCCCTGCTGATTGTAGAGTCCCCTTCAAAGGTCAAAACAATTAGTGGCTACCTGGGGGATTCCTTTATCGTGGAGTCCTCAATGGGGCATATCCGTGATTTGCCGCAGCCCTCAGAGCTGCCCGATACCCTCAAAAAGGGGCCGGTGGGTAAATTTGCTGTCAACGTTGAAGAGGGCTTTGAACCTTACTACGTGGTCAACAGTGACAAGAAGAAGAAGGTCACTGAGCTCAAGCGCATACTCAAAGAGTCTGATGCTCTGTATCTGGCAACCGATGGGGACCGCGAGGGTGAGGCGATTGCCTGGCACCTGCTAGAGGTGCTCAAACCCAAGGTGCCGGTCTACCGCCTGACCTTCCCCGAAATCACGAAGGAAGCCATTAAGCGCGGTTTTGAAAACCTGCGTGAGATTGACTCCAACCTGGTCGACGCCCAGGAAACCCGCCGTGTACTTGACCGTATTTATGGCTATGAGCTCTCACCGGTGCTCTGGCGTAAAGTTTCCCGCGGGCTGTCTGCCGGGCGTGTGCAGTCGGTAGCCACCCGCCTGGTGGTTGAGCGTGAGCGTGAGCGCATGGCCTTCCGCGCAGCAACCTACTGGGATCTAACCGGCACCTTCACCACTGCCGCTTCTGAGGCTTTCACCGCTAAGCTCTCTGCGGTGGACGGCGCTCGCGTGGCTACCGGTAAGGATTTTTCAGATGACGGCGCCCTCAAAGCGGCTGCCACCGGTAAGGTAGCCCACCTGGACGAGGCCGCTGCCAGCTCTCTTGCCGCAGCTTTAGAAAAGGCGAGCTTCGCCGTCCGCTCGGTTGAAACTAAGCCCTACACCCGCCGCCCAGCTGCACCCTTCACCACCTCAACCCTGCAACAGGAGGCAGCGCGTAAGCTGCGTTTCTCATCCC
The DNA here is from genome assembly GCA_030530765.1 of Rothia sp. (in: high G+C Gram-positive bacteria). Lineage (GTDB taxonomy): Bacteria > Actinomycetota > Actinomycetes > Actinomycetales > Micrococcaceae > Rothia. The sequence continues at coordinate 13,712 of JAUMUH010000032.1, forward strand.
GCTCTACCATGCAGGTGGCACAGCGCCTGTACGAGAACGGTTACATCACCTACATGCGAACCGACTCGGTGGCACTCTCTGACCAGGCGATTCAGGCCGCCCGTCAGCAGGTCACCGAACTGTATGGTGCCGATTATATTCCTGCCTCACCTCGTCTTTACTCTTCAAAGTCAAAGAACGCCCAGGAAGCGCACGAGGCAATCCGCCCTGCCGGCGACTCCTTCCGCACTCCCGAGGCTGTTAAGGCTGCCCTGTCGATTGATGAGTTCCGCCTCTACGAGCTGATTTGGAAGCGTACCGTTGCCTCCCAGATGGCTGATGCTAAGGGTTCTACCGCTTCTGTTCGCCTGGGTGCTACCGCCGCTGATGGGCGGGACGCCGAATTCGCAGCGTCCGGCACTGTTATCACCTTCCGCGGCTTCCTGGCTGCCTATGAGGAGGGTAAGGACGTTACCCGCGGCGAAGAGGGCGGTACAGCTGCTGCCGCTAAGGAAGATAAGCGCCTACCCAACCTGGCTGAAGGTGATGGGCTAACCGGCAGTGATATTGAGGCTGCCCGCCACGAAACTTCCCCACCCCCGCGCTACACTGAAGCCTCCCTGGTCAAAGCAATGGATGAGCTGGGCATTGGCCGCCCCTCAACCTACGCGGCGGTTATCTCCACCATCATGGACCGCGGCTACGTCAATAACCGCTCTGGCTCTCTGGTGCCCTCTTGGGTTGCCTTCTCTGTGGTGCGTCTGCTGGAAGAGCACTTTGCTAAGTATGTGGACTACGAGTTCACCGCAGAAATGGAAGAAGACCTTGACCGCATTGCCCGCGGTGAAGAGGCACGCCCCCAGTGGCTGAAGGACTTCTACTTCGGTGGCGGTAGCAAGCAGGGCCTGAAGCCTATCGTCGATAACCTGGGCGATATTGATGCCCGCGCCATCAACTCCATTGAGGTAGCCCCCGGCGTTAACCTGCGCGTGGGTAAGTTTGGGCCCTACCTTGAAACCGGTGGTGAAATCGACACCGAAACCGGCGAAATCAAAGACCCTGTGCGAGCCAATGTCCCGGCAGACCTCGCCCCCGATGAACTAACCATCGATAAGGTCACTGAACTTATGGAGCAGGGCAAGAACGACGGGCGGCAGCTGGGCGTTGACCCAGAAACCGGGCGCGCTATCGTGGCACGCGACGGCCGCTTTGGCCCCTACGTCACCGAGGTCATCCCCGAGATGACCGAAGAAGAGCTGGCTGCCTGGATGGATGCCCAGCCCACCGAGTACTACAAGAACGGTAAGCCCAAGCCCAAGAAGAAGCCCAAGGCAGAAAAGCCGCGCACTGGCTCCCTCTTCAAGTCCATGGACCTGGCAACCGTGACCCTAGAGGACGCCCTGAAACTGATGAATCTGCCGCGCGTGGTAGGTACGGACGCCGAGGGGATAGAGATCACCGCCCAGAACGGCCGCTTTGGCCCCTACCTGAAGAAGGGCACCGATTCCCGCTCTCTTGAGACTGAAGACCAGATCTTCAGCATCACCCTGGAACAGGCACTAGAGATTTACTCCCAGCCTAAGCAGCGCGGGCGTGCAGCAGCTAAGCCGCCTCTGGCTGAGCTTGGTATTGACCCCGCTTCTGAGAAGAAGATTGTGGTC
>JAUMUH010000033.1 GCA_030530765.1 Rothia sp. (in: high G+C Gram-positive bacteria)
CCGCTACCGTGTAGACCTTGACCCTAAATTTACTGCGCTCAATGACACAGAGCCTTACTACACGGTCTCGATGGGGCCCTTTGCGATACCTCGATACAACGTCAGCCTTGCCCTATACTTTGCGGCTCCCCCGTTGGATATACGCAGAATCATCTGGGCAGGGGAGGTTGAAGACAAAAATAAACTTGAAGATACCCCTCTAGCACAGGGTACCTATTATTCATACAGCTATCCCCTCATCGAAGACACCCTTCTGGCATTTCGATGGAAATCTCAACGCGAAAAAGCACTTGCGAAATACCGATTACAGTCTTAACATCCGTTGACCTACTAAGGAATTGTAGCTACACAATGACAACAGCCACTACGACTAACAGTTCTGTCCAGCTAGCGGCCTCACTCTTACGCACAGCCCTGCTTGAGCCAGAAGCTAAAAAGATTTGGAAAAAGCACCTACTCTCAGAAAATTTTGGGGAGGACCGCTCTTTTTCTGTCCGGGCAATAGCCCGAGCTATTCACGCCCATCAGGAAAGAACCTACGGATTGGCCTCGCCTTCCTTTAAGGATCGAGTTGCTCGAGCACTCACGGGTAATCACCTGAGCATCGAGACACTTGACCTCTTCTGCGAAACCTTCAATTTCTCAGACAAGATGGTGGATGCCCTCAACCAAATCCTGCTTCAGGGTAGCGAAACCGTAGAACTTAGTGAGCACCTTCCTGTGCATCCAGAAACCGTTATCTCTTCAGCCTTTATTGACGTCAGGCCGCTCCCCCACCAGCGGGAAGCAGAAATCTTTGCGACTTACACCCTCACCGCCCTCGAGGCCGGTTGCTCATCCTTCCTGCTACCCCTGCCAGGCTGTAGCAGCCTAGAGGTTCTAGACACAGAAGGTTTCCAGATTTTCTCTCCTGCCTGGGAAGGAGGCTGGCTCGTAGCTCCGCAGAAGTTTATCGCCCCTTTGCAAACCTTCATGTTTCGTTTCAAAGCAGTGGTCCAGACCGATGAATGTGACGGGTACCAGCACCTTACTATCCCATTCCACCAAAAAAATTTTGCCCTCGCCCTGAGGGTTAACAGTCAGGAACAGAATCTAGCAGTGTCAACGGCAACCTTGCCCATCAGCAGTCACGATGAGCCGCAGCAAGAGCAAGCTCAAACGGCGAGCCCCTACGCCTCTTACTACTACCCCGTCCTACAGAACGCCCTACTCAGGGTCTCCTGGCAGCCGGAAAAATTTGATTAAAAAAATTTTTGCCAGACCCCTGCTTTGCGACATAAATGCGACACAGCCCTGGCTAGGCTATAAAGCGTTGAGAGATAGCGTGGTAACTATCTCTGAACACATGGCTGATGCTCGCTTTGAGATTCAGGCGGGAGGTCCCCACATGCCTAACGCCTGCTCCTGGTAGCCCCTAACTGCCAGTTAAAAAGTAGTACATCAGCTCATGGTCTCATGCAAGGTGAGTGCGAGTATATCCTTGCATGGGGTGGAAGAGCACCATTTCCCCAATGGTAGCTCACTGGTTATAGGTTCCCCCATCTATCACCAGTTATCTATGTGCGAGGTGCCCGTTCTTACGGAACGGGCACCTCCTTCCTTATGGTTCACGTACACTATACTCGTTTCGCCACTCTAAGGTGCCGATTTACACTCAACAACTCAGATTCTGTATGGGAAAACACAGAGGGTGGTAGGCAGCACTAGCCTTCTACACCCAGTTTTTCTAGAATCAGCTGGCGCACGCGCCCGGCATCTGCCTGGCCGCGGGTAGCCTTCATCACCTGACCAACCACAGCACCGGCTGCCTGTACCTTACCGGCACGGATCTTATCGGCAACATCGGGCATAGCCGCCAGAGCCTCATCAATAGCAGCGGTCAGCGCGCCATCGTCAGAAACAACAGCCAGGTTTCGCTTCTCAACGATGTCAGCGGGGGCGCCTTCACCGTCAAGGACGAAGCCAAGTACCTGGCGGGCGATCTTATCGTTGATCTTGCCCTCTTCGATCAGCTGGTTGAGCTCTACCACAGTGGTGGCGGTAGCACCGGTTGCGGTCAGCTCCACCTCGCGCTCCTTGGCAATACGGGCGATTTCGCCCATCCACCACTTGCGGGCAACGGCTGCAGGAGCACCAGCAGCTACGGTCTCTTCGATAGCATCGAGGGCACCGGCGTTGATAACGTCGCGGAATTCTTCGTCGCTAAAGCCCCAGGCGGCCTGCAGGCGCTTGCGGCGGGCAGCAGGCATTTCGGGAAGCTCAGCGCGCAGGCGCTCAATCCACTCGGCATCGGTGACGACCGGTACCAGGTCAGGTTCGGGGAAGTAGCGGTAGTCATCGGCATCTGATTTAGGGCGGCCGGCGGTGGTTTCGCGGGTGTCCTCATGCCACATGCGGGTTTCCTGAACGATCTTCTCACCGGCGTCCAGCACGGCTGCGTGGCGCTGAATCTCGTAGCGCACCGCGCGTTCTACCGAGCGCAGGGAGTTGACGTTCTTGGTTTCGGTGCGGGTGCCGAACTCGGTGGAGCCCTTGAGCATCAGTGAGACGTTAGCGTCACAGCGCACGTTACCGCGTTCCATGCGGGCATCTGAAATATCCAGTGCCTTGACGATGTCGCGGATAGCAGCGACGTAGGCACGGGCTAGCTCAGGGGCACGGTCGCCAGCACCCACGATGGGGCGAGTGACGATCTCGATCAGGGGCACACCTGCGCGGTTGTAGTCAACCAGTGAGAACTCAGCACCCTGAATACGGCCGCTGGCACCACCCATGTGGTTGAGCTTACCGGCGTCCTCTTCCATGTGGGCACGCTCAATCTCAATGGTGAAGACGGTGCCGTCTTCTAGCTCAATATCGATGGAGCCGTTTTCAGCAATGGGCTCATCGTACTGGGAGGTCTGGAAGTTCTTGGGGGTATCGGGGTAGAAGTAGTTCTTACGCGCAAAGTGAGACACAGGTGCAATATCGCAGCCCAGTGCCAGACCTAGCTTAATAGCGGACTCTACCGCCTTACCGTTAACTACCGGCAGCACACCGGGCAGACCCAGAGAGACAGGGGTGACGTTGGTGTTAGGGGTATCGCCAAACTCGTTGGGAGCCGCATCAAACATCTTAGTTTTGGTGTTCAGTTCAACGTGCACTTCAAAGCCAAGTACAGGGTCGTACTTCTCCATGGCTTCTTCAAAGGACAGAATCTCATCAGACATTTACTTAGCTCCCTCAAAGTCGAAGTCACGGATTAGGGTTGCAGCATCGGGTGCCTGCTCATAGAGGTAGCCGCCCCACTTAGCTGCCAGCAGAGCTTCTAGTCCTGCACCGGCCCGGTAGAGGCGGGCGTCCTCACGGGCAGGTGCGGTGAACTGGATACCAACGGGCAGGCCGTCCTCATCTGCCAGGCCAGCAGGCAGGGAGATGGAGGGCACGCCGGCCAGGTTAGTGGGTACGGTGGCGATATCGCCCATGTACATTGCCATGGGGTCACCCTTGGTCTTCTCACCCAGCTTGTAGGCGGTGGTGGGGGCGGTGGGTGATACCAGCACGTCAGCTACCTCAAATGCCTTTGCGTAGTCGCGCTGAATCAGGGTGCGCACCTTCTGGGCTGAGCCGTAGTAGGCATCGTAGTAACCAGCTGAGAGGGCATAGGTACCCAGGATGATGCGGCGCTTAGCTTCTGCACCGAAACCAGCGGCACGGGAGGCACCCATAACGCGCTCAATGGTGATGTTGCCTTCTTCAGGCAGCTTGCGCAGGCCGAAGCGAACACCGTCGTACTTTGCCAGGTTAGAGGAAACCTCAGAGGACATAATCAGGTAGTAGGCCCCGATTGCTTCCTTGACGCTGGGCAGGGAAACCTCAACGATTTCTGCCCCGGCTTCCTTGAGCTGCTCTAGGGATTCGTTGAAACGAGCCAGGACGCCGGGCTGGAAGCCCTCGCCGCTCAGTTCCTTGATGACGCCCACGCGCAGTCCCTTGAGGCCGCCTTCAGCAGCGCCGGCACGGGCTGCTTCAGCAAAGGCGGGTACGGGCTCGTTCAGGGAGGTTGAGTCCTTGGGATCATGGCCTGCAATGACCTCGTGCAGCAGGGCGGTATCGAGCACAGTACGAGCACAGGGGCCAACTTGGTCAAGGGAGGAGGCCATAGCAATGACACCGTAGCGGGATACTGAACCATAGGTGGGTTTCATGCCAACGGTGCCGGTAAAGGCAGCGGGCTGACGCACAGAACCACCGGTATCAGTACCCAGCGCCAGGGGTGCTTGGAAGGCAGCCAAAGCAGCGAGAGTACCGCCGGAAGAACCGCCGGGAGTACGGTCAAGGCCCCAGGGGTTGCGGGTGACGCCAAAGGCTGAGTGCTCAGTGGTTGACCCCATAGCGAACTCGTCCAGGTTGGTCTTGCCCAAAATGGGCATACGGGCAGCGCGTACCTTCTCGGTGACGGTGCCGTCGTAGGGGCTCATCCAGCCCTCAAGCATACGGGAGGCGGCGGTAGTGGGCTGCCCCTTGGTCACAATGAGGTCTTTAACAGCAATGGGCACACCTGCTAGGGCGGGTAGTTCTTTACCGGCTGCGCGATCAGTGTCCACACCACGAGCAACGTCAAGGGCCTCTTCAGCATTGATGTGCAGATAAGCGTTGATTCCGCTCTTGCCTGCTGCGCGGTTCTCAGCATCCAGTGCAGTGCCGTCAGTGGCAAGAATCTGGTCAATATAAGCCTGGGTTACTTCTACCGAGGTCAGCTCACCGGAGGCTAGTTTTTCAGCAATTTCTGCTGCTGTCAGTTTGATGATGTCAGTCAAGTGCAGCTCCTTAGTCTTCTACCAGAATTGCCGGGACCTTGAACTTTCCGTCCTCAGCATCGGGGGCACCAGACAGTGCCTCTTCAGCAGTTAAAGTTTTGCCCACGACGTCTTCACGGAAGACATTTTTCAGGGGAATAGGGTGACTGGTTGCTGGGACGTCAGCTGACACAGCATCTGACACCGACTTCACAGAATCAACAATGACATCAAGCTCAGCTGCCAGACCGGTCAGCTCCTCTTCAGTCATCTCAATATGAGCCAGCATGGCAAGGTGCGCCACCTGCTCACTGGTAATGGCAGACATAATCACTTCTTTTGAGGTAGACATAGGTTTTCAGTGTTTTAGTTTACCGCACTAAGGTTTGTTCAAAAGATACAGGCACCATAGGGGACGAGCCGGAAGGCAGACAGCAAGGTGCCCGCACCCCCTGAGCGGGGTGCGGGCACCTTGTAAAGAATCGACTAATTGGCTACGCCAAAAAGCTTACTTGGTGGGGATGTTCAGAACCCAACCGATTTCGATAACATCAGCATTCTTGATGAGGTCTGAGTTAGCAGCCAGGAGTTCTTCCCAGCCGTTGAAACCGTGTGCGTAAGCAATTGCTGACAGGGTGTCACCTGCAGCTACGGTGTAGGTGTTGGCAACGGGAGCCTCAGCTACTGCTGCGGGAGCTTCTGCAACGGGAGCTTCAACAGCAGGTGCTGCTTCAACCACGGGTGCTGCGGGAGCTTCTGCAACGGGTGCTGCTTCAACCACGGGTGCAGGTGCAACTTCAACAGCCTGGTTAGCCTGAGGCGCTACGGGAGCTTCTGCAACCTGTGCAACTGCACCGCTGGTGCCGTACTGGTAGAGGTTCAGGCTAGCTGAGCAAGCGGGCCATGCGCCCCAGCCCTGCATCTGCAGGAGGTTCTCAGCAACGCGAATCTGCTCTGCCTTTGAAGCGTTAGCGGGTGAGCCTGTGCCACCTGCTGCGTTCCATGAGGACTGGGTGAACTGAAGACCGCCATAGAAACCGTTACCGGTGTTGATGGCCCAGTTGCCACCTGACTCGCACTGGGCGAGCGCTTCCCAAGCTTCGAGGGGAGCTGCGTTTGCAGATGATACGGGAGCTACCAGAGTAGCTGCTGCTGCGCCACCGATTGCAAGTGCTGCTGCGTTACGACGAATGTTGGAAACCATGTAAATGCTCCGAAAGGCCACCTTACGCTCTTCCCATCCCTGGGCGTCTGTGCGTTGCCGTCTACCCAAGATGTTGAGTGGATCTTGTGAAGGCTATACCCTGTAGACGACATCAGGTGTGCGGTATAACCCAGCATGTGCCCACAGCGTCTGCTGTGAGCTATGAAGCCTCTGCGCATGCCGAGGCATTTTTTTGATTCGTTGATAACGATAACGTAACAATTCCACTTAAGCCAACCCCTTTTTGAGACCAAACACATGAGCCGCCCCGGCGCATCTGGGCACCTGCACAAAAGTAAACTGTAGAAAGTCTACTTTTTGTACCACCTTTTGCACCCTCTTATTAGCTCATTATTACGGGAAAGTAGGGATATTTAAAGTCGCCTCAGGGTTGGATGAGGAGTCAAGGTAGCACGGCACAGCCCGTCTTTAAGACCGCAAAAAAATTTTTAACAATCTACCTAAAAGCTACCCTCTGATTACGATTTGGTAACGAGCTCTCTACAGGTTCACACCAAGGCCCAGCTCTTTGGCCTAGACTCTTACAACTCAAAAGGTGGTGGCTGCCTAACAGGCAACCACCACCCAAACCATCACACTTTAACCGCTATAGAAGCAACATGTTGGCCTTACTCAGAGAGTTCGCCAGCAAGTAGTGCCTCAAAAGCTGCCTCGTCTAATACCTTCACGCCAAGGCTCTCTGCCTTATCGAGTTTAGAACCAGCAGAAGCGCCTGCAACCACGTAGTCTGTCTTTTTTGAAACCGACCCTGAGGCTTTACCGCCGCGAATGATAATTGCTTCTTTGGCGCCGTCACGAGTAAATCGTTCTAGGGTACCGGTGACAACAATTGTTAGCCCCTCAAGGTTACGGGGCGCAGACTCATCACGCTCATCCTCCATGCGCACCCCGGCGGCTGCCCACCGGTCAATGATTTCCCGGTGCCAATCAACCTCAAACCACTCGATGAGAGAGCGGGCAATAATGCCCCCTACCCCATCAACGTTAGAAAGGCGCTCCTCACTTGCCTGCCGAATCGCTGCCATGGAGCCGAACTCGGTAGCAAGCGCCCGAGCCGCCGTCGGGCCAACATGCCTGATGGAAAGTGCCACCAAAACCCGCCACAGGGGTTGCTCTTTTGCTTTATCTAACTGTTCAAAAAGTTTCTTGGTATTTGCTTTAGGAGCACTTGGTTTCTTAGGAGTCCCTTTACTAAAGAAGTAGGGTTCTAAAACGGTCTGAGTCTTGCCCCGCAAGGTTTTTTCTCGCTCAATCATCACATGGGCAAGGTCATCTGCGGTCAGGTCAAAAAGGTAAGCCTCGCTGGTCAAAGGCCCGGGGGTAGGTTCAGCGGGGCTAGTCAGTGCCCGCGCGGCCTCATAGCCCAACGCCTCAATATCAAAGGCACCCCTACCTGCCAGGTGGTTAACGCGCTCGGTCAGCTGGGCAGGGCAGGATTTAGCGTTCAGGCATCGGATATCGACATCACCCTCTTTTGCCGGCGCAAGGGGCTCACCGCACGAGGGGCATTCGGCGGGCATAAGGAACTCATGTTCGCTACCATCACGCAAAGCCACCACAGGCCCTACGATCTCGGGGATGACGTCCCCAGCTTTACGCAGCACCACGGTGTCACCAATCAGCACGCCTTTGGCTTTGACAACCTCTTGGTTGTGCAGGGTTGCCATTTCTACAGTAGAACCGGCAACTTTGACCGGTTGCATAACACCGTAAGGGGTGACCCTACCGGTGCGCCCCACACCAACCATAATGTCTAGCAACTTAGTGTGCACTTCTTCGGGCGGGTACTTGTAGGCAACAGCCCACCTCGGCACACGAGAAGTGTAGCCCAGACGAGCCTGAGCGTCAAAGTCATTGACCTTAATAACAATGCCATCAATTTCGTGCACCAGAGAATGTCTCTGCTCACCGTACGTTGCGATGAACTCTAAAATCTCTTCTCGGCTGCCCAGAACCTTTGAGTAGGGGCTAACGGGTAGCCCCCATGCCTCAAGCTGCCGGTAGGTCTCAAACTGGCTACTAATACCCAAACCCTCTTGAGCACCAATGCCGTGCACAAACATGCTCAAGGGGCGCTGGGCGGTCAGTGATGCATCCTTCTGCCGCAAAGAACCCGCCGCAGCATTGCGGGGGTTAGCAAAGGGCGCTTTGCCCTGTTCAACCATTGTTTCGTTCAGCACCTTGAAATCGGCAGACGAAATGAAAATTTCCCCGCGAATCTCAATCTCAGCGGGGTGATTCTGCCCCGCTAATTGCCTAGGGATACTCTTGATGGTCAGGACGTTATGGGTAACGTCCTCACCCGTTGCGCCGTCCCCTCGGGTGGCAGCACGCACCAGCTGCCCATTGCGGTAGAGCAGGTTAACCGCAAGCCCATCTATTTTTAGCTCGGTAAGCCAGGCGGGGCGCTTACCGGTCATTGCCTCGGCATTGGTTTCAGCGCGGTCCAGCCAGGCACCTAGCTCTTCGAGCGAGAAAACGTCCTCCAGCGAATACATGCGGGCTAGGTGGGTTACCGGCGCAAAAGCGCTGGACGCTGCACCACCCACCTCCTGCGTCGGCGAGTCGTTAGCGACCAGCTCAGGGTACTTTGCCTCAAATGTTTCTAGCTGCCGGTACAGCACATCGTACTCAGCATCTGATAGCGCAGGGGCATCATCCATATAGTACTGGTGGCGTGCTACCCGCACTCGGTCAACCAGTTGCGCGTATTCCTCTTTTAGGCTCTCAGGTACGCTGCTCACTTCAAGCAGATCACGGTCAACACCGTGCACAGTTTCTTCTTCTACACCCGGTAGGTTCTTCATATCGCTCACCCCTCTATTGTGCACTGAAAACCCTGCGCCAGGTAGACAAAAGCGCCACCTACACCGGCAATATCAAGAAATAGGTGGCGCTATAGCAAGGAGCTAGCCTTTAGCCCTGAACGTCGCGGTGCAGCTCCTTTTCAGAGTGGAACTCTTCCTCTTCAATATCGGTTGTGCGCTGGTAGTCAAACTCTTCGATGCGGGCAGCAATTTTCTGTGCCTCAGTCTGAGTAATCTCTTTGAGCGCCTCAGCCCGGTTCTTTGCATCACTTTCTGTGATGGCATCAGCAACAATAACCGAAATGTTGTCGCGGCCACCTGCACGCAACGCTGCCATCTGCAGCACGTCAGCAGCATCCTGGGGGTGTTCCACCGTTGCCAGCACCCGCGCAATGTAGTTGTGGGAAAGCTCGCCCGATAAACCATCAGAGCACATCATCAGGCGATCCCCCGCCTTAGCAGGGATGACCCAAAAATCGGGTTCCCAGTAGTTGCCGGTACCCAGGGCACGGGTAATGACGTTGCGACGCGGGTGGGTCAACGCTTCAAGGGTAGTAATCTGACCGGTATCTACCAGGTACTGAACCTCTGAGTGATCCACCGTCACCTGCTCTAAACGCAACCCCTCAACCGGGCCGTTAGAGATCGATAGTGCATCTTCAGTTTCAACGTCTTCTTCACGCAACAGGCGGTAGGTGCGAGAATCTCCCACATTGAAAATAAACCACATCTGCTGCCCACCGATATGGGTAAGCCAAGCGCCTGTGACTGTAGTCCCGGCCCGTAAACCAAGGGTATTCTTGATGGCCTCATCAGCCTCAGCAATAACGACCTTGATATCCTCGAGGGTCTTCAAAATCTGCTGGTTAAGCACCGATGTCTCTTTACGGCGGCGGCGCAACAGTCGGTTGCCTTGAGGCTCCTCCCCTTGCTGCTGGCTCTCACTTTCAAGGGCCTGAGCGAACGCCGCCTCTTCTTCTTCCGTCATACCGCCCGGTCGGGTAAACATCTGGGCATAGGCCATGGTACGGGTGCAAAGACGGGAGGCAACCTCACCGGCTTCATGCCCACCCATACCATCAGCAACCACGCAGAGCGTGCCAGCTACCGTCAAGGAGTCCTCATTATTATCGCGGTGCTGCCCCACGTCCGTAGCGGTACCTGTATATACAGTCAGGTGTTCTACCGTGCTCATTCGAAATCGATCTCCAGTTCGTTACCTATGCCCGGGGTAATTGCCACAGGCCTGACGTTACCGAACCCGCGTACATTACGCACGCCCTGCGGGATCAGCACAAACCGCTCGTCATCTTCAAGGGCTTCTGCTGTTGACGAATCGGTCAAAACAACGCCAGGCTCCGTAAGAGCTACCAGCCTGGACGCAAGGTTGACGGTGGGCCCGTAGATGTCACCGAGCCGGGGAAGAACACGCCCCCATACGAAAGCTACCCTTGCCTCTGGCAGTTGCGGGTCTTCGCTAATGAGCTTCGATAGGGTGAGTGCGATACGGGCTCCGTCCTCCGGCGACTCTACCAGGTACATGACCTCATCGCCCACTGTCTTGATAATTCGACCACCCCCAACGGCAATTACTTCAGCACAGCGTTGCTCAAAATTTTTCACTAGCCTCGCCAAGGTTTTCTCGTTCATTTCACGCGAGAGAGAAGTGTACGAGACCAAATCGATGAAGCCAACGCCACGCGCGAGGGGTAAATCGGTATCACCCAGGTCAGAGCCTTCTTGTTCATCACGAAGCGCCAGGCGAACGATAGCTGCATTCATCATGCGGCGGTAACCGTAGAGGGTGACTTCTTCGAGGTCTTCCAGCAGCTGAGGGAGCAGATGTAGCAGCTCTGCCCGCGCATCAGCATCGGTGATCCCACGGTTAATCACCATGTCTTCAACCATGGTCTCAACCTGCCACACCACCATACGATCCATCATTTGCCCAACAGACCGGGTAATTGAAAGGGCAGCGTCTTCTGTTAGCTTGCCCTTTTTAACCATGTCACTGATGGCATGCAGTGCTTCACTATCCATATGGGTGAAGAAAGCATCATCATCTTTAAGGTTGGGGATGCCGAGTGAACGCCAAATCTTACGGGCTGTCAGCAGAGAAACATCGGCCTCTGCAGCGACTTCGCCGCGGGTCATGCTACGGTTACCGCCCAGCAGAGCGCGCTCAAGTTCAAGAACCCCCGCACGAGCCTCATCGCTCTGGTACAGCAGGCCCTGTACAGCGCGATGTTTATTCCTGTGGCGTGCGGTCCCGGCTTCTGCAATACCGTTACCGCTGGTTGGCTTCTCCACAGAATTTCTCGCTTTCAATCTTTGATGTGTTTGCGACTCTCCAGCACGCGCCTCACGGCACCTACCTATAGTACAGAATACTCTTTTTTGTGAGATAGGCTACTTCTGACTATGGTTTTTGGCGTTTCCATCATATTTTTTACGGGCTACCCTCTTCAGATGTTCACAGCAAGGGAGCACCCACCTGCATCTTAGGGGCGGGAAAACATGTCCTGTTGAGCCTGTCTCAACTCATAGGAAAACCGTTTTGCCTCTGGCACCGCCGGCAAAACATGCCGTCCACCACGCGAGTAAACCACCATTTGGGCAGCATCTACCGCCCCCATAAAGGCCAGCCCTTGCACCTGTACGCTTTCAATGTGCCCCAAGGCAATACTGAGATCCCGCCGTGCACCCCAACCTCGGCGTAGCACCAGGCGGTGAGTGGTGATGATATAAGAGGTTAACCACCAGCGCCCAAGACCACGCACCGCTACAGCAGCGCACCAGATGGCTAAAACCAGCACCGGGTAGCGCAGCCATGGCAGATTGCCCCCCAGGGATGAGGAAAAGCTCCATGCAACCGCCGCCACAAAAGCCCACAAAAAGGCAGGGGCAAGCTGCGAACCGTGAGCCCTGGTAGCAGCAAGAGCATATTCACCGGGTTGAAGACTACCTCTAATTTTCATCGTTTTGAGTTTACCGGTACTACCTGAATATTTGCCTTAGGGGAGGCGCTACCTGCCATAACCGTCCGGGCGTACGTGCACAACATCACCCACGGTAAATTGCCTGGTTTCGCCGTTATCGGCGCGAACGATGAGCTCACCGGTATCTGAAATATCTAAACCGATGCCACGGAAGGTCTCACCCCCCGGTAGATGGATAGTGAGGTGGGAACCAATAGTGCCCATGCGCCCCCGCAACCTTTCAAGCAAGCTGGCGCCTAAGAACGGTTGCTCTGCCTCAAACAGGGTGGAGGCAAACCCCCGGTAGAGCATCTCAAAATGCGTGGCAAAAGTGTTGAGCACTTCGGCAATGCCCCCTACCCTACCGTTTTCAACCAGGACGCTGGTTGCTGTGGGAACAGGCAGCTGTTCAGCAGTCATATTGAGGTTAATCCCCACGCCTACTAGAACCGAGATGCTCCCTTCTGGTTCAAGCACTAGTTGCGCCAAAATACCGCAGATTTTGCGGTTACCCACAAGAACATCATTGGGCCACTTAATGGTGGGAGCAAGACCAAAAAGGTCGCACAGGGTGTGGCAGACAGCAAGTGCTGCTAGGGAGGTAAACCAGTGGTACTGCTCTGGGGCAACCCGGCGGTGCGGGTTGACGTGGGGGCGCAGTATAAAGGTGGTAGCAAGAGCGGTACCTGCTGGGGCACACCACACCCGCTCTAAGCGCCCGTGCCCAGCGTTTTGGTCTGCCGTTGAAACGAGGGATAGTTCACCCCAGCTACGGCGCGCCAGGGCATCAGAGGTGAGAATCTGCTTGCCGTAGTCGTTGGTGGAACCCACCTGGTCAAGAATTTCAACGCGGTCATAGCCCGGCAGCTGTACCCGGGCAGGGTCAAGATGAGGCATAGTTACCTTTCTTTGATACTCCATCATTCTATTCTGCCCTGTACGGTGAGATACTAGAAGTGCCCGCTTTTACCCCCTCTAAGGAGATACCGTGACCACCTACGCTGTTGAATATTCTTACGGCCCAGCCGAGCTACAGGCAGAGCACCGCCCGGCTCACCGCGACTACCTGGCAAAGCTCCACGAAGAGGGTAGGCTGCATGCTGCCGGCGCCTTCCAGGACGGCGAGCCTTTCGGTGCCCTGCTCATTTTTGTTGCTGAAAACCATGAGGAACTAGATGCCCTCATTGCCGCTGACCCTATGAGTACCGGCGGGGTACTGACCGGTTATACAGTGCGCGAATGGAACGCAGTGATTGGCAAGGTCGGCAAGTAACACCCGCCGTGCTTATTTAGAAAATATCAGTGAAAATCCTAAAAAATTCTCCGCTTGCCTCTTCTGCAAACTATAGTTGTAGGGAATACCCTAATGAGGGTAGCGCCAACCCTACCCAGCAGAAGAGGCAGCATGAGCGAGAATTTAACCAGCCAGGCCCCCGGCAGCAAGGACCTTTCAACCACCGCAGGTAAAATTGCTGACTTCTACGCCCGGCGCGAGCAGACTCTCGCGCCCACCGGCCAGGGGCCGATCGACCGGCAGCATGAGCGTGGCAAACAGACCGCGCGTGAACGCATCTATATGCTGCTTGATGAGGGCTCCTTTGTTGAATTTGATGCCCTGGCGCGCCACCGCACTACCGCTTTTGGCATGGATCAGAAGAAGCCGCTGGGTGATGGTTTGGTCTCTGGTTACGGCACCATTGATGGGCGCCTGGTGGCGGTGTATTCTCAGGATTTCACGGTCTATGGCGGTTCCCTGTCGCAGGTGAACGGCGAGAAGATTGTTAAGGTGCAGAAGTTCGCACTCAAGAACGGCTGCCCGGTCATCGGTATTAATGACGGCGGCGGGGCGCGCATTCAGGAGGGTGTGGCGTCCCTAGCGATGTTTGCTGATATATTCCGTATGAACGTGCGTGCTTCGGGTGTGATTCCGCAGATTTCTGTCATTATGGGCCCGTCTGCCGGCGGCGCTGCCTACTCCCCGGCGCTGACCGATTACATCATTATGGTTGATAAGACCAGTCACATGTTTATTACCGGCCCCGATGTCATCAAGACGGTGACCGGTGAAGAGATCGATATGGAGACTCTGGGCGGGGCGCGCCAGCACAATGCGGTAACCGGCACCTCCACGTACCTGGCTGAGGACGAAGAAGACGCCTTTGATTTTGTGAGGGAGCTCATTGAGTTCCTCCCATCCAATAATCTGACCCCCAATATGCCCCTGGACCATGACCAGAGCCCGGAGCCTACGGTGGATGATTTTGAGCTTGATGCTCTCATCCCAGATTCTGCTAACCAGCCCTACGATATGCGGGCGGTCATTGAGGCAGTGGTTGATGATGGGCATTTCTTTGAGATGCAGGCACTTTACGCCCCCAATGTCATGATTGGTTATGCTCGCATTGAGGGCCGCACGGTGGGTATTGTGGCTAATCAGCCTATGCAGTTTGCGGGTACGCTCGATATTAGCGCCTCTGAGAAGGCCGCACGCTTTGTGCGCAATTGTGATGCTTTCAATATTCCGATTTTGACCTTTGTTGATGTGCCCGGTTTCCTACCCGGCACTGACCAGGAGTTCAACGGCATTATTCGCCGAGGCGCTAAATTGCTATACGCTTACGCTGAGGCAACGGTGCCGCTGGTCACTGTGATTACCCGCAAGGCGTACGGTGGTGCCTATATTGTGATGGGTTCTAAGAAACTGGGGGCCGATATTAACCTTGCCTGGCCCACCGCCCAGATTGGTGTGATGGGTGCTCAGGGGGCGGTCAATATTCTCTACCGCCGCGAGCTTGCCGCCCTGGCTGAAGAGGGTGGGGACGTTGAGGCTCGCCGCGCTGAGCTGATTACCAAGTATGAAGAGGAACTGCTGAACCCCTACCAAGCAGCCGAGCTGGGCTATATCGATGAGGTAATTGCACCATCTGAAACCCGCGTGCGCATTATTTCTTCTCTGCGTGCTCTGCACGATAAGCGGGCGGCGACCCCAGCTAAGAAGCACGGCAATATTCCTCTCTAAGGTTGTTTAGTTTATGGCTACATCTCACCCCCTATCTTTTCTGGGTCTTGGTAAGAAAACCTCCGCTTCGTCCTCTGAGGGCACAGCGGTGGACGGCGAGCAGCCGCTGGCAGAGGCACCGCTGTTCTCGGTAACGCGGGGTAACCCTACCGACGAAGAGTTGGCTGCACTCACTGCCGTGCTTTTGAGTCGGCAGGTTCAGGAGCATCAGAAATCTGAAGAAACCGCTTTTGAGCTGTGGCAGCGCCGGCTCAATACCACCCAGCAGCTGGGTGCCCGTCTGCGCCCGGGCCCCGGCTCCTGGAAGCGGGCACGGCCTCAGTAGTTCATTTACCCAGCAAGGTGTTACTGAGGCTTATTCATAGGGGTGTCCGCTAAGCAGGTTCCGCCAGGTTTTGTTTTTTCTTCGCTTGCTCAGAAAACCATGCTTCATCGAGCCAATGACACGAGTCTGACACAAATCACCTAGTGATCCTTAG
>JAUMUH010000034.1:0-6829 GCA_030530765.1 Rothia sp. (in: high G+C Gram-positive bacteria)
CGAGCTTTTCTTCCCATGCCTTGCGTTCAGCAGCCCCGCGCTCAACCAGCTTGCGGGTGTGCTCAAGAACTTCAGGTTCTACAGCGAAGTGCTGCTCGGGGTCAAAGCCAAGCACCTTCTTGGTGGCTGCTACTTCGTCAGCACCCAGCTTGGAGCCGTGAATGCCGCCGGTGTTCTGCTTGTTGGGGGCGGGCCAGCCGATGATGGTGCGCAGTTCAATGAAGGAGGGCTTGTCGGTAACCTTGGTTGCTGCAACGATAGCGTCGTAGAGTGCCTCTAGGTCTTCCTTGTATTCGCCGGTGACGGTCCAGTCTACCTTGGCAACGTCCCAGTCGTAGGCTTCGTAGCGGGCTGCGACGTCTTCGGTGAAGGCAACATCGGTGTCATCTTCAATGGAGATGTGGTTGCGGTCGTAGATAACCACCAGGTTACCCAGCTGCTGGTGGCCTGCCAGGGCAGAAGCCTCAGCGGTTACGCCCTCCTGCACGTCACCTTCAGAGGCGATGGTAAAGATGGTGTGGTCAAAGGGGGAGGTGCCGGGGGCTGCCTCGGGGTCAAGTAGGCCGCGCATACGGCGCTGGGCGTAGGCAAAACCAACGGCGGACGCCAGGCCCTGGCCCAGGGGTCCGGTGGTGATTTCAACGCCCTTGGTATGGCCGTACTCGGGGTGGCCTGCGGTGAGAGCGCCAGCAGTGCGTAGCGCCTTAATATCGTCAAGCTCAAGACCGAAACCGCCGAGGAAGAGCTGATTATAAAGGGTAAGTGAAGTGTGACCGGGGGAGAGAATGAAACGGTCACGGCCAGCCCATCGGTCATCGGTGGGGTCATGGCGCATAATCTTCTGGAAGAGCAGGTAGGCAACCGGTGCTAGGCTCATGGCGGTGCCGGGGTGGCCCGAGCCAACCTTCTCAACGGCGTCCGCTGCCAACACTCGGGCGGTATCTACTGCCCGCTGGTCTTTTTCGGTCCACTCAAGCTTCTGGTCTAGGTTAGGCACGAGCAATCCTCTCTGTTCTGGCGCCGGCCAGAAATATCTGGATACATTGTTGACTTCCCTCTGAAAGCTGCCATCTGTTAGTGGCAAGCCCATAGCAAGGGCACTGCTTTAAGGATAGTTCACATGCTCCCCTGTGGCCTGGTTTTGTCTCAGAGCTGAGAGCCTATACATTGAGAGGATTGGGGCATTAGGTCATAACCCAGGAGCGTTATACGATAGAATTTGACCAAATGCTCTTTTGTTGTGCCTGTAAGCGCAACATTGCCAGGGAAAAGTGCTGGGTATCACAATTTTGGGCACTAATTTAGGTGTCGAGAAACTGTCACGCACAGATGTGCACCGTTGGCCTTTTGTACTTTTCATTCCATATTGTGAACGGTTTGTCACATGTAGGGTGGCGGGGCAAAACACACAACTCGTAAGGGAACCTGCATACGTGAAGGGCCATGGCATGAACAGCGTGATCGACCGCGAATCACATCGCGCGCAGTCGCCTGAATCGGTCAAAGACCGGGGCAAAATTACGCTCGGCCGCAAGGTGAAAGCCTACATTCACCTCACCAAGCCACAGATTATTGAGCTTTTGCTGGTGACCACAGCTCCCACCATGATTTTTGCTGCCGGTGGTTTCCCTAACCTCTGGCTGGTATTGCACACCATGATTGGTGGCTCGCTGGCAGCTGGCGCATCCTGTGCCTTTAACTGCTACATTGACCGTGAAGCTGACCGCAAGATGAAGCGCACCGAAAAGCGCCCTCTGGTCACCGGTGAGCTGACCGACCGTGAGGCTCTGGTTTTTGCCTGGATACTGTCGGTCATTTCCATTATCTACCTTTACTTCTTGGTTAACCCGCTGGCTTCAGCCCTGGGTGTTGTGGCAATCTTCCTCTACGTTGTTTTTTATTCTCTCTGGCTGAAGAAGCGCACCAAGCAGAACATCGTGTGGGGTGGCCTGGCTGGTTGCATGCCGGTCTTTATTGCCTGGGCAGCTGTTGAAAACACGATTTCTTGGGCAGCGGTTGTGCTCTTCATGGTGATTTTCCTCTGGACGCCCCCGCACTACTGGCCCCTGTCGATGAAGTACGCCGAGGACTACCGCGCCGCTGGCATTCCCATGCTGGGCGCTACTGACTCTGCGAAGAGCGTTTCGGTGCAGGTGGTGCTCTACGGCTGGGCAATGGTCATGTGCTCCCTACTGCTGATCCCCTTGGGCGGCGCTGGCTGGGTTTATACCATTGCTTCTGCTGCCATTGGTGCCTGGTTCCTCTATCACTGCCACAAGCTGCACAACCTGGCGCTGGCTGAGAAGGCAACGAGCCGTACCGCTATGGTGGTCTTCCACGGCTCTATCACCTACCTGACCGTGCTCTTCATTGCCCTGGCAGTTGACCCCTTCGTAGGTGGGTCGGTGCTGGCACCGCTCTTCTAAGGGTTTCTCACCAAGGCAGTAGGGTAGCTCCGCTTTCTACTGCCAGAAGGCTCCAGCTCAAACATTAAAGGATGAGGACGCCCCTCTCAGCTTCTACTTGTTAGGCAAGGGAAACTGGGTTGGGGCGTCCTCATCCTTTAAAACTCGCGAGTCGCCTTCGACAGTAGGAGCTACGCTTACCTAGCCCTTGGCAGTGTATAGCGAACCCAACCATTCTACCCAAGGTTATAAACCTATGAATAAAGGCGCCTGCCTCCTACCAAACGGGGGGAGACAGGCACCTTCAATACAGGCAAACAGGGGACTAACGCTGAATACGTTCCAACGCCAACTCACGCTGCTTCACACTGGTTAGGGTTAGCTGACGCTCAATCAGCGAAGTGGCTGCCAAGGTGAAGAAGCCGGAACCAACCAGGTGCAGCTCAACTAGCCAAATGGGTAAGCCGTTGAAGTACTGGGTGTAGCCAACAATCGCCTGGTAGAGCAGCACCAGCAGCACAAAGAGGGCTGAGCGGGTCAGAATCTTAGGCAGGGCGTACTTCTTAATCACCAGGAAGATGGCCAGCAGGGTTGCGCAGTAAACCCAAACAGCGATGCCGTGCAAGCGGGTAATCATCACCGGGTCGAAAGGGTGACGGTGGGTTGCAGGGTCACCAGCGTGTGGGCCAGTGCCGGTCACCACGGTGCCCACAAAAATCAGCACCGCAACTAGCACAGCGCCTATAAAACCTAGGGTGCGCAGTAGGTGAGAGCCAGTGGGCAGAAGGGAGGATTCAAGCTTCTCAGCAGCTGAGGTGCCCTCGAAGTAGCGGTAGACCCTGTTGAGGTAAACCGCTGCCAGGGCAATCATGATGGCTGAAAGGTAGTAGTGGGCAGTAATCATCCAGGGGTTGAGCTTCTGCCACACCGAAATACCGCCAACAACTGCCTGCACCGGGATACCCCAGAGCAGTAGCAGGGTCAGGTTGAAGAGATCAGAGTAGCGGTTGTCACGGGCGCGCAGTCCGGTAAAGAGTTTAGGGAGGAGTGCCTTAGCCTCAATACCCCGGGGGAAGGCGATACGCAGGATAGAGAGGAATGCCAAAACAGTCACAACCATGAGTACGAAGGTCAGCATTCGGTTGCCAAACTCGACTATGCCGTGAATACCCATTTCGGGGGTGGTGGTCCAGGACCCATCTGATGTGCATTTAGGCCATGAATCGCAGCCCAAGCCTGAACCGGTGAGGCGCACGATGCCGCCGGAGATAATGAGGAAGATGTTGGCAAGTGCCAGTGCCCATGCCATTTTTTTGACCCAGGGGGTGTAGCTGCTGGGTATAAGCTTGTCTTTGAGGGTTAGCTGCTGGTCAGCTGGTGTGTTGGTGCTAGACACGGTGGGTTACCTTATCTGTTCTTTTAGGCGGACCATTTGAAGAATTTGACGGCGAGCGCCCCGAAGAGGGCGGTGCAGAGCAGGAGTATGAGGTGGGGCACCAGCAGGAAGCTGTGGTGGATGTAGTCACCGCGTAGGGCGTTGCCTAGGGCTGCTGAGGGTAGGAAGTCGATGATGGTGTTGATGGCTACGGGGTAGCGGTCGGTGGGTAGGAGTACACCACCGCCACCGGCTAGTAGAACCCATGCCATGTTGACGATTGCTAGGGTTGCTTCGGCGCGTACGGTGCCGGCAATGAGTAGGCCTAGGGCGGTGAAGCAGGCTGCACCTAGCAGCAGGGTGGGGAGGGACATAAGGACGCCGGGTACGGTTGCCGTCCAGCCCAGTAGCTGCCCTAGTGCTCCCACGATGAAGTACTGAATCAGCAGCACTGTCAGCACCGCTAGCACCTTACCAGCGATGAGGCCGCTGCGGCCCAGGGGAGTAGTTGAGATAAAGCGCAACACCCCGTACCGGCGGTCAAAGCCGGTAGCGATTCCCTGACCTGAAAGGGCAGTTGAGAGCACACAGAGCGCTAGGACGCCGGGTACGGCAAGGTCGATGCGGGAAATACCATAATGCTGCACCCAGGGGTCAAGAAAGGCGGTGTAGTTGAGTGCCAACAGGCCCATGACAGGGAAGATGATGTTGAGCATAAGTTGCTCACCGTTTTTGAGCATGGCGATTGCCTCGTACCTGCCCTGAGCAAGAATACGGGCGGGGGTGGACGCCGCGTTGTGGGCTTGGCCTGCTGGGTCGGGTGCTGGTGTAGTCATCGGATTTTCTTCCCGGATAGTTCAAGGAAAACGTCTTCAAGGGTGCGCGGTGCGAGCGAAAATTCGCTGGGTATTACCCCGGTGCGCTGCCAGTAGGTGGTGAGGGCTACTAGATGGTCAGGGGTGAGGGAACCGGATAGTTCGTAGCGACCCGGTGACTTTTCAAGGAGCGCCAGCCCCTCTGCCTGCTGCTGGGTAAAGAAAGTAGAAAGAGTTAGACCACGTTCAGCGGTGAAGGTGAGCACCTGGCGCTTCTGGCTGCCTGCTGCGAGCACCTCGCTCATGCTGCCAGAGAGCACCACCGTGCCGCGCTCAATCATAAAGACCCTATCGGCTATGCGCTGGGCATCATCGAGTAGGTGGGTGGTGAGCACAATAGCAACCCCGGCATCGCGCAGTTCGGCGATTATCTCAAAGACTACTGCCCGTGATTGGGGGTCAAGCCCGGCGGTTGGCTCATCAAGAAAGAGAATTTCTGGGCGGCCCAGCATGGCAGCAGCTAGCGCTACCCGCTGCTTCTGCCCACCTGAAAGACGGCGCACGGTTGTGCCGTTGAAGGTATCAATACCCAGGCGCTTGACCAGCGGTTCAAGTTCTACCGGGTTCTCATACATGCGGGCAATGTGGCGCAGCAATGGTACGGGGCGCATGTACTGCGGCAGCCCGCCGTCCTGCAACATGATACCCACCCGCGAGCGCAGCTGCGGCCCGGCACCCCAGGGAGTCTGCCCCAGCAGCTCGATAGAACCGCCATCGGGTTTGAGCAGACCCTGAGCGCAGGCAAGAGTGGTGGTTTTGCCCGCCCCGTTAGCCCCTAGCAACACGGTAACCTGCCCGCGCTGTATATCAAGGCTCAAATTGTTCACCGCCCGGTAGGTGCCCCGCTCGGTGATGAGTTGGAGGTTTTCCTGGGCAAAGGTGCGGGGAGGCTTAAATTCTTTGACCAGGTTCGATATCACCAGGGCAGCATCAGATACGCCACTGGTAGGGCTGGCGGGTACAGTTTGGGCGGTAGTCACCAAACCATTCTAATCTTTCTGTTCACTGACCGCTGACTGTTACTGAGCTGCCCCAGGTTTTCCTAGTGAATTCCTACGCTTGGGGTATTGGATGCTGAGTTTAGGGTATGTAAAGATCAGGAAATAGGTAGCCCTTACTAGACCCCAAGGGCATAATTAGCGCATACTTATTTTGTGTATTCCGCAGATAAAGCTCGCAAAAAACCAGCCCAGGATGCGCGCCCTGCAGAAACAGAGGAACGCACCCGCGACCGTGTGCTCCAAGGAGTTCTTACCCATGGCCCTGTTTCTGCGGCCAAACTCGGTAGCCTCCTGAACCTCACCCCGGCAGCAGTACGCCGCCACCTGGACGCGCTAGAAAAAGACCACCTCATCGAGGTAGCCACCCACCGCCAGCACGGTGCAGGGGCAGGACGCCCCGCCCGCCGCTACGTCATTGCCCCCAAGGGGCACACCGAGCTAGGTAATGACTACCTTGACATTGCCCGGCAGGCACTAACTATGCTGCAAAAAGCTGTAGGCGATAGTGCCCTACAAGAATTTGCCAGCGCCAGAGCAGCTGAGATGGAAGCCCGCTACCGCCCCATCGTAGAAGCAGCAGGGCAGGACGTCGCCGCCCGCGCTCACGCCCTGGCTGAAGCAATGACCCGCGACGGGTTTGTAGCCAGTGCCAACGAGATGAGCCCGCCGGTAGCACCGGGCGTCAAACTGCCCGACCATCTGCTGACCAGCATTCAGCTCTGCCAGGGCCACTGCCCGGTGCGCGACTTGGCAGAAGACTTCACCGTTTTCTGCGACCAAGAAACTCAAATCATCGCTGATCTGATCGGCGTAGATGTACGCAGGCTTTCCACCATGGCACAGGGTGCCCACGTCTGCACCACCCACATACCGCTGGGTCGTACAGACCTACCTGAGCCTGCCGTCCTCACCGCTGATAGGAGCATAGAGGGCGAGAACAAAAAATAAACCCACAGATTTTCGCCCACCGGTTGATAACCGGGCGGCGTAAGAGACCTTTCACGCAACCGTGAAAGAAAACCCACCAAGAAAGGCCGTAATGACTGAAGCAGTTGAGCGTAACGCCAACAACACCGTCATTTCAGAAATTCTGGAGGCAAACCCCGAACTCGAGGGCATTGGTAACTACGAGTACGGTTGGGCTGACTCCGATGAAGCTGGCCAGGCTGCAAA
>JAUMUH010000034.1:6839-15003 GCA_030530765.1 Rothia sp. (in: high G+C Gram-positive bacteria)
TTGACGAGGACGTTGTTCGCGACATCTCCGCAAAGAAGAACGAACCCCAGTGGATGCTAAATCTGCGCCTGAAGGCACTGAAGTTCTTTGACCGCAAGCCCATGCCCACCTGGGGCGCAGACCTCTCAGGCATTGACTTCGACAACATCAAGTACTTTGTGCGCTCTACCGAGGGGCAGGCAGAGAGCTGGGAAGAACTGCCCGAGGACATCCGCAACACCTACGAAAAGCTGGGCATCCCCGAAGCTGAACGTAACCGCCTAGTTGCCGGCGTTGCCGCCCAGTACGAGTCTGAAGTTGTTTACCACCAGATCCGTGAAGACCTAGAAGCCCAGGGCGTCATCTTCCTGGACACCGACACCGCACTGAAGGAACACCCCGAGTTCTTCGAAGAATACTTCGGCTCCGTCATTCCCGCAGGTGATAATAAGTTCGCAGCCCTGAACACCGCTGTGTGGTCAGGCGGCTCCTTCGTGTACGTTCCTCCGGGAGTTCATGTTGAAATCCCCCTGCAGGCCTACTTCCGCATCAATACCGAGAACATGGGCCAGTTCGAGCGTACCCTCATCATCGCTGACGAGGGCTCCTACGTTCACTACATTGAGGGTTGCACCGCCCCCATCTACAAGTCAGACTCCCTGCACTCAGCGGTCGTTGAAATTGTAGTGAAGAAGAACGCTCGCGTTCGCTACACCACTATCCAGAACTGGTCTAACAACGTCTACAACCTGGTGACCAAGCGCGCTATCGCCCACGAAGGTGCCACCATGGAATGGATCGACGGCAACATCGGTTCAAAGGTTACCCAGAAGTACCCGGCTGTTTACATGGTCGGTGAGCACGCTAAGGGTGAAACCCTGTCCATCGCTTTTGCAGGCGAAGGCCAGCACCAGGACACCGGTTCAAAGATGGTTCACATTGCACCCAACACATCCTCCACCATTGTCTCTAAGTCAGTGGCTCGTAACGGTGGCCGTGCCGCCTACCGCGGTCTAGTTCAGGTGCGTGAAGGTGCCTCTAAGGCTAAGTCATCAGTGGTCTGTGACGCCCTACTGGTTGACACCATCTCACGCTCTGACACCTACCCCTACGTTGATATTCGTGAAGACGATGTCACCATGGGCCACGAAGCAACCGTCTCTCGTGTCTCTGAAGAGCAGCTCTTCTACCTCCAGCAGCGCGGCCTGCCTGAAGACGAAGCAATGGCAATGATCGTTCGCGGTTTCGTTGAGCCCATCGCCCGCGAGCTGCCCATGGAGTACGCTCTTGAACTCAACCGCCTGATCGAACTGCAGATGGAAGGATCCGTAGGCTAAATGATGGCTAATGAAGAAAAGCAGGGGCACAACAACCCCGCTATCCCCGGCATGGACCAGGAAGGCGAAAAGCTGGCAAGCGAACTTGCCGGTGACGACACCATCCGCGTTTCCAAGCACAACACCGACAAGGTAGAAATCGACGCCTCCCGCGCCGAGCGTAAGACCTCCTATAAGGTAGAAGACTTCGCACCCCTCACCGGCCGCGAAGAAGACTGGCGCTTCACCCCGCTCAAGCGACTTGGCACCCTGCACACCGATGCCCCCACCGGCATAGCACCCGCTGTGCAGGTCAAGGCACCTGCCGGCGTCCAGACCGAAACTGTTGGCCGTGAGGACGCCCGCATCGGCTCAGCAGGTATCCCTGAAGACCGCGTAGCAGCAAACGCCTGGAGTGCCTTCACCGAAGCAACCGTTATCACCGTCGCTGCTGAAGCTGAACTGGAAGAACCCATTGAGCTGACCATTCATGGCGAGCACAAGGACGCTGCTGCCCAGCACATCCTGGTTGAAACCAAGCCCTTCTCAAAGGCAGTTGTAGTACTGCGCCACACCGGTAGCGCTGTGCTGGCTCAGAACGTCGAATTCAAGGTAGGGGATTCCTCATCCCTGACCGTCATCACCGTTCAGCAGTGGGACGACGACGCGATTCACGCTTCAGCCCAGTACGCAGCTCTTGGCCGCGATGCTAAGTTCAAGCACATCAACATCTCACTGGGCGGTGACATGGTTCGCGTCACCCCCTCCACCAAGTTCACCGCCCCCGGCGCTGAAACCGAGATGTACGGCCTCTACTTTGTGGATGCCGGCCAGCACATCGAGAATCGTCTCTTTGTTGCCCATACCGAACCTAACTGCAAGTCCCGCGTCACCTACAAGGGTGCTCTGCAGGGCCGCGGCGCCCACTCCGTATGGGTTGGCGACGTGCTCATCGGTAAGGACGCAGAAGGCACCGACACCTACGAGCTCAACCGCAACCTGATTCTGGAAGACGGCCCCCGCGCTGACTCCGTACCCAACCTGGAAATCGAAACCGGTCTGATCGAAGGTGCTGGCCACGCTTCAACCACCGGCCAGCTGGACGAAGACCACCTCTGGTACCTCCAAGCTCGCGGTATTCCCGCAGCCGAGGCTCGCCGCCTGGTCGTCCGTGGCTTCCTGAACGAAATCATCCAGCAGATCCGCATCCCTGAGCTTGAAGAGCAGCTGACCGAAGCACTCGAAGCTGAACTGGCGATTTCCAACAACTAAGACTTTTAGAGGAGAAAAACACTATGGCAACCCTTGAAATCAAGGACCTCCACGTCTCCGTTATTCTGGATGACGAAAACACCAAGCCCATTCTCAAGGGCGTCAACCTGACCATCAAGTCCGGCGAAATTCACGCGATTATGGGCCCCAACGGCTCCGGTAAGTCAACCCTGGCTTCTACCATCGCAGGTCACCCCAAGTACCAGGTAGACTCCGGCGAGATCCTGCTGGACGGCGAAGATGTCACCGAAATGTCAGTAGACGAGCGCGCCCGCGCAGGTCTCTTCCTGGCAATGCAGTACCCCGTTGAAATCCCCGGTGTGACCATGAGCAACTTCCTGCGCTCAGCTAAGACCGCTGTGGACGGCGAAGCACCCGCCCTGCGCACCTGGACCAAAGACGTCAAGGCAGCAATGGAAAACCTCTCGATTGACCCCGCCTTCATCTCTCGTAACGTCAACGAAGGCTTCTCAGGCGGCGAAAAGAAGCGCCACGAGATCCTGCAGCTGGAACTGCTCAAGCCCAAGTTCGGCATCCTGGATGAAACCGACTCCGGCTTGGACGTTGACGCACTGAAGGTTGTTTCTGAGGGCGTTAACCGCGCTCACGACGCTAACGACATGGGCGTTCTGCTGATCACCCACTACACCCGCATTCTGCGCTACATCAAGCCTGACTTCGTTCACGTCTTCGTGGACGGCAAGATGGTTGAGCAGGGCGGACCCGAACTGGCTGACCGCCTGGAAGAAGAAGGCTACGAGCGCTACCTGGCGAAGAAGTAAGCTCTCTTCAACAGAAAGAAGGTGTCGCATTTGAGCGAAACTCCTGCTGGCCGCCCCAGCCAAGAAGAAATTGAAGATGCCCTGATGAACGTCATTGACCCCGAGCTGGGCGTCAACATCGTTGATCTTGGGTTACTCTACGGCATGCGCTGGAATGACGAAGGCGCCCTGGTGCTAGACATGACCCTGACCACCGCCGCCTGCCCGCTGCAGGACGTTATCGAAGAACAGGTTCAGCAGAACCTGGAAACCACGATTGACGAATGGCACGTCAACTGGGTCTGGATGCCGCCCTGGGGCCCCGAGCGCATCACTGAAGACGGTCGCGACCAAATGCGCGCGCTAGGCTTCAACATCTAAAACCCTCACCGAGTGGTGTAAAGAAAGCGGTTGAGATATTCCTTACGGGTATCTCAACCGCTTTTCGTATGCTAGGTGCAGGACGCCCCGCCCTGCCTCTTCTGCCAGCCGGCAGGGAAGTGGGGAGGGGCGTCCTTTGTGTAGGTCTTTTATAATGCCTGAGGAACATCGCTATTGTGCTTTTTGACGGGGTTTGAGTTGCTCGATGTTTTTGGCTCTGTTGATCTTCTGCAAGGTGTGCCCCATATAAAACTGAGATGGAAGTCAGCGCAGACTCGTCCCATGACCCCCTAAATAACACCAGCAATCTGGCGGTTTTTCTGCAGATGCACATACAGTCTCGCCCACCGCTGCAGTGACGCAAACGGTGGGCGAGTTATCTTAAAGCAGGTTACTGGCTGAACTGGCTGTTATAGAGCTCAGCGTAGAAGCCACCGCGCGCCAGCAGCTGAGTGTGCGAACCAGACTCAACCACATCGCCGTCCTTCATCGCAAAAATCAGATCAGCATCACGAATAGTTGACAGACGGTGGGCAATCACAAACGAGGTCTTACCCTGCGCCAGCTGCCCCAGCGACCGCTGAATCAGCAGCTCCGTGCGGGTATCAACCGAGCTGGTTGCCTCATCCAAAATCAGCAGAGGGCGGTCAGCAACCATGGCGCGGGCAATAGTCACCAGCTGCTTCTGACCGGCAGAAAGAGCCGTGCTATCGGTGAGCACCGTGTCATAGCCCTGCGGCAGTTGAGAGACCAGCTCATCCAAACCAACAGCAGCCATGACCTCATCCAGACGCTGCTGACTGACCTCACCGGCACCGTACACCACGTTCTGCCGCAGGGTGCCCTCAAAGAGCCAGGTATCTTGCAGAACCATAGCAAAAAGCCCATCAAGCTCCTGGCGGCTCATCTGGTCAATAGGCACCCCATCAATACGAATCTGCCCAGAATCCAGCTCATAGAACCGCATCAAGAGGTTCACCAAGGTTGTCTTACCTGCACCGGTCGGCCCAACAATAGCCACCTTCTGACCAGCAGCCACACTGGCAGTAAAACCGTGAATAATTTCCTTGCCAGGCTCATAGCTGAACTTCACCCGGTCAAAATCAACCTGCCCACGGACGTCCTGGCGCAGAGCCTTCTCTTCAACGTCAGCACCCAGTTCCTCAGCCTCAAGAAACTCAAAGACCCGCCCACCGGCAGCAGCCGCCGACTGCAGCGAGGTAGCAGCCTGAGCCAGCTGCCCCAAGGGGTTAGTAAAAAGACGCACATAAACAATAAAGGCAACAATCACACCAAAAGAGATGCTGCCCTGCATCACCAAGATAGCGCCAACCACGCAGACCACCACATAGCCCAGGTTGCCAATAAAACTCATCAAGGGGAACATGAGCCCCGAGAAGAACATAGACTTCCAGGCAACCCCATAGAGCTGCTCATTACGGTTAGCGAACTCATCGCGCACCTTGCGCTCGCCGTTGTAGGCGCGAATAATGCTTTGGCCGGCAAGAGTTTCTTCAATGTGCCCGTTGAGCTTACCCAGTAGAGCCTGCTGGGCGATGAAGTACTTCTGGCTGCGGGAGAGCACAAAGCCTGAAGCAGCCATACCGAGCAGGGAAGCAGCGATGGCAGCGAGCGCCATGCGCCAGTCGGTCACAAACATCATGGTTGCAGCGCCCACCAGGGTGACGACTCCGGTGATGACGCTTGCTAGGGAGTTGTTGAGGGTTTGTTGCAGGGTATCTACGTCGTTGGTAACGCGTGAGAGGGTATCGCCGGTTGAACTGCGGTCAAGGTAAGCAAGGGGTAGCTTGTCGATCTTGCGGTCAAGATCAGAGCGCATATTCTTTGACACCCAGACTGTGCAGCGTGCCATGACCAGGCCCTCAAGTAGGCTCAGCAATAGGGATGCTAGGAGAAAACCGATTGACACCCACATGAGTCGGTTAATCTCAGCCATATCGAGTGAGCCACTAAAGCCCTTTTGAATTTCATCGGTGATTGCTGCTAGAAACTGCGGGGCGATAATGGTGAGAATAACCCCGGCAATAGCGGCAATAATGGCAATAACCATGGCAGGCAGCACTGGGCGCAGATAAGCAAGCAGCTTAGCCAGGGTGGCCTTGAAGGGCTGCTGGGTGCTGCCGGTACCGTCCGCACTCTTCTTGCCGGGTGCCTGCCCTGGTTTGTGGGCAGGACGGCGCGCCCCACCGCCGCCTGGGCCGTGAGAGCCGGGGCCCCGGTGCATGCCCTTATCGCTGGTGAGTTGGGCATCGCGCAGCTGATGTTCAGCCTCCATGCCGCGGCGGGCTGATTCTAGATCTGCATCAGACAGGTGAGAAATGGGGGAGTATTGGCTCATGATGCAAGTTCCTCTTCAGAGAGCTGGGAGCGGGCGATATCCTGGTAGACCTCATTGCTGGCAAGCAGCTGACTGTGGGTGCCTTGACCTACGATTCTGCCCTTATCGAGCACCAGAATCAGGTCAGCGTCCCGCACTGTGCCAATGCGCTGGGCAACCAGTAGCACGGTGGCACCAGCTGCAGCGGTTTTGAGGGAGCGGCGGATATCGCGTTCGGTCTTGTAATCTAGGGCTGAGAAAGAATCATCAAAGAGCAGAATCTCACCGCCACGAGCTAGTGCCCGTGCCATTGAGATACGCTGCTTCTGCCCACCTGAGTAGTTCTTACCGTTCTGGGCAACTACCGAGGCGTAGCCGTCCTCTTTGCCCGCCACAAATTCAGCAACAGCCGCGCTCTGGGCAGCCTGCACTACCTTCTGGGCAGTCATCTGCTGCCCGTTCTCACCCAAGGCGATGTTAGAGGCAACTGAACCAGAGAACAGCGTGTACTTCTGCGGCACATAGGCAAGACGGTTGCGTAAGGCAGCGGTATCCCACTGGCGCACGTCCACCTCGTCCACCAGCACTGAGCCCTGGCGCACATCGTAGAAGCGAAGAATAAGATTCAGCAGAGAGGACTTACCTGAACCGGTTGACCCAATCAGCGCTACCGTCTGCCCCGGCTTCACCGTAAAGGAAATGCCGTGTAGGGCATCGCCCTCAGCACCGGGGTAGCGGAAGAAAACGTCCCTAAATTCTAGGCTGCCAGCAGCGCTGCCTTCGGTCACTGACCCGTTTGCCAAGGACGGGACGGTAGTGAGCACCTCACGAATACGCCGCCAAGCAACCAGGGCACGCGGGCCCATAATGAAGACCATGGTCATCATCATGAAGCTGGTGACCACCAGCAGGGCGTAGGTAGAGAAGACCACCATCTGCCCAAAGAGAGTAACTCGCTGCATGGGATCGGCAGTGTCGTTAATGAGCACGGCACCAAGCACATAAATCGCCAGGGAAAGGCCGGTCATAATGGCAGTGAGCATGGGCATGATGAAGGCCATGGTGCTGCTGACAAAGAGAGTGGTCTTGCGCAGATCCTGGTTGACCGCCTCAAAGCGTTCTTCGTGGAAGCCCTGGGTCAGATAAGCCCGGATGACGCGCAAGCCGGTCAGGTGCTCACGGGTCACCCGGTTCAGCCCATCTGTAATCTTCTGCATACGCATCATACGAGGAATCGCCAGCGCCATAGCACAACCAAGCACCAGCAAGGTTGCCAGAACAGCGATACCCGTGGGCACCGTCCACACCAGGGACTGGCTAGCAATCTTAGAACTCGCCCACACCGCCATAATCGGTGCCTTGATGCTCACCTGCAGGCCCATGACCACGAACATCTGAACCTGGGTCACATCGTTGGTAGAGCGGGTAATGAGGCTATCTGTGCCAATCTTTTCAAGCTCAGCAGCCGAGAAATCAAAGCTACGGTTATAAACCCCGGCACGCATCCGCCGGGCAATGGTAGTACCGCAGATAGCTGTACAAAAACCGGTAACAATCGCAGCGACCATTGAGGCCGCAGCAGCACCAAGCATCATCCAGCCCTCAGCGGCAACATCGGAAAGCTGGCTACCTGGCTGAGAGATAGTGACTGTTATTTGTTCCATATACTCAGGCACCCGCAAGTCAAGGTACACCTGGGCAATAATCATCACCACCGCAAGCAGCGTCAAAAGCCACTCACGCCGGTGAACAAACTGAAAAAAGGTCATTATTTTTCGTTTCTTAAATAATTTAGGGAGTGGGTTTCTAACCTACAGGAGCAAGCCCGTGCTCAGAGAACCACTTGAGGGTTGCTTGACGCCATATCTGACTACCAACGTTACCAACAGCACCATCAAAGACATGCTCACCGTAGGGCACTACAATCTGCCGTGCATCAATACCCTCAGCGTGTAGCTTTGCAATGAGATCAGCGGTTGGTTCTTGAGGAACTAGATGGTCTGTGGCACCTGAGACTGCCAGCGTTGGGGGAGTCGTTTTTGAAATATGGTTGGCAGGGGTGATTGCGCTATAGCGATCTGCTGCTTCTTCCGGGCTTGAACCGGTGTATGAGGCTG
>JAUMUH010000035.1 GCA_030530765.1 Rothia sp. (in: high G+C Gram-positive bacteria)
GAACCTGTTGAGCTACAGAGCGAATTTGCCAAGGGCGTTTCCCTGCTGCCCCTGGTGGACGAACGCGGCCACCTCATTGCTATTGCCATGGACGAGCAGAACGTGCTGCGTATCGGCAAGAGTGAAATCTCAGCTGACTCACCAGCTTTTATCATTGCTGAAATTGGCAATAACCACCAGGGCGATGTTGACCTGGCAAAGCGCCTGGTTGACCTTGCCGTTGACACCGGGGCAGATGCTGTGAAGTTCCAGCTGCGCGATATGGATGCCCTCTACCGCCAGAAGGGCTCTAAGAGCACGGGCGAAGATTTGGGCGTGCAGTACACCCTCGATCTGCTGTCCCGCTTCTCCTTTACCGTTGACCAGATGTATGAGGTCTTTGACCACGTCAAGCAGCACGATATGGACATCATGTGCACCCCCTGGGATGGTCCCTCCGTCCAAGCCCTGGTCGATTACGGTGTGCAGGGTCTCAAGGTTGCATCAGCCGACCTGACCAACCATGAACTATTGCGTGACATGGGCTCCCGTGGCCTGCCCATGCTGGTATCAACCGGCATGAGCCGCGAAGAAGAGATCCGTGAGTCGGTGAACCTGCTGCGCTCCCTGGGTTCCTCTTACGCCCTGCTACAGTGCCAATCCACCTACCCGGCGCCCTTCAAGGACGTTAACCTTGCCTACATGGACCGTCTGGCAGACATCGGTCAGTGTCTGGTGGGTTACTCCGGCCACGAACGCGGCTACCATGTGCCGGTTGCTGCGGTAGCTCGCGGTGCCAAGATTATTGAAAAACACTTCACCATTGATAAGACCCTAGAGGGTAATGACCACACTGTCTCTCTGCTACCAGAAGAGTTCAAAGCTATGGTGCAGCAGATTCGTGAGGTTGAAGAAGCAATTGGTACCGCAGCTCCCCGCGAAGTTTCTACCGGTGAGCTGATGAACCGCGTCAACCTGGCAAAGTCACTGGTTGCTACCCGCACCATTGCCAAGGGTGAGGTTGTGACCGAGGCGGACGTTGAAGTTAAGTCCCCGGGTCGCGGTCTGCAGCCTAACTACCTACCCCAGCTACTGGGCCGCACTATGCAGCGAGAGGTAGAAGCAGGCACCTTCTTCTTCGAGGGTGACCTCAAGGACGACCTGGTGACCCGCCGCGACTTCACGTTTAATCGCCCCTGGGGGCTGCCCGTGCGCTACCACGACTACAAGCCCCTGATTGAGGATGCCAAGCCCGACTTCCTAGAGTTCCACTTCTCCTATAAGGATCTCGAGGTCAATATCGATGAGGTCTTTGACCGCAAGCTAGATATGTCCTTCACCACCCACCTGCCCGACCTTTTCGCAGGTGACTTCCTGGTAGACCTGGCATCTCGTGACAAGCAAACCTGGGAACGATCCATCGCTGAGGTGCAGCGCACCATCGATATCACCCGTGACCTGACCCGCTACTTCACCGTGGACGATGACCCGGTTATGGTTGTCACCATGGGTGGCTTCACCAAGGACGGCCACATCGCTCCTGCAGCTCGCGCTGAGAAGTACGAGCGCATCGGTGAGGCACTGGCTAAGCTGGATACCTCATGCGTGCGCATCGCTGCCCAGACCCTGCCCCCTTACCCCTGGCTCATGGGCGGTCAGCAGTACCACAACCTCTTCCTTGACCCCAAGGACACTGCAGACTTTTCTGATACCTACAACACCAAGCTCTGCCTGGATATCTCCCACACCATGCTGGCAGCTAACTTCCTTAAGATGCCCCTATCTGAAGCGGTAGAGCTTCTGGCACCGCGCTCCATCCACCTGCACCTGGTAGACGGCATCGGTGTAGACGGCGAAGGCGTGCAGGTGGGCGAAGGCGACGTTGACTGGGCAGCCCTCGGTAAGCAGCTACGTGAGCTAACCCCGGCGTCCTCCTTCATCCCCGAAATCTGGCAGGGCCACGTCAACAACGGTGAGGGTTTCTTCACCGCTCTCGATAGGCTCGAAAAGTGGCTCTAAATTCTGAGCTTCCGGTCGCGCTGCATTGCGTGCCGGTCCCTGAATTCGGCGGTGTAGCCCGGCATATTAGCGATATCGCTGCTGCCGGGCTACCCGGCTATCGTCTGGTTGTTCTTTGCCCTGCAGGTGCCCTGTCTGCCCGACTGAAAGAAATCGGCGCTGACGCCATTGAAGCGGACTTTGGCACAGGGGCAGGTTTCAAAACCTCCTTTGCTAGTCTTGACAAGGTAATTACTGAGCTTTCTCCCGCTATTGTGCACAGCCACCTTGCCTACGCCGATGTGGTGGCGGCCGCTGTGGTCAACAGCCGTAAAGCGCGCCGCCTCAAAAATCGTTCTATATTAGTTCCCAAACTCTTTACCACCGAACACGGTATTGCCGGTAACGATGCTGTCTATCATGGCTCGTCCTGGCGCTCCCGTCTCATGGAAGCTGTGCACAGGGTGCGGCTCTGGGGCACGGACGGCGCTATCGCCGTATCAGCGTCTACCGCCGACCAGATGAAGCGTAAATGGGGTGCCCGCCAGGTACAGGTCATCCCCAACGGAGTGGATGTGGACGATGTAGCTGCGGCGGTTGCCGCCCGGCGCGTTGAGGCGGCACCGGGGCAGCTGCGGGTTCTTTCTCTTTCGAGGCTGGCACCAGAAAAAGGGCTGGATATACTGCTTGTTGCCTTTGCCCAGATCGTTCAAGAAAAGCCAGGGGCAACCCTGGAAATTGCCGGTTCAGGCGAGCTGGAGCAAGAGCTCAAAGACCAGGCTCGGGACCTGGGTCTTGAGGATTCGGTGACCTTCCCCGGCTTTGTTGACCCTATAGAGGCCATGGGCAGGTCTGATGTGCTGGTGCAACTTTCAGTCTGGGAAAACTGCTCTTACACCCTTTTGGACGCTAAGGCAGCCGGTCTGTCAGTTCTGGCAACGTCCGTGGGGGGCAACCCCGAGATTCTTTCTGACCGGGAGCTAGTGCCCCCCTTACACCGCATCACCCCGGCAGAAGCTACCACAATAATAGCTGAGAAAATGGTTCACGCTCATAGTGCGGGCAAAGAAACCTTTAGGTGGGATAGCAACCGGCAGATGACCCAGAAGACCGCTACCTTTTACAGCAAGAGAGGAGCTCTATGAGCCAGGCACACCATGCTGTTGAAGAAGCGCACTCGCCCAGCCGATTTGAAGACCGGATAAAAAAAGTGGGTAAGAGCGCTAAAGAAGACCTCAAAGCTTTGACCGACACCACCGGCAAGCTGGTGCTCTTAGACTTTGTGGTCGGCTTCATGCTGATTTTTGCGGGTATAACCTTTGCAGGGCTTCCTCTAGGCACCCTAGCGGTTCTTGGGCTGGTTCTTCTTCGGATTCAAAAGAAGCCCCAGTTTACCGTCCCCTATGCAGGTTTGTTCACGGCGGTCATGGTCGTTGCCCTGGCCTATGTCACAACGGCCTCGATTCTGTGGGGTGTGTCTACCCCAGATCAAACATTGCGCAGGGTTTTCCGTATCTGCATCATTCTTCTTTTGGCACTCTTTATTGCAGAGAGACGGATTGACCTCAAATCAATCCTTTTTGGGACCTCACTGGGAATGCTGGTCAACACGGTTGCCTACTACGCCGGTATAGCCCCCGATAACTACCACGGCTACCTCACTGGCTGGCTTGGTGATAAAAACGTTTCTGGTCTCTACCACGCAATTATTCCTTTGCTCCTATTTTTCTTTCTCAAGAAAAATAGTCACCGGCTTATTCTGCTGATTATCGCCTTGCCCTTGCTGTGGCTAACCGGCTCAAGAACGTCCATCGCGGCGTTCATGATAGGCGTTATCTGGTTTCTCTTTGCCTACCGGCTCAACCTGTTCTTAAAGCTCTTTCTGGGTGCTTTCGTTGCCTGGTTCTTTAACTGGTTGCAAGATAATTTTGCTGACTCCTCCCTGTTCGGTGATAGGACGGGTACCGACTGGTTCCGCGAGCAAATTGATACTGCCTCCCTCGCTAAACTTGAGAGCGCCCCTTGGCACGGGCTGGGTATGGGGCAAGCCACCGTTGAGCTCGATTCAGGGACCTTCTTTTTCCATAACTCCTTCTGGACTCTCTTAGTAGAAGGTGGCTGGCCCTGGGTAGCGGCCGTCATGGGGCTTACCCTTGCCGCCGGTTTCTTTTGGAAGCAGAACCGCGCATACCCTACCCGCCAAATGGGTGGTGAAGCAGCTATTGTGCTTCTGGCCATCTGTGCCTGGCGTTTGGGCGAAGTTTTTCTCACGATTCCCTGGGCACTGGCAATTGGTCTGGCTATGAGCTACTGTGCGGCTCCCCGCCAAAACCTGACCTTCTATGAGGGACGGTAAAAATATGGGTGAGCAACATATCTATATTGCCGCTAATAACGGTGGGATAGGTGGGGGAGAGGTCATGCTCCTCAACCTAGCTCGGGCTGCCCGCCAACTGGGGCGAAAAGTCACTATTCTCGCTCCTGCCCAACCCGGCGAACTAGCGGATGCCGCCCGGGACGAAGGGTTCTCGGTGATTACCTTTAAGGCCGGCAAAAGATGGCAGTACATGCTCCAGCTGCGGGCGTGGAAGAAACAAAACCCCCACAGTCTACTCTGGTGCAACGGGCTACTGCCTGCGGTGGCGACCGGTGGGCTTAAAAACCGTGTGGTGCATCTGCATCAGCTACCCCGCGGGAAACAAGCATCCCTCACCACCTTTGCTCAAAAAAGAGCTGACCTGACCCTGGTGCCCAGCCAGTTCCTGGTGGATCGGGTGAGCAATAGCAGGCTTTTCTACAACTGGGTTAGGGGCGCATCGCCTCAGCTAGGTAAGGTTACCAGCCAACACCGTGTAAGAGTAGGTTTTTTGGGGCGCCCCTCCCTCATGAAGGGCACCGACGTTTTAGCTGAGGCAATTGCCAGCCTTAGCGACCGCACCGAGAACAAATACCAACTCGTTATCGGTGGGGAAGCTAAGTTCGTCAGCCCAGAAGAACAGCAGAAGCTAGAAACCAAACTGTCTCTTCTGGGGGGAAGCCTCACCACTTTAGGGTGGGTTGAGCCTGAGGACTTCTACCAAAAAATTGATATTTTGGTCTGCCCCTCCCGTGTCCCCGAATCTTTCGGTCTAGTGGTGGCAGAGGCAATGAGCACCCGTATGCCACTCATCATCTCTGACGCAGGGGCCCTGCCTGAAGTCGTGGGAGAGGGCTACCCCTGGATCGTACCTGCGGGGGATGCCCAGAAACTGGCTGAGACGATTGAAACCGTGGCCCGGCACCTCACTGGCTCCAGCGACTACCTTGAGCAGGTCACCACCGATGTTTTTTGGCGCTGGCAAGAGAAATTCTCACCGGAAGCAGGCAAGGCCGCTCTGCACGCGATACTTAAAGAACTAGAGCAAAGACAATGAACTATACCTACAAGGCAGCTGTCATCATCCCCACCCGCGGCGGCGCTTCAAAACTTCACTACCCCCTCGATGCTCTAGAGCAGCAGACAGAAACAGACTTTCAGGTCATTGTGGTCATCGATGGTGATATCGACGGTTCAGAAGAGGTCGTCCAATCCTACCGCCAGCGGGGTAGGCTGAACATTCAGTGCATCGTATTCCCAGAGAACAGGGGGCGCACACAGGCACTGAATGCGGGGCACGCAGCCGCAGATGCCGCCGTCCTCATCCGGTGCGATGATGACCTAAAACCCGGTGCCGTCTATATCGAAAAGCATATTGCTCATCACCAGGGGTCAGAGGACGTCGGTGTCATTGGTATTTACCTTAACCAGTACCCCCACACCCCTTACGCCCGGGCCTACGGTAGATACCGGGACGCAAAGTTCCGGGAGGCAGCCTACGCCGCCCCAGCAGAGCAGACCTGGCGCTACTGGGCAGGCAACGTCTCAATTTCTGCTGAGGCCTACCAAAAAATTGGTGGCTACGATGAACGCTACCGCCTCTACGGCTGGGAAGACGTTGACTTTGGGTACGAGGCCTATAAAGCCGGTATCTGCATCATCGTCGATCCGGAGCTAGCGACAGAACACTACATCGCAGCAACCACCACAGCCGACCGCGCGACACGCGCCCTGCACTCAGGGGCAGCCCGATCAATCTTTGTAGAAAAACACGGTAAAGAAGTTCTACCAGGTCACCAGCCAGCTGGGATTTGGGGCGGCGCGGTTCGTGTTCTTGCCGCCCTTTTGAACGAGAAGAGAATCACCATTTTGGGTAATCTCATCGATAGTATAGTGGATAGGCTACCGCACAGAATATCTGAAAAACTGGTTGCTCTTACGGTCGAAGCCGCTGGGTACGCAGGAATTAAATACCCTGCTAAAGCACAGAAAGTATTCTAAAGTTTGTGGTTTATTGCTGACACTCCTAAAACAACAAAGCAAGAGGGGCGCTTAATGCTGTTCAAACGCAAGCCAGATAGGGCACCTGAGGTCCCACTTGCTATCGCTCACGACTACCTCACCCAGCGTGGGGGAGCTGAGCGAGTTGTCCTTGCTATGCACAAAGCATTCCCGCAAGCACCTATTTACACCACCCTCTACAACCCTGAGACCACCTACCCCGAGTTTAAGGACTGTACAATTATTGTCTCCCCTCTCAACAGGGTGGGTCTTTTCAAAAAAGATCACAGGCTTGCCTTGCCCCTACTGCCTTTCTTCGTATCACGGCAGGCAATACATGCCCAAAAAGTTTTAGTTTCTTCTACAGGGTGGGCACACGGTTTTAAACTACCTGAAAAAACCCTAGTCTACTGCCACTCACCAGCACGGTGGATCTACCTGACAGACCAGTACTTAGGCAAGAACCCTCATCAGCTTGTTGCCACTCTCTTCAAATTGATGCGCCCCTTCCTCAAAGTGTGGGACCAAAAAGCTGCACAAAAGAATAGAAATTACCTGGCTAATTCCACCACTATTCAGAAACGGATTTTTGATGTCTACCAAAAAGATTCAGAAATACTGTTTCCGCCCTACTCGGTAGACCCAGCAGGTAGACAAGAGCCTATCGCCGGGTTAGAAGAGTTCCTTTCTGACCGGTACTTCATCATCGTCTCTCGACTGCTGCCCTACAAGAACGTCCAGTATGCAGTTGAGGCTTTTAGCCGCACAGACAAGAAACTTCTGGTTGTCGGCTCAGGGCCTATTCTGGATGAGCTCAAGGCATCAGCCACCAGTAACGTAGCGTTCGCCTCAAATATCTCAGATGCCCAGATGCGGTACGCTTATGCCCACGCCTACGGGGCTCTGGCGGTATCTCACGAAGATTTCGGTATCACCCCGCTAGAAGCCGGTGCCTTTGGGAAACCCATCATTGCCCTTAAAGCAGGCGGCTTCCTCGACACTATCGTTGAAGGGCTGAACGGTACTTTCATCTCTGAGCCCAGTGCCCAAGCAATTCTCGAGGCCGTAGAAAACTTTGACCAGGGCAAATTCTCGCAAGAAGCTATCACCGAACACATCAAAAAATTTGGCGAAGACCGATTTATCCAGGCGCTGCAAGACCGAATTGACGTTCTCTAGCACCTAGAACAGGGGTGCAAATAGGGGGTGAGCTGTACAGCTCACCCCCTTACTGGTTAAGATGCCTCTTCAGGGCTCTTATCAATTTCAATTAGTCCTTGCTGAAGTAGGTCATCTAAAAAACTTATGACCGCTCCTGCTACGGTCTCCTGCGAGACCCCGTAAATTGTGGACACTTCCTGAACTATATCTTCACTAGCCTGAGGTCTTTCTAAAATCTCCCACATCAGGGCAGCTGGGCCAGACAGCGCCGAAATCTGTGAAGTATTGAGATTGGCAATATAAGAAAATTCATCAGAGTAGCCGTTGTCTTCAAAACCCATCACATAGGCAACAGCTTGAGCACGTTTATAGATGAAGGTCATGCTTACTTCTTCCAGAAAAGAAAACGGCTGAAGAACTTCTGGCGAATCTCCCTCTGACTGGGTGAGTGACCCAGCTCCATGGCCAGGTGATCGCGATTTACCCGGATGAGGTTCGCTATAAAAGCAAGTTTTGCCCGAACCCCCTGTGCCTGCTGAAAGCGGGCCTTCCACAGCAAGTAAACGGGAACGTTTTGGGAAACAGACTTCCAGATGAGATAGTCTGGGTGGTCTTTAAACTGCTCCAGTTCCCCCATTGCTGCGGCAAAACCCAGCTCAGCCCCCAGCTCAGGGACCCGGTTCCGCATGGTGTGCCATTGCTCTTCACTTACGGTGGATTCCAGAAATTCCACATCGGGTACATGTTGATCTGCAGAGCGGGCACTGTGCACAATCACAAATATCTGGCAATCAACCAGGGATGGCACAAGGCAGGGGACGCCTGCGATGAGGCGCTCCCTACGGTGCTCCCAGAGCCGGTCAAAAGCCTCACCTTCAGCAGACCCGATACCGGGGAAATAACGGTGAATATCCACTAACCCCCAGGAGCTATGGTAAAGCGTCATAGCGTGCTGAAAGACCGATCCGGTCTCAAAATGAGCCAGAATAGACCAGCCATCGTCCTTCATCACAGTAAGCAGGCGGTCAACATGCTGGGGGCGAACCAGCACGTCAACATCGCTGCTCACCCTACCCTTGCGGTAGACATCGCCCTCAAAGGCATAACCTTTGATATGTAGAAGGTCGATATCATGCTTTTGGGCTAGATGCTGAAAGTAGGCATGGCAGAGCCGCAAACGGATTCCTAAGGGAACATCTGAGCTTAGATGCTGCTCAGTAGTTTGCAGGGGATTAGCCATAGAGATCTGTTATTTCTTTGCCTTCTTGAGCTTCTTGCGCCCTTTTTTCTTCTCTTGACCGTAGTAGGCGGTGTAGCCGTACTTGGTGCCGCCGTAGGCAAAACCGTAGTAGGAGTTACCCAAACCGGTGCGAGGAGCCTTGTTGATGACAACACCCAGAATGTCAGCATTCACCTTGCGCAGGGTCAGAGCTGCTTCTTCCAGGTTCTCCTTGCGGGTCTTGCCCACAGAGGCAACCAAAACAACACCGTCAACAGAGTTAGACAGCAGGGCAGCATCGGTAACAGGCAGAACCGGGGGAGCGTCCACGACAACCATGAACTCCTGCGAAAGCTCATGGATGAGCTGGCGCATCTTATCTTACCCAAGAAGCTCAGATGGTTTCGGGGGGATGCGACCGGCAGGCAAAACAAAGAGCTGGGTATCTTCAAACTGGCGCACGGCATCAGAAAGATCAACCAGACCGGCCAGAACCTGGGTAAGGCCCACCTGCGCATCAATCTTGAACTTCTTAGCAATGGTGGGGCGGCGCAGGTCAGCGTCGATAATGATAACTGGCTGGCTAGCCTCTGCGAGGGCACGGGCTAGGGACGAAGAAACCGTTGACTTACCTTCACCGGGTTCAGAAGAGGTAATAATGACTGACCGCGGCGGGTTATCAACGTTGACAAAGCGCAGGTTGGTGCGCATCTGCCGGATAGCTTCTTGAGAGATATGGTCATCCTTGGCGTGCAGAAGATTTTCTTCAGTTAGCTCATCAGAGACAGGAAGTACACCTAGCACACCAGCGCCAGAGGCCTTGGTGGCATCGTCCTTGGTGCGGAGCTTGGTGTCGATAGTGCGGCGTAGGAAGATCGCTGCGAACACGAGCACCAGCCCTGCCGCACCGCCCAGCAGAACCATACGTTCCACATTGGGGCTGACGGGGTTGGGGTTCACCTTTGCGTCGTCCAATGATATGACGCGTACACTGCTCGAACCTTCAAGATCGTTGGCAACCTTGGCAACACTTTGGAGCGCTGAATTAGCGAGCACCTGAGCGTCCTCTGGGGTAGAAGCGGTAGCAGAAACTCTGATGAGAGCTGAGTTTGCATCAACGGCTGCGGTCAGGCTGTTTTGAATTTCACCCCGGGTCAAGTTCAGCTCGGGGTTAGCAGCAATAATTTCATCGGCTACGGTGCCGCTTTGAATAAATGCCAGGTAGGCGCTGGCTTTGTCTTTGGCCGCTGCTGAGCCAGAAATGACATCACCAATGCCGTTGCCTTCACCAACCGTGACGTAACCGGTAGACGACGAGGAGTACACGCGGGGAAGGAACATGGAGTAACCGAACCCCAAGAGAGCACCGATGACAAGACCGATGAGGAGAAGTTTAAGATTGGCGCGCAACATGCGCACAAAATCAAGAATGGTCATAGGAAACCTAAAAATAAAAATATAGAGCGAGCGAGATATTTATTGTGCCATTTTACCAGTGTGCGGTGCAGGTAGGAGCTGAAGAACTCACCGGTGCAACAAAAGGTAGCGTGGCAAGTGGTTTTGGGTGAGGGAACGGGCGTGTAGCGCCCTAGCCCCAAGGCTATTTCAGGAGGCTAAGAAGGTACTTTCCGTACCCGCTTTTGAGCAGTGGTTGGGCGAGTTCTTCAAGACGCTGATTAGAGATCCAGCCCATGCGCCAACCAATTTCTTCTGGTGCCCCGATAGAAAGACCCTGGCGGGCTTGGACGGTGCGGATAAAACTTGTTGCATCTGCTAGAGAATCAAATGTTCCGGTATCGAGCCAGGCTGTGCCACGAGGGAGCACTTCAACCTGTAACTTCCCCTGGTCGAGGTAGACCCGGTTGAGATCGGTAATTTCTAATTCGCCGCGGGCGGAGGGGGTGATGTTCTTGGCGTATTCGACCACGTTGTTGTCGTAGAAGTAGAGACCGGGAATGGCGTATTCGCTCTTGGGAACCTTCGGCTTCTCTTCGATAGAAACGGCTTTAAAATTCTGGTCGAACTCAACGACCCCGTACGCTGTAGGGTCGGCAACCCGGTAGCCGAAAACAGCTGCACCATCTACATCATTGTATTTGCGGAGCTGGTTGCCTAGACCGGGGCCGTAAAAAATATTGTCACCCAGCACTAGGGCCGCTGAATTTGTGCCGATATGTTCTTCACCGAGAATGAAGGCTTGGGCGAGCCCGTCGGGGGAGGGTTGTACCTTGTAGGTGAAATTAACGCCGAACTGGGATCCGTCCCCCAGTAGCCGCTGGAACTGTTCTTGGTCCTGTGCGGTTGTGATGATCAAAATATCTTGAATACCGGCCAACATCAGTGTTGAGATGGGGTAATAAATCATAGGTTTGTCATAAACAGGGGTTAGCTGTTTGCTGATACCAAGTGTGATGGGGTGGAGCCGTGAACCGGTTCCACCTGCGAGTAGAATTCCCTTCATACACTACATTGTGGCATGAAGTGCACCGGCAGGGCGGTAGTTCACCGTCCTAAATAGCGTGGTGTAGCTTAGTCTGGTTATATGGGAAAAATTCTTGTTACCGGCGGCGCCGGTTTTATTGGTTCTAACTTCGTTCACTATCTGTTGAAAAATACCGAGCACAGCGTAACTGTGCTCGATAAAATGACCTATGCGGCTAATGAAATGTCGCTTCAGGGTTTGCCTGCTAACCGCTTTGAACTGGTTAAAGGCGATATTGCCGATATGGACGTGGTCAACCCTCTGGTTGCGGAAGCCGATGCCGTTGTCCATTATGCTGCCGAATCCCATAATGATAATTCTCTGAATGACCCCAGCCCTTTCATCCACACCAACCTGGTGGGCACATTCACCCTGCTAGAGGCGGTGCGCCAGCACAAGACCCGCTACCACCACATTTCTACCGATGAGGTCTTTGGTGACCTTGAACTGGACGACCCCGCAAAGTTCACCGAGACCACCCCTTATAACCCGTCATCCCCCTATTCTTCAACCAAGGCAGGCTCTGACTTGCTGGTGCGTGCCTGGGTACGTTCCTTTGGCATTGAAGCAACCATTTCTAACTGCTCCAATAACTACGGCCCCTATCAGCACATCGAAAAGTTCATTCCCCGCCAGATTACTAACGTACTGGCAGGTATTAAGCCCAAGATCTACGGCGAGGGTCTGAATGTG
Source organism: Rothia sp. (in: high G+C Gram-positive bacteria) (assembly GCA_030530765.1). Taxonomy (GTDB): domain Bacteria; phylum Actinomycetota; class Actinomycetes; order Actinomycetales; family Micrococcaceae; genus Rothia. Next base: position 11,890 of record JAUMUH010000035.1, read on the forward strand.
CGCGACTGGATTCACGCCTCAGACCACTCTTCAGCAGTTCACACCATCCTTGAAAAGGGAAAAATCGGTGAAACCTACCTGATTGGTGCTGATGGTGAAGAAAACAATATCACCGTGCTACGCAGCATCCTGCGCCTGATGGGGCAACCCGAGGACGCTTTTGAACACGTAGTTGATCGCCCGGGCCACGACCTGCGCTACGCCATTGACGGCAGCCGTCTGCGTGAAGAGCTGGGCTGGGAGCCTCAGTTCACCAACTTTGAAGCCGGTTTGGCAGATACTATCGTCTGGTATACCGATAATCGCGCCTGGTGGGAACCCCTGAAGGCTGAGGTTGAAGCCAAGTACGCTAAGGCTGGCCAGTAATGCCTAAGGAACTTGCAGTACGCACCACCGATATTCCCGGTTTGCTGATTATCGACCTGCCCCAGCACGGTGATAACCGCGGCTGGTTTAAGGAAAACTGGCAGCGGGAGAAAATGCTGGCTGCTGGTCTGCCGGATTTCGGCCCGGTGCAGAACAACATCTCTTTCAACGCCACAGCTGGCACTACCCGCGGTATTCACGCTGAGCCCTGGGACAAGTACGTTTCGGTGGCTTCTGGCCGTATCTTTGGTGCCTGGGTTGACCTGCGCGCCGGTAGCTCTTTTGGCACGCTGGTCACCGTGGAGCTAGGGCCAGATACCGCCGTCTTTGTGCCTCGCGGCGTCGGCAACTCCTTCCAGACTCTGGAAGACAATACCGCCTACACCTACCTGGTCAACGACCACTGGTCAGCAGATGCGGTAGACGGCTACAAGTTCCTCAACCTGGCGGATGAAACCGTGGCAGTGCCCTGGCCCATTTCCCTAGAACAGGCAGAACTGTCTGATAAGGACCGCCAGCACCCCCGTCTTGCTGAGGTAACCCCGCTGGAGCCAGCTCCCTTGCTGGTGGTCGGTGCTAATGGCCAGCTGGGCAGGGAACTGATCAAGCAGTTTGAAGCAGCCGGAACCCCCTACCTTGCTGCCACTCGTGCTGAACTTGACCTGGCGCGTCCGGAAAGCTGGGCACATGCCTACCGCTGGCGCTCCCTGCGTGGCATTATCAACGCTGCTGCTTACACCGCTGTTGATGCAGCTGAAACTGCTGAAGGGCGCGCGGACGCCTGGGCGGCTAACGCTAGTGGTGTAGCTGCGCTGGCCCGCGTTGCTGATGAAGCGGGTATCCCTCTGGTGCATGTTTCTACCGATTACGTCTTTGACGGCAGTCTGCCGGTAGGGCAGGAGTACAGTGTGGACGCTCCCTTAGCTCCCTTAGGGGTGTACGGGCAGTCAAAGGCAGCCGGTGAAATGGCAGCAGGATCTGTGGCACGCCACTACATTGTGCGCACCTCCTGGGTCATAGGGGACGGCAAGAACTTTGTAGAGATTATGAGGTCACTGGCTGAGCGCGGCATTGACCCTACGGTGGTTGCTGATCAGCACGGCCGCCCCACCTTCACCCAAGATTTGGCGGGTGCTATCGTGCACCTGCTAGAAACCAGCGCTGACTTTGGCACCTACCACGTTTCGAATACCGGGGACGTGGTGACCTGGGCTGATATTGCGGCGGCTGTTTTTGAGGTAACTGGGCACTCAGCAGACCGCGTTACACCCGTAACCACAGCAGAGTACTTCGCCACAGCAGAGGTGTTCGCCCCCCGTCCCATCAACTCAGCGTTGGACATCTCAAAGATTATTGCGGCAGGTTTTACCCCGCGTAACCATCGTGAAGCTCTAGCCGAATACCTCGGGTAGCAGAAGGCGGCACTGTGGCACATATTGTCATTATTGACCCCGGCGCAATCGTTCGGGTGGGGCATGATTATTACCTGCCCGAACGCAGCTACCTCGGGTATGAAGCGTACAGGTCATACCTGCAGCAGGAGGCTACCGATGTGCGCTTCACCGTGGTTTCGCTTCACCCTATCGAAACGGTCAGCCGTGAAGAGGTGGAGAAACGCAGGTGGGTAGCGGCATTGAATCTTGAGATTGCCCCGCAACCAGCGCAGGACTACGTGCGCCAGTGCGGTCAGCAGACCCTTGTCCTTTCGCTTCTCACAACGGATACAAAGTGGCTGGTAGAAGAAAAAGTTAAAACTGTCTATCTGGTAGAAAATACCCGCAAGAATAAGACGTTACTGACGTTTAGCCAGGGGTCTTTTACATGGCTCGGCAAAATGCGGATAATTTTGGGGTCCTACCGTATAGAGGGGCAGTTACAGAAAGCAGCAAAAAAAGCTGTAGGCCTGCAATGCAATGGGGACGCGGCGTATAAGGCGTATGGAAAGCACCACGCAAACGCGATTCTATTCTATGACCACCGGGTACACACTGTTTTTGAAACTCAAGACAGTGGGCGCGAGTTTAAGAATGGGAATAGTATTTCTTTAGCTTTTTCAGGTCGAATTATAAAAATTAAAGGGTCAGGATACCTTGCTGACATTTCTCAGCGGCTGTTCAGGGCTGACCCGAATATAAAGCTATATGTGCTTGGCGATGGCGAAGACCGTGAAAAAGTGTTAGCTGCGGCGACCCCTAACCTGGTGTACAAGGGTTTTATGTCGTATGAAAACGAATGGGAACCCTTTGTGCAAGAAAATGTGGACATTATGCTCTTGCCACACACACAGGGGGACCCGTCGATGACCTATTTTGAGAGTTTGGGGCAGGGGGTGCCAATTATCGGTTTTGATAATGAGACGCTAACCCCCTTGGCTCACAATGGGCTGGGCTGGGTTGCCCCGCAGGGTGATATTGACGGTCTGGTTAACACAATCATGTTTCTCAACGGTAACCCCCAAGCGGTGAGGGAAAAACAAAAAAATTCTGTAGCTTTTATGAAGGGAAATGTGTACAGTGCCGTGGTAAAAAAGCGCATGGATCACCTTATTGCGCTCTTGGCTGTCTAGAGGTTTTCTCAGAGGTCAGAGGTGCGCTCGCTAGCTCGGCGACCCCCTGCTGATAAACCTCTCTACCCTTTTGCCCTGTAGTAGTCCGGGTCTAACACCCCGGTGCGGTGGGGTCAGTAGAACAATCCTCAGCCACCAAA
>JAUMUH010000036.1:0-2443 GCA_030530765.1 Rothia sp. (in: high G+C Gram-positive bacteria)
GCCGTGCACAAGCTCCGTAATATGAGATCTCATATTACGGAGCTTGTGCACGGCGTCCAGTTTTGCCTGCCTACCTATTCCTTCGAGACCCTACCCATATGGGTAGGGTCTCGAAAGGTTAAGTAGGCAAATTCCGGACGCCGGGGCGCAGCTTAGCTGCCGCACCCACCGGTGCCCGGGTGGCGTCCTTACTCGATGCCGCGCAGCGCCACCACGGTTTCAACGGCGGCGGCGAAGGCCTCGTAGCCCTTGTCTTCTGAGGAGCCGGGCAGGCCAGCGCGGTCAAGGCCCTGTTGCGCAGTGTCGCAGGTGAGCACACCAAAACCAACCGGGGTCTTAGATTCAACGGCAACCTTGGTCAAGCCGCTGGTGGCAGCGTCACACACATAGTCAAAGTGCGGGGTGCCGCCGCGAATCACAACACCCAGAGCTACTAGGGCATCGAACTTATCAGCTAGGCTGGCTGCGGCTACTGGCAACTCGAAGGTGCCGGGTACACGCACGATAACCGGCTCAATACCTGCATCCGCTGCTGCACGGCGAGCGCCGTCCAGCAGACCGTCCATGATCTGGGTGTGCCAGGAGGCGGTAATAATAGCGACCTTGAGGCCTGCTGCTTGGGCGGGGTTGAGTTTGGGGGCGGGTGCGCCTGCTCCACTCATGGGGTTCTCCTTATGTAGAGGTAAAAATGGGGTTAGAAAGAAAGGTGGTGCCGCATGCGGTCACGCTTGGTGGCCAGGTAGCGGGCGTTTTCTGGGCGGGGTGCGATTTCATCGGGCACCAGTTCGGTTACCTCGATGCCCAGGGCTGTGAGGGCTTCTGCTTTGGCGGGGTTGTTGGTCATGAGGCGAATGGAGGTCATGCCCAATTCAGCCAGCATAGCGGCCGCCTGGGCGTAGGAGCGCGCGTCCGCTGGTAGCCCCAGTGCCAGGTTGGCGTCCAGGGTGTCCATGCCGTCGTCCTGCAGGGCATAGGCACGCAGTTTATTGACTAGCCCAATGCCGCGTCCTTCTTGGCCGCGTAGGTAGAGCAGGGTGCCGCCACCTGCTGCCATGATGGCAAGTGCCTGGTGTAGTTGGGGGCCGCAGTCGCAGCGGTAGGAGCCGAAGATATCGCCGGTGGCGCACTCTGAGTGCAGGCGTACCAGGGGCGGCTGTTCACTAGCCAGAGGTTTACCGTCAGCATCAGCTGCGGTGAGCGCCAGGTTCTCTACCCCGCCCACAAAGCCAAATGCCTGCATCAGGAAGGTACCGTGGGCGGTGGGCACCAGTACGGGCTGGCTTTTCTCGGTCAGCTGGGATTCCTCAGCACCAGCCTGAGGCAGGACGCACGGGGCAGCTTGATTTGTTTTAGGCATGCTGCCCCTCGAGGTAGGTGACCAGGTCAGCGATGGAAATCATGGGTAGCTTGTGTTCAGTGGCGAAGGTGCGCAGGGCGTCAAAGCGCATCATGTGCCCTTGATCGTGTACGAGTTCGGCGATAACACCAACACCGGATAGGCCAGCTAACAAGGATAGTTCAACGGCTGCTTCGGTGTGACCGGGGCGCTGGCGCACCCCGCCGTCCACGGCGCGCAGGGGGAAGATGTGGCCGGGGCGGGTGAGGTCGCCGGGGGTGGATGCGGCATCGGCTAGGACGCGCACGGTGCGGGCGCGGTCGGCTGCTGAGATGCCGGTGGTTACGCCGGTGCGGGCGTCGCAGCTGACGGTGTAGGCGGTGCCTTTGGCGTCCTCGTTGATGGCGGTCATGGGTGGCAGACCCAGGGCGTCGGCGCGGGCGGCGGGCATGGGTGCGCAGATTACGCCGGAGGTGTAGCGCACGGTGAAGCCCATAAGCGCTTCAGTGGCGTGCTCGGCGGCGAAGATGATGTCACCTTCGTTTTCGCGGCCCTCATCATCGACAACGACTACGGCTTGACCGGCAGCGATAGCAGCGATTGCCTGCGGGATACTATCGAGTTGATAGGTGGGGACGCCCGCCGCAGCTCCCGCCGCAAGGTCAGCGGAACCGGTGGCAGCAATCGCCCCGGAGGTCTCCAACAGGCGCTGAACGTACTTTGCCAGAGCGTCGGTTTCTAGGTTAACGGTATCACCTACGCTCAACTGCCCCAGGGTAGTTGCTTCTAGGGTTGCAGGAATCAGGCCAACTTCAAACCAGGGCTGGGTGCTGCCTGCCGGGGACACAGCGGTCACGGTCAGGGACACACCCGAGATAGTGATAGAGCCTTTCTCAGCCAGGTGCCCTGCCAGTTCGGTGGGCAGGGTGAAGCGGATGGTACGCCAGCTGGCGTGGTCTACGATCTGTGCCACCTGCCCCAGTCCGTCCACATGCCCCTGCACCACGTGCCCGTCAAAGCGACCGCCGGCGGGCATGCAGCGTTCAAGGTTGACCTTATTGCCTGGCTGCAACGCACCCAGGTTGGTGCGTGCCAGGGTTTCACCCA
>JAUMUH010000036.1:2453-3754 GCA_030530765.1 Rothia sp. (in: high G+C Gram-positive bacteria)
TCGGCAGCAAAAACGCCTTCACCGAGTTCTTGGGTGCCGGTGGCGGTCAGGCAGACTCCGTTGACTGCCAGGGAGCCGCCGTGTTCAAGGTCGTCAATAATCTGCCCGGCATCAATGGTCAGCACGGCTGAATCTGAGCCTTCTACAGGTTCGAGGGAGAGGACGGTGCCGGTTGCGGCAATAATTCCGGTAAACATGGCTTACCTTTCAGTTGGCGCAGCTGCGCCTTGGGGTGAAAAATGTTCAGAAGTTGAGGTGGCGATCAGGTGGGTTGCGGTGTCAGCGCCCAGGACGCGCAGGGCAGGTTGGGCACCCAAATCGTCAAGTGCCCAGTGCTGGGCTGCGTTCAAGCTGCCGATGCCTAGGTCGCCCAGGGCGCGGCGTCCTGCCCCCAGCATGAGCGGGGCACGGTACCAGAGCAGATCGTCCACCAGGTTGTCACGCATAAAGGCGGTAATCAGGGTGGGCCCGCCTTCAAGCAGCAGGTGGCGTATTCCCCGCGCATAGAGCTCTTCTAACGCCGCTTGAGGGTTGCGGGTTGCCAGGTGGACGGCGCGCCCCGCCGCCACTTCACCAGCGAGGTAGCTGCCCGCTGACAGCTGGCGCAGACCCATGACCACACGCAGGGGCTGCTTTTCTGCCAGCTTGCCCTGGATACGGGCGGTTAGATGCGGGTTATCGACAAACACGGTTTGGTTGCCCACCATAATGGCAGCAACCCGGGTGCGCAGAGCGTGCCCGTCAGCCCGGGCAGCTTCACCGGTAATCCACTGGCTACTGCCATCTTGGGCAGCAATGAAACCGTCTGCGCTAGAAGCTATCTTGGCGGTAACCCAGGGGCGATTCTGGTGGGCAGCGGCAAACCAGCGGGCGTTGAGCTCAAAGGATTGCTCAGCCAGCAGACCGCTTTGCACCTTGACACCGCGGGAGCGCAGGTAGGCTGCTCCCCCGGCGGCATTTTCGGTGGTATCAGCATAAGCGTAGGTCAGCTGGCTAATACCGGAACCCGCCACTGCATGAGAACAGGGCCCGGTTCTGCCGGTGTGGTTGCAGGGCTCAAGGGTGACAAACATGCGAGCGCCCTCAAGCGGGGTGCCTGTCTCTTTAGCTTGGGCGATGGCGTGTGCCTCAGCGTGGGAGGTGCCAGCACCCTTATGCCAGCCAATGTGCAAGAGCTGATTTTCGGCAGAAAGAATGACCGCACCCACCAGGGGGTTAGCGCCGCGCAGCCCCTGCCGGGCGGCGTCCAGCGCCAGAGCCATAGCCTGGGTATCGGTGAGGTAGGTGCCGGGGGCTGGGAA
>JAUMUH010000036.1:3854-14300 GCA_030530765.1 Rothia sp. (in: high G+C Gram-positive bacteria)
CGGGTGCGCCACCAGACGAAGAAGCCGGTGAGGGTGAAAACACCGTAGAAGAGGTACATGAAAGCGCTGGCGTAGTAGCCTGCTGACCAGAGCAGGGGCACGCCCACAATATCCACGGCAACCCAAACCAGCCAGAATTCTACCCAGCCCTTTGCCATGCCGTAGGTTGCCAGCAGGGAGCCGGTGAAGATCCAGGCGTCAGACCAGACCGGCTCGTAGGAGCCCAGCGCCCGGAAAACCGGAGTCAAAATGCCGGTGCCCACCACCATAAAGGCAAGCATGAAGAGGCGTTCTTTAGCACTAGCCCACTGGGGAACAACGGCTGCAGCTTGTGCCCCGGTTTTGCGGGTTTGGTTCCAGCGGTACCAGCCCCAGATGCTCACAGCGATAAACATAATCTGGCGCCCAGCTTGGCCCAGCAGGTTAGCAGTGCCGTAGTCAGAGCCAAAAACTGTACCCAAAAAGACGGTGAGTAGCAACAGGTTACCGGCGATACCCACCGGCCATGCCCACACTTTGCGGCGCATACCGCCCAGGGCTGAGAGCAGACCAAAAACATTGCCAAGCACTTCACGCAGCAGCAACGACTGGTGTTCACCAATCGCTATTTGAGCGTCGAAGAGCCACCGCAGAAAATCCATTTGATTCCCCTTATAACTGGTGGCTCCGGGGAGAACAAACGGTATACGGGCAGACACTCACCGGGCAGATGATCTGACAGGACGCCGGGTTTCAGCTTTTCATAGCTGGTTCGGCTGCCCTACTCCGCCGGTTGAGCAGGTGCGAGTAAACCCAGCCCTGGTGAGGGCGGGTGTGTTTGTTCGTGCTACCTTCCATCCAGACTGTACTGTCTGCCAAGGAATTTCACCTTGCAGGTATCAGGCGCTTTGGTTTTGCCAAGTGCCGTCAATTAGCGGGCTGTCACCGCAGGTTCGGAATTTCACCGGGTCCCGGAGCACGATTTTTACTTATCTTCTACCAGTTATAGCACAGGGCAGCTAGTTTCTCGCCCAGGTTCAGCTGAGAGATAGGGCTAAGAAGCCTCGAAAAGGTAGAGGCGGGACGCTCCCACCTCAACTTCCCATTGTTTGACTGTCTACTTACCTTCTGAGCTTTCCAGCAGCTGACGGATGAACCCTGCCTGCTCGGTGTCCCCTGCCCTGGTGTAGTAGTCAGCAGCGAAAGCGAGGTGAGCTTCTGCCTGGGTTGCCATGCCCTGCTGTGCCTTGACCAGTGCCAGTAGCTGGTGGGTTTCAGCGATGACTGCATAGTCACCGGCTTCTACTGCAAGCTGCAGCACCTCCTGCAGGTAGGTCAGAGCAATTTCGTTCTTCGGTTCTGCCAGCAGACCCTGAGCCATAGCTGAGCGCACCTGCATCATCTGGGGCTTATCCCCCAGCTGCTGGTAGATCTCATAGGCGGCTTCCAGATTAGCCTGCGCCTTATCTTCTGCTTCTTCTGCCCGGTCAAGCCCGGCTAGGCAGATGAGGTTGTGGGCGGTTTCTGGTAGTCGCCCGGCACTCTCATAGCCGTGCAGACCCTGCACATACCAGATGCGTGCCTTGGTTAGGTCGTTCATCTGGGCGTAGATGGAGCCAACTTCTGTGGCAAAATCAGCAATCTGCTCTGCCTCAGGCTTGGTGTCGGCAAGGACGCTGTGCGCCCGGCGCACCTGCGCCAGGGCAGTTTCAAGCTCGCCCAGGTCGCGGCTGGTTTCGCTGGCTAGTTTCAGAGCAAGCACCAGACCATAGGGTTCGCCAGCTGCTTCAAAGCCGCCGATGGCGGTATCAAGCTGCGCGGCGGCGTCCTCTAGCTTATTCTCTGCAATGAGCTTCTGGGCACGGGCCAGCGCCGCATCTGCTTCTTTCAGAATGGTGCTCACGGAGTGCCTTCTTTCTGCTGGTCAAGGTCAGTGGTGCTGTAGGTGTAGTAGCCCTCGTAGTAGTAGCTAGCGTCCACACCCTTCATAAAGAGCAGACGGTCATTGGTTCTGTCGGTTAGGGCAGCCTTGAGCACCACCTTAATCTCGGTGTCTCTGATGGGGCTGCGTTCCATAGCGAGCAGGTAGTCTTCTTTATCAACGGCGATCCAGTCCACCACCTGCCCCAGCTGCGCACGCAAGATACAATCTAGCCACAGCCGCATCGCCCGCCCGTTGCCTTCCCGAAAAGGGTGGGCAATGTTCATCTCAACGTACTTCTCGATAATCTGCTCATAGGTTTGCTGCGTCATGGTATCAACGTGTGCCAGGGCAGCCTGCAGATACATCACCGGCGCAAAACGAAAGCCGCCCTTAGCGATATTGACCTGCCTGATCTCACCGGCAAAATCGTAGATGTCCCCAAAAAGTACCCGGTGGATCTCTTGCAGAGTAGCGGTCGTACCCGCCTCCAGGAGTTCAAGGGCGCCGCTTTCAAACAGCTCAAGCGCCCGCTGCTTACTCAGCTTCTCTTCAACCCGGGCAAGCTCAGCTGAATCAGTGATACCCAGCTTATTCTCAATAGTCATACTGTACCTCTATGCGCGAAGCAGGACTTATTAATGGTTTTTCGCTTAAATTCCATTAATAAGTCCTTCCTCGCGCATCTGCTGAGTGCTGGTGGACGGTTGCCGCAGCTTTGCGCAGACCGGCAATAGCAGCTTCAACATCATCGGTGCCATAGACCGAAGATCCTGCAACAAAACAGGTAGCGCCCGCCTCAGCAGCACGCACAATGGTTTCTTCGGTAATGCCGCCATCCACCTGCACAATCACCTGAGCATCTGAACCCTCAAGGGCGGCAGCTGCCCGGCGAATCTTAGGCAGGGTGACCTCAAGAAACTTCTGCCCGCCAAAGCCGGGTTCAACGGTCATCACCAGCAGCATGTCCAGCTCAGGCAGCATATCCAGGTAAGGCTCAACAGCGGTGGCAGGGCGCAACGCCATACCCGCTTTTGCGCCGGTCTCACGCAGGGTTCGTGCCAGTTTGATGGGAGCAATGGCAGCCTCGGCGTGAAAGGTTACCGACTCGCAGCCAACCTCAGCGTAGGCAGGAGCCCAGCGGTCGGCGTCCTCAATCATCAGGTGCACATCAAAGGGAACCGGGGAAACCTCCTTGAGCCGCTTAACCACGGGCAGCCCCCAGGTTAGGTTGGGCACAAAGTGACCGTCCATCACATCGATGTGGGCGGCGTCCGCAGTGGAAATCGCTGTAAGTTCTTCACCCAGACGTGAGAAGTCGGCAGACAGAATGGAGGGGTTAATGAGGCAGGTCATGGGCACTCCTTTGGTGGGCAGTTGGGCCTTACCCTATTTTACCCGCGGGCAGGGCGCAGGTGGGCAGGTAAACTTTAGGGCGATAAAGGTTTAGCTGGGCTTCAGCATAGCCAAGAACAAGGAGGGCCTATGACAGAGAGCAAACCTGCAAACGTCCAAAAGCGAGATACCACTTTTAAGCAGGAACACGGCGCGGTAGCGCATCTGGTCAAGAGTAAGCCACAGCAGGCGCTTGCCCGAGCCATAGCGGGGGCGCAGAAGCTGCTGGACGAGGGGCAGGGCAAGCAGGCGCTGAACGTGCTCACCCTAACCAAGCCGGTTCTGAGTACAGAGCGCCCTGGCGAAATGGCTGACTACTACCAGGCTCTCGGTGACATTCACACCGCAATGGGCGCAGCTAAGCCCGCTGCCCGCGCCTACGCTCAGGCGGCTGGGCTGGATGCCGCCCGCACCGAAGAGCTAGCCCAGAAGGCTGAAGCTCAGGGCTAATAGCAAGACCCCGCGTTTTGTTTCAAAACCCCGCACTTTGTTTCGGGGTTTTGAAACAAAATGCGGGTGTTACCCCAGGTAGAGTTCAGTATCACAGACCACAATATGATTTGCAGGCAGTTCATTGATTGAGACAGGGGTAAACTCTAGGAGTCTTACCCGATACGCAGAAGGATCCTCATGAACGCAGTCCTTTTGGCGGTTCTGGTCATGCTGATACTCTCAGCAGCCCGAGTGCACGTCGTCCTCGCCCTCTTCATTGGTGCCCTCGTCGGCGGTATCACCGGCGGGCTGGGTCTTGACGGCACCATGGTCGCCTACCAAGAAGGCCTCTCAGGCGGGGCAATGCTAGCTCTCTCTTACGCCCTGCTCGGCGCCTTTGCCATGGCAGTTTCGTCCTCCGGTCTACCCCAGCTACTGGCTAACGGCATCATCACCAAGGTGGGCAGTGAATCCCAAAGCGCCAATCACCGCATTGAATTTACCGTTAAATGGTTACTGCTGGCAGGCATCCTGGCTATGGCGATTATGAGCCAGAACCTCATCCCGGTTCATATCGCCTTCATCCCCCTCATCATCCCGCCCCTGCTAGCGGTCTTTAACCGCTTCAAGCTCGACCGCCGTCTGCTCGCCTGCGTACTCACCTTCGGGCTAGTCACCACCTACATGTATGTGCCGGTAGGGTTCGGTTCCATCTTCCTCAACGACATTCTGCTGAGCAATATCCGCTTAGCCGGCATGAACACCGATGGGCTTAATGTTATGACCGCTATGGGCATCCCCGCGCTCGGTATGGTTATTGGTCTGCTGATCGCTGCTTTCTTCAGCTACCGTAAGCCCCGCGTCTACCAGCAACTCGACCTGGTTGAGGCTACCCCGGTTGAAGAGATTAGCCGCTTCAAGGTCGCCGTTGCCCTTATCGCTATCATTGCGACCTTCGTCATTCAGGTCATCATGCAGTCTATGGGCACCGAAGCTAACTCCCTGCTGGTAGGTGCCCTGGTGGGTCTGCTCATTTTCATGGTCACCGGCGCTGTTGGCTGGAAGCAGGCAGATGATGTCTTTACCGCCGGTATGCGCATGATGGCAATGATTGGTTTCATTATGATTTCAGCCCAAGGTTTCGCGGCGGTCATGACAGCTACCGGTGCCGTGGAGCCACTGGTTTCTGCTGTTGAAGAGCTCTTCTCTGGCAACAAGGGTGCAGCTGCATTTGCCATGCTTTTGGTGGGTCTGATTGTCACCATGGGCATCGGCTCTTCATTCTCAACCCTACCCATCATTACCGCTATCTACGTGCCGCTCTGCTTGGCACTGGGCTTCTCCCCCCTCGCCACCGTTTCCATCATCGGTACCGCTGGTGCCCTGGGCGACGCCGGTTCACCAGCCTCAGACTCAACGCTAGGCCCAACGTCCGGCCTTAACGCTGATGGGCAGCACAACCACATCCGCGACACCGTGGTCCCCACCTTCTTGCACTACAACATCCCGCTGCTGGTTGCAGGCTGGGTAGCCGCTATGGTACTCTAACATCTCTCTCAAAGGATTTTCTATGAGTTCTCTGCTTGATCCTGCCACCCTCATCGCTTCCTTTGGCTTACTCGGTGTGGCTCTTATTCTTTTTGCCGAAACCGGTCTGCTGATTGGTTTCTTTCTGCCGGGTGACTCCCTGCTCTTCATCGCAGGTCTGATGACCGCAGGCGATACCCCCATCGCCCCGCTCTGGCTACTGTTGCTGGTGACCGTCAGCGCAGCCTTCGTCGGCGACCAGACCGGCTACCAGTTGGCAAGTCCACCGGCCCTGCGATTCTGCGCTCCCGAGCCGGCCGCATGATTGGTGAAGAACGCATCAACAAAGCGCGCAACTATTTTGATAAGTACGGCACTCGTACCGTCATTATCGCCCGCTTTGTGCCCGTTGTGCGTACAGTGGTGCCGGTACTAGCAGGTATCAACGGCATGCCTCGTGCAACCTTCATCAAGTGGAACATCATCGGCGCAATCGCCTGGGGTGTTTCCCTGCCTATCGCTGGCCACTACCTGGGCGAAATCGCCTTCATTCGTGAGCACGTTGATGTGATTGTGCTGGGCATCATCGCTGTTTCTCTGATTCCTGTGGTTCTGCAAGTGCTCGCTGCCCGCCGCGCTGCCAAGTAGGTTCTCTCATAGGTTTGCCTTACATTTGTCTGAAAGCCTTCAGTTTATCTGGAGGCAAACAGACAGATGTAAGGCAAACGCTTTTTTTAAAACCTACTTTTTACGGAAGAGCGCAAAGAACATGGCGTCTGTGCCGTGTACGTGTGGCCAGAGCTGCCCGGTGGTGGCAGCGGGGTTCTTCTCATCGGGGGCGTAGGCGGGGTCTTTATCGCCAGCAAGGACGCTTACCCCGGCTTCATCGGTTAGGGCAGCTACGCGCAGAGCAGCGCCTGAGTCGATAAGTTCTACATCGGTTTTACGCAGAATATCGTGCACGATGTTCTGGGTTTCAGCCGCGTGCGGTGAGCAGGTCACATAGGCAATCAGACCGTCGGGGCGGGTCACCGATGCTGCAGCCTGGAAGAGCTCTAGCTGCAGGGGTAGCAGTTCGGCAATGTCGCGCGGGGTTTTGCGCCAGCGTGCCTCGGGACGGCGGCGCAAGGCTCCCAGCCCGGAGCAGGGTACATCAACCATCACGCGGTCAAAAAGCTGACCACCAGCGGTTTGAGCGATCTGCCGCCCGTCTGCCGCAACAACCTTATAGGAGCCAGCGGGCAGGGGTTTGAGCGACTGTTCTACCAGGTGCGCGCGGTGTTCAGCGGCTTCGTTAGCCAGCAGGTGGACGCCGCGCTCAGCGCCGATAGCGCCCAACAGGGCTGCCTTGCCACCGGGGCCTGCACAGAGGTCAAGCCAGTTTTTATCAGGCCCCTCAAGCGGAGCGAAGGCCAGGGCTCGGGCAACCAGCTGGGAGCCGGCGTCCTGGGCGCGTACGGTACCTTCGCGCACGGTTTCTAGGCGGGCAAGGTCACCGGCGGCATACAGCGCTGAACCAGCAACCAGTTCGCCATCGGTTGCGCCTTTTTCGCGTGCTTCGTCCAGGGAGCCAAGGCCGGGTAGTTCTACCAGATTGACGATAGGGGCTGCATTGTCGGCATCCAGTAGCGCTTCAATCTCGGCAGGGGTGCGCCCATGGGCTGCAAGTGCCTGACGGAAGGAGCGCACCACCCAAGCAGGGTGGGACTTCTCAAGTGCCATGCGCTTCAGTTCATCAGTGACTTCAGAGCGGATCAGCTGATGCCAATCTTCTGCGCTGCGTTCAGAGACCCGGCGCAGCACGGCGTTGACGAAGTTAGCCGGGCCGCTACCGATCTCAGCGCGAGCCAGGGCAACGGTCTGGTTAAGGGCAGCGTGATCGGGCACGCGCATAGCCAGCAGCTGGTGGACACCCAGGCGCAACACCAGCAGAATTTTGGTGCCGATTTTTTCAACCGGGCGGTCAACACAGTGCGCCAAGATAGCGTCATAGGTGCCCTGGTTGCGCAGAGTGCCGTAGGTGAGTTCGGTGGCGAAACCAGCGTCGCGGGCGTCCAGACGGTAGTCGCGGATGGTCTTGGGTAGCACCAGGTTAGCGTAGGAGTCCTCGGTGGCAACCGCTAGCAGCACCTCAAAGGCAGCGGTGCGGGCGCTGTCACCCATACGTGAACGCTGTGAGGGGGCTGAGGCGCTGAACTGGCGCTCGTGGGTGGCACGGCGGTTACGCTCATGCCCACGGGCGTTGCGCCGGGTCTCTCCCCCACCACCGCGTTTGAATTCTTGGCGTTCGCTGCGTTCGTCCCGGTTCTTGTTTCCGGTGCGCTCAGCACCGCCGCGTCGGTTGGCTCCGCGGGCGCCAAAGCCACTGCGACTTTCATCCTGTGCGGGGGTATGGCGGCGGTCGTCGTGCTTACCTGCCCCGGTTCGTCCTTGCCCGGCGCGGTTTTGCCCTGCCCGGTTGCCGCTGCGCTTATTGCCGCTGTTGCCGCGTCCTGCCTTGTTCATGCTCATGCCAGCACTACCTTTCCTTCAGCCAGTGCTGCGCCGAGGCCTCGTGCCCAGTCAGCGGCGTCCATCATTTTCTTACCTGCCGGCTGCACCTGGGTCAGTTCTAGGGTGCCGTGACCGCAGGTGATCACGGGTTTCTTGGCAACTAGGCGTAGGGCGCCGGGCTCGCCTTCTGCTGGGGCCTCCGATAGTTTCATCATGCCCAGTTTCAGGCGGCTTTCCTTGTATTCGCACCAGGCGCCGGGTTCGGGGGTGACGCCGCGCACGTGTGCTAGAACCTCGGTGGCCGGGCGGTCAAAGTCGATTTTGCCGTCTTCAATGGTGAGTTTAGCGGCGTGGGTGACGGTGCCGTTTTGGGGGGTGCCGGTGGCGCCCTTTTCAATCTCGGCAAAGGTTGCCGCCAGTAGGGCACCGCCGCTTTCTGCCAGGCGAGCCAGCATGGTGCCTGCTGTGTCTTTGTCGCCTACGGTGGCTGATTCGGTTGCAAAGACCGGGCCGGTGTCAAGGCCTGCTTCAATGCGGAAGGTGCTTGAGAAAATTTCGGTCTCACCGTTCATCAACGCCCGCTGCACGGGGGCAGCGCCGCGCCAGGCGGGTAGGGCTGAGAAGTGCAGGTTGATCCAGCCCTGAGGTAGAAGTTCTAGGGCTGCCGGAGGCAGGATGACACCAAAGGCAACCACCGCTGCAATGTCTGCACCTACTGCCGCAACAGCGTCCTGCACTTCTTCGCTCCACTTGTTTGCCTTGATGACCGGGATGCCCAGTTCATCGGCTCGAGCTGCCACCGGGGACGGCGTGAGCACCCGCTTTCTGCCCACCGGTGCGTCCTCGCGGGTCAGCACAGCTGCCACCTCGTAGCCTGCCTCAAACAGACCGTTGAGCGGGGCAACTGCGATATCGGGGGTGCCTGCAAAAATGACCTTCATATGTTTCTCTCTTCCCTTAGACGCCAAAAGCGCCGGGCTTCTTAACCGCTACACCAAATGAACCGCCGGTTGCGCCAAAGCCTGAGGAAATGTGGGAGGCGCGCTCCCCCTGCACTGCGGCAGCTACCTGGTTGTAGTCGCTCTGGCGGATCTTACGCCACACGTTCTTCTTGTCTTCACCCACCAGGCGATCAATGAACATGGTGCCACCCAGGTGGTCAGTTTCGTGCTGCAGCATACGGGCAAAGAGGCCCTCACCTTCGTAGGTGACCGGCTGGCCGTAGCAGTTCAACCCGGTAACCCGTGCCCAGTTCTTACGCGGAGTTTCAGCCGACACCCCGGGCACAGACAGGCAGCCCTCGCCACCTTCTTGTGGTTCTTCGCCCACCTCAAGCACGGGGTTAATAATATGGCCCTCACGGTCGTCAATACCGCCAAAGGTGAAGATGCGCTTAGAGATACCCACCTGCGGGCCAGCTAGCCCCACACCGCCCACGTCGTACATGGTTTCAAGCATGTCGGCAATCAGCTTTTCAAGGTCCTTATCAAAGACGGTTACCTCATCGCACTCGGTGCGCAGCACCGGGTCACCTACAGTTCGAACAGACAGAATGGTCAAGGGAGCTTCTCTTTTCTCTCGTCTTCGGGCCAGTTCTTTAAGCTTTTTAGGATGCTACCGCGCCAGGGTCTTGCCTTGTACCTACTGTATCGTGTGTGGCGGGCGGGGGCACCACCGGCATCAGCGGCTGGTGATCTGCCTCAGTCAGTTCACGGTTGTAGTCCCACACGCGTTTGAGGGCGCAGAACTTAAACCAGTTGCTCTTGAGCAGTTGCGGGTTAGCCTGCTGCGGTACCACCTGGGTTTCGCCTAAAGCCACACCCATGAGAATGGGAGCATCCCCGTGCTTCCAGGGCTGCCATTCACCCGCATCAGCGTCCACCAGCGCTTCTTCTGCTTTGAGCCCGGCAACTAGCTGCATCACCACTTTATCGTCCAGGGGCTTGACCCGCCCATGCCGGTCGGTGCCCTTAGTTTTGTAGTCGATGATGCAGGTGTGCCCGGCAATTTCAGCTACCAGGTCAAGGGTGCCGGCGTAGCCTACGGTGTCGTTCCAGATGGTAACTTCGGTGGCAAGGGGCTTGGGGCGGTAAAGCTCCCACCACTCATCAAAGCGGTCAGCAAAAGCCTGCTCGCCGTGGGCTATCAGGTTTTCTCGATACCCTTCAACCTCGTGCGGCAGACCCATTGCACGTAGGGCGACCTGCTCGGCGTAGTTGTGCACACGGTCGCCGCGGGCGGCAGCAGCGTCCCTGTAGCGTTCCGAGGCTGCGGCGGCGTCCCTAATCACAGCGAATTTTAGCCCCGCTGAGCTACTTGCCCGGTAGGAGCGCTGATCTTCTAACGCAGCCTTTGCCGCCATATAACCGTACCAGCCGCTCAAGTCATTAGCCTGCTGCCCAATGACCGTGGTAATGGAGGGCACCAGTAGCTCCCCGCCCACTTCGCGCGCGTACATGCGACCGTAATCGGTAGCGGTAGCAAGCATGGGAGTAGTCATAAGATCCTGACGGTTGGGCTGTGGCGCTCAAAAGGCACTCCTCCAATTATACGCACCTGCCCCACTACCGATAAGGGGGCGGTAGGGTAAGCTCAGCTACTCTCGGGAGCCCCAACGAAAAATGCACCAAAAGCACCTTTCTCATGCTGAGAAAGGTGCTTTTGGTGCATTTTTCGTCAAACAGCTATGGTTAGAGGAA
>JAUMUH010000037.1 GCA_030530765.1 Rothia sp. (in: high G+C Gram-positive bacteria)
AGCTCGATATCTATTAGCTATTAGCTATCAGCTGTATGACCCTACTTCACGTTGACCACGATCAGCAGGTCACCACCTGATACCTGGGAAACATCGTTGTAAACAACGCGCTCTACGGTACCGGCTACCGGTGAGGTGATGGAGGCTTCCATCTTCATTGCCTCAATGGTTGCTACCTGATCACCTACGGCAATTTCGTCGCCGGGCTTAGCGGTGATGGTGACACCACCGGCGAAGGGGGCTGCGATGTGGCCGGGGTTAGCGGCATCCGCCTTTTCGGCTTCCTTGACCTTGGATTCAATGGAGGTGTCGCGAACCTGTACGGTGCGCTGCTGCCCGTTGAGGGTGCAAATAACCTCGCGCATGCCCTTGTCGTCAGGCTCTGAGATAGCCTGCAGGGTGGCGATGAGGCGCACGCCCTTGCCCAGGGAGATGACGTGCTCACGCTTGAGCATCATGCCGTAGAGGAAGTCACGGGTGTGCAGGATAGAAACATCACCGAACTCTTCGCGTACCTTCTCGAACTCGCGGGTGGGTGCGGGGAAGAGTAGGCGGTTGAGGGTGGCTCGGCGGGTTGCTGAGTCACCGTCTAGTGCCTGACGGTCTTCATCTGATAGCTCGGTGACAGCGGGCTTAGCCAGCTTGCGTCCTTCAAGGGCACGGGTGCGGAAGGGCTCGGGCCAGCCAGCGGGCGGAGTGCCCAGCTCACCGTTGAGGAAGCCGATTACAGAGTCGGGGATGTCGAACTTCTGCGGGTCTTTCTCGAAATCCTCAGGGGATACGCCCATACCTACCAGCTGCAGCGCAAGGTCACCGACCACCTTGGATGAGGGGGTTACCTTGACGATGTGGCCCAGCATGCGGTCTGCAGCAGCGTACATGTCTTCGATGTCTTCGAAGCGCTCCCCCAGCCCCAGGGAGGTTGCCTGGGCGCGCAGGTTGGAGAGCTGGCCGCCGGGAATCTCGTGGGTGTAAACACGCCCCGTAGGTGAACTCAAACCCATCTCGAAGGGCTTGTAGATAGCGCGCAGAGCCTCCCAGTAGGGTTCCAGAGCACAGGCAGCTTCTAGGGAGATACCGGTATCACGGTCGGTGTACTGCAGGGCAGCCACCAGAGCTGAGAGGGAAGGCTGGGAGGTGGTACCTGCCATGGACGCAGATGCCACATCCACTACGTCCACCCCTGCCTCAACGGCAGCGAGCAGGGTACCGATCTGGCCGCCTGCGGTGTCGTGGGTGTGCAGGTGAACGGGTAGATCAAAGCGCTCGCGCAGGGCGGTGACCAGGCGGCGTGCCGCCTCAGGACGCAGCAGACCTGCCATGTCCTTAATGGCAAGGATGTGGGCACCTGCTTCTACCACCTGGTCAGCCAGGTTGAGGTAGTAGTCCAGGGTGTAGGTCTGTTCAGCCGGGTCAAGCATGTCGCCGGTGTAGCAGATAGCAACCTCAGCAACTGCGGTGCCGGTGGCGCGCACTGCCTTGATGGCAGGGGTCATCTGTGAAACATCGTTGAGGGAGTCAAAGATGCGGAAGATATCAACACCGGTCTCTGCTGCTTCCTTGACGAAAGCGTCAGTAACCTCAAGGGGGTAAGGAGTGTAGCCTACGGTGTTGCGGCCGCGCAGCAGCATCTGGATGGGCAGGTTGGGCATAGCCTGTCGCAGGTGAGCCAGACGTTCCCAGGGGTCTTCCGTGAGGAAGCGCAGGGCTACGTCATAGGTTGCCCCGCCCCATGCCTCAACTGAGAAGAGCTGCGGGGTGGTGTGGGCTACCGCCGGGGCTGCTGCCAGCAGGTCGCGGGTACGGACGCGGGTGGCCAGCAGGGACTGGTGGGCATCACGGAAGGTGGTGTCAGTGACCAATACTTCTTTGGTCTGGCGAACCGCCTTGGCAAAGCCCTCGGGGCCCAGCTCCAGCAGCTTCTGACGCCAGCCAGCAGGCGGCTGGTGGCTAGACTCGTCAAAGGGTGAGCGGAAGGGTTCTTCCACCTTATCGCCGGGGAAGCGGGGTAGCTTCAGGCGGGGGTCTAGACCCTCAATACGCTCGCCGTGGGGCTTATTGACAGTGACGTTGGCAAGGTACTGCAGTGCCTTGGTGCCACGGTCGGCTGACGGCTTCTTGTTCAGCAGCTCGGGGTGCTCATCGATGAAGGGGGTAGAAACGTCGCCGGAACGGAAGGTTTCGTCCTGCAGCACCGCCTGAATGAAGGGGATGTTGGTGGCTACACCGCGGATACGGAACTCTGCCAGAGCGCGGGAGGCACGGGTAACGGCGTCCAGGAAGGTACGGCCTCGGCAGGTGAGCTTGACCAGCATGGAGTCAAAGTGGGGTGAAATCTGCGCACCTGTATAGACGGTACCGCCGTCCAGTCGGATGCCAGAACCACCGGCTGAGCGGTAGTAGGTCACCTTGCCAACGTCCGGGCGAAAGCCGTTAGCCGGGTCTTCGGTGGTAATGCGGGACTGCAGGGCAAAGCCTCGCACGCGCAACTCGTCCTGGCGAATACCCAAGTCTTCTAGAGTCTCACCGGCTGCAATGCGCATCTGGGACTGCACCAGGTCAACATCGGTCACCTCTTCGGTGACTGTGTGTTCCACCTGAATACGGGGGTTCATCTCAATAAAGACGTGCTGACCTGCACGCTCACCGGCGGTATCAACCAAAAACTCTACGGTACCAGCATTGATGTAGCCCAGTTCCTTAGCGAACTTAACGGCATCACGGAAGAGCGCCTGGCGAATCTCTTCATCCAGGTTAGGTGCAGGGGCAATTTCTACGACCTTCTGATGACGACGCTGCAGGGAGCAGTCACGCTCAAAGAGGTGCACAATGTTGCCTTGGCCATCTGCCAGAATCTGCACCTCAATGTGGCGGGGACGCAGCACAGCCTGCTCCAGGAAGACGGTGGGGTCGCCGAAAGCGGTGTCAGCCTCGCGCATGGCAGCTTCCATAGCAGCACGCAGATCTTCACGCTTTTCAACGCGGCGCATACCGCGCCCGCCACCACCAGCTACCGCCTTCACAAAGATGGGGAAACCAATCTCTTCAGCCTCTGCCAGAAGTTTCTCAACATCAGCGCTGGGTTCGGTTGACTTGAGCACCGGAATACCGGCGCGGCGGGCAGCCTTGAGTGCCTCTACCTTGTTACCGGCAAGTTCAAGCACTTCTGGGGGTGGGCCAATAAAGGTTATACCAGCATCCGCTGCAGCACGTGCAAGCTCTGGGTTCTCTGAGAGAAAGCCGTAACCGGGGTAGATAGCATCTGCGCCAGCTTCTTTGGCAACGCGGATGATTTCGTCAATATCAAGGTAGGCACGTACCGGGTGCCCTTCTTCGCCAATGGGGTAGGCCTCATCTGCCTGCTGGCGGTGAATGGAGTGGCGGTCCTCGTAAGGGAAGACGCCAACGGTCTTAGCACCCAGTTCGTAGGCGGCGCGGTAAGCGCGGATGGCAATTTCGCCGCGGTTAGCGACCAAAACTTTTGAAAACATACTCTTCCATTCCGCCGCCCCCGAACGGGTGGGGGCAGCTTGAGCCACGACTATGTGTGAACATCTCAAACTATATAGTCTGTACCTCAATTTAGGTGATTTTTGCTCGTTTTTGAGATGCCATGCCGTCATATTGAGGGGTTTGTGTGTAAAAAATATCGCTTTACCCGCTTTTTACCTGTGGTCTGACCAATAAGGCTTGACGTGGGCTTAGGCGCAGCTTGGCAAACCCAGGTAGCATTGAGGTGAACTCTTTTTTGCGTTAGGGAGACCAACTATGGCAAGCACGGTAAGCATCAGTAGCCTCAAGGGTGGGGTCGGGAAAACCTCGGTAGCTTTGGGGTTAGCATCAGCGGCACAAGCTTCAGGGCTTCGTGTCTTGGTGGTTGACCTTGACCCCCATGCTGATGCGTCAACTGGCCTGGCAGCTAATGTAGCTGCGGGGGCAGATATCGGTGCCATGCTCGCTGACCCCGGCAGCTTCACTTTGGCAGATGAGATAATCCCCAGTAGCTGGGTTACCCTTGGCAGTTTAAAGAGCGCCTCTGCCACGGGCAAGGACGCCGGGGTGTGGGTAGCTCGCGGGTCAGCACGCTCTGTGCTACTAGAATCCCTTGAGCCAGAAGCTACGCTCGCCCGTCTTGTGCAGTTGTTAGGTGGCGTCCACGATGATTTCGATATCATCCTCATTGACTGCCCACCCACCCTGGGCAGGCTCACCGAAATGGCATGGGCTGCTAGCGACCGCGTTATCTCTGTTGCCGAGCCCTCTCTTTTCTCAGTTGCTGGGTCTGAGCGTACGCTCAAGGCAATTGCCCGTTTTGAAGCGAACTCTAGCTATGCTGTCACAGCTGCTTCCATCGTCGTCAACAAGGTGCGGGCAGAGGATCCAGAGCACGACTACCGTATCGACGAAATGCGCTCCCTCTTTGGCGACCTAGTGGCTGAAGCTACGATCCCTGAAGCTGCCCTCTTTCAGCGTATCCAGGGTTCAGCCTACCCCGTGCATTACTGGCCTGAGGCAGAGGCTCAACCCGTGGCAACTGCCTTTACCGATTTGTTGCTGGGGCTCTTCCCCCTCGAACGCTCCTAGCCCCAGCCCTTAGCGCAGAAACGTTTGCCCCGCCTCTTCACAGAGGCGGGGCAAACGTTTTCTCTAAAGAATCTAGCTAGTTGTGCATCTAAGCACTTGCTTTACGAGCTCTACGGACTGACAGCTCATCGTGCATGTGGGTAGCGAGTTCGTCAGCTGCCGTGTTCTCACCGGGTAGCTCGCTCAGCGACACCTCAAGCTCGCGCCAAACCCTACCAATGGCAATACCGAAAACACCTTGACCAGCCTGAACCAGGTCAATGACTTCAGAGGCACTGGTGCACTCATAGACACTAGCGCCGTCTGACATCAGGGTAATACCGGCAAGATCTTCAACCCCGCGGGTCCGTAGGTGTTCAACAGAAGTGCGAATCTGCTGTAAAGAAACACCGGTATCAAGCAGGCGCTTAACGATTTTAAGAACCAGCACATCTCGGAAGGAATAAAGACGCTGTGAGCCAGACCCTTTAGCTGACCGCACGGTGGGTTCAACCAGCTGGGTACGCGCCCAGTAGTCAAGCTGACGGTAGGTGATACCGGCTGCTTTGCAGGCGGTCGGGCCCCGGTAGCCAAGGTTCTCATCCACCAGCGATACCGGGTCGTCAAAAAGTACCCCCTGCTGCCCTACCGGGGCTGCCTTGGGCATCACATCATCGAAGCCCAACAGAGGTTGATCCATGGAGGAAGCTAGACCTTGGAGCGCCTTAGACGCTACTGTTTCGTCATGCTGGTTCACGATGACAGCGGTTCCTTCCTCAACAAACTTTTATGAACTCTACCTATCCTACCCGGCACAGGCAGGTTTTCCGGTTTAAACACCGTGAGTTAGAACCGACGTTTCATAGTGGGCTTAGTCATTAAATAGTGGGCTGGGCTTCGCCACCAAAAATGACCGGTTTGCCGGGCGAACACTCCACCCGGCAAACTCTAGTGCCTTCTTATTCATAGGTGGGCATTGACCCTGCAACCAGGCCCATGTGCAGGCGCAGAAGAAGCTGGGCGATTTCCCCCGCCAGTTCAGCAGCCCGCGCCTGTGATTTGGCGTCCTTACGCAGAGCAAGGGGGCCAACTGCAGTTTCTACCAAATCAACTTCCCGGTCAGCCGCTGCGCGGAAGGCACGCAGATGGCGGGGGTGCAGACCGTGGGCAGTGAGCTGATTGCTGACGCGGGTCACCGCCAAATCATACTCGTCATAAGCCTCTTTACCCTCCGCCAGCAAACCGTATTGCAGCAGCTCACGGAGCAGAGGCATATCCACTTCAGCCTCCTGCCCCAGCTCACGCAGGGTAAAGGTTCGGGAGGTAGGCGCAGAGCCGGTTACCGCGCTAGCTGCACCTTCAGGTGCAACCGCATAAGGCCCTTCAGATGCCGCTACCGTTTTTCCAGCATCCAGGTCTGCAAGACGATCGCGAATCACCTTAAGCGGCAGGTACTGGTCTCGCTGTAGCTCAAGCACATAGCGCAAACGCTCGATGTCTTGCTCAGAGTACTTGCGGTAGCCGGTATTTGTGCGCTGGGGGCTAACCAGCCCTTTATCTTCAAGGAAACGAATTTTAGATGCACTGATTCCTTCAAAATCGGGCTCTAGCGCCGCGAGCACCTGCCCAATTGTTTTATTTTTAATCTGCGCTTCATTGCCGAGGTCAGCCTGCACCGATTCAGCGGTCATTAATGACCACTGCCCAGGTAAAAGGCGAAATGGAACTTACCAATATGCACCTCATCACCGTTCTTGAGGTATGCCTGGTCAACCCGGTCACCGTTGACGTAAGTACCGTTGAGAGAGTCGGCGTCCGTCAAGATGAAGCTACCGGCATTGGGGATAAAAAGGGCATGACGGCGTGAGACAGTAACGTCATCAAGGTAGATGTCTGACTCGGGGCTGCGGCCGGCAATTGCAGGGAGCACTGCACCGTTTTCATCGGTGTCGGCAGTCAGTAAGAAACGGGCTCCTTTAAACTGACCGTCGATGCCAATGAGCAGGGCTGACCCGCCGGGCAGGTTGGCGATAACCGACAGCTCCTCCTCAGTAGGTTTATGGGATACGGCGATATCAGAAACAGAAAGCGCAAGAGTGGTAGTAGCGGGGTGTGCTTCATGGTGGGGCATGCTGACATCCTTGAGGTAGTAGGTCTCTGCTCGGTATGTGATGATACCCAGAGTGAGCGTACGCGGGTCGGGTCAGAGGTCACGAAATGGTAAACAGTGAACCGTCCGTTTAATCTTAGCTAGAACCTGCCCTATTGCCCAATTCACACAGGGATTCTAGCAGTTTTTTCACATTATGTACCCGCTAGTAGCTACAAGACAAGAGAAAAGCGGGCCGCCCCGGCAGTGGGGCAGCCCGCTAACAGGTTAGGTTTAGGCGATTTCTGCCTCGTAGTCACCCGCTGAGAGAAGGTTCTCAAGGTCTGCTGCATCGGTGGGGCGCACCTCAATCAGCCAACCTGCACCGTAGGGGTCTGAGTTCACGATTTCGGGTGAACCCTCCAGCTCTTCGTTAACAGCCACAACTTCGCCATTGATGGGCGCAAAGAGGTCTGAAACGCTCTTGGTGGATTCAATTTCGCCGAAGGTTG
Source organism: Rothia sp. (in: high G+C Gram-positive bacteria) (assembly GCA_030530765.1). Classification (GTDB taxonomy): domain Bacteria; phylum Actinomycetota; class Actinomycetes; order Actinomycetales; family Micrococcaceae; genus Rothia. The sequence continues at coordinate 7,165 of JAUMUH010000037.1, forward strand.
CATCAGCCTCTAGAGTTTCTCCAACTTCGGGCAGGTCAACGTAAACCACATCACCCAGGGCGTCCTGAGCGTGGTCAGTTACACCAACGCGCACGGTGCCGTCTGCGGTGAGTTCGCTAACCCATTCGTGTTCTTTGGTGTACTTGAGTTCTGCGGGGACGTTGCTCATCGGAGGTTTCCTTTTCTCTTGTGAAAGATGCCGATCGAGGTGCGTGAAACTCGAAAGAAAATGAGCTTGCGACGAGGGAGAAGCAAACTCTCACCTCTCATTATATGGCACAGGCTACAGGTGTTGGTAACCGGCGCCACCGTGTTGTGGTAGCTCTTTTACAGCAAGGACGCCGCACCCCACTCCCATACCAGCAAGCTAGAAAGTAGGGCACGGCGTCCTTATCTCAGAGCGGTCTTAGATCACTGATTCTGAGAACTTGTAGGGGTTACCGAATCGGTGGGCGGTGATTGATACTGCCTGTTCGCGCAGGAAGGGCAGCATTTCAATGCGACCGGCCTCGGTGACAGGCTGGAAGTAAACCGCAATGTCGGGGCGGCCGTCCAGTGCCTCATAGATTGAGCTTGCGTCATCACCGATGTAGCGGATGCGAGCGCCTTCAAAAGCGGTGCCTTCAAGCTGCTTTGAGGGGGTCTTGGCGATAGCGCGCAGGGAGGCGCGGTAGTCTTCATTGCTCTGCTGCTTAATGGTGACACCTGCCTTCTCAAAGGCTGCCTTGACCGCTACGGGCAGGTCGATGGCGGTAGAGAACTCAATCTTTGCACCTGCTGCAACACCTGCCAAGAGCACGCGGGCTGCGTCCTCCATAGTGCCTGTGGCATCGAGGCGAACCTGGACGGTCGTGGGCAGGTAGCGCAGGATGTTGCGTTCTACGCCCAGCTGGCTGGGGTCGTGACCGATGCCGAATTCGGTTGCCCAGGCTGCGGCGTCTGAGCTGGCTGAGCGGGTGAGCTTCTGCAGGCCTTCTTCGGTGGTTGCGGTGGGCTCGCGCAGGGCTGCCAGGATGTCGCGTACCGCCTCCTTGGTGGGTGCGGTGGTAACGGTGGAGGGTTCGCTGGCCCAGTCGGTCAGTGCCACCAGATAGTTGGGGCCGCCAGCCTTGGTGCCTGAGCCTACGGTTGACTTCTTCCAGCCGCCGAAGGGCTGGCGCTGGACGATTGCGCCGGTGATGCCGCGGTTGACGTAGGTGTTACCTGCTTGAACCTTTGAAAGCCAGAGGGCTAGTTCCTTGGAGTCCAGGGAGTGCAGGCCTGCGGTGAGACCGTAGTCGGTTGCGTTCTGTAGCTCGATAGCTTCTTCAAGGGTCTTTGCCTTCATGACGCCCAGGATGGGGCCGAAGTACTCGGTCAGGTGGTATTCGCTGCCGGGCTTGACGCCTGCGCGCACGCCGGGTGACCAGAGGCGGCCGGTTTCGTCCAGCTGTTCGGGTTTGATGATCCAGGTTTCGCCTTCGCCCAGGGTGGTTAGGCCGCGCTTGAGCTTGCCCTCGGGTACTTCAATGACGGGGCCCATCTCAGATTCGATGTCCTGGGGGTGAGCCACATGTAGGGACTTCACGGCGTCAACCAGCTGGTTGTAGAAGCGCTTGGACTCCCCCACTGAACCCACCAGAATGACGGTGGAGGCAGCCGAGCACTTCTGACCTGCGTGACCGAAGGCGGAGGCAACGACGTCCTTGACGGCAAGGTCGAGGTCAGCGTTGGGGGTGACAATGATGGAGTTCTTGCCGGAAGTCTCACCAAAGAGGGGCAGGTCCTTGCGCCAGGAACGGAACATTTCGGCGGTTTCGTAGCCGCCGGTCAGGATCAGACGGTCGACGCGGGCATCTGCGATCATCTTTGAACCAGCGTCGCGGTCGGTGACCTTGACCAGGCGCAGTACATCGCGGGGTACACCGGCTTCCCACATGACCTCAGCGATCAGGGCACCGATGCGGGCGGTGTTGGAGGCTGGTTTGAAGATCACACCAGAACCTGCTGCCAGTGCCGCCAGCACACCACCAACGGGGATAGCTGTGGGGAAGTTCCAGGGCGGGATGACCAGGGTTAGCTTGGCAGGTACGGGGCGGGCGCCGTCCATATCATCCAGGCGTTCTGCCAGCATGGCGTAGTAGTAGGCGAAGTCTACTGCTTCTGAGACTTCAACGTCACCCTGGTCTAGGGTCTTGCCTGCTTCATGTGCCATGATTTCCATGAAGTCGCCGCGGCGTACTGCCAGGGCAACGGCTACCTGACGCAAGATAGCTGCGCGTTCAGCGGCAGGACGTGCGCCCCACTCAGCACCGGCTGCAACGGTCTCAGCAACCAGGGTATCTGCTGCCTCAGCTGAGCCCAGCTCGTTAGCTGCGAGGGTGTCGATGCCAATTGTGGTGGTCTTGGAACGTTCAAGAATTGCGCGGCCCCACACGCGGTTAGCCGCCAGAGCGGGGTCGGTATCGGGGGTGTTCGCAAAGGTGCCTTCAGCAGGTTTGAAGACGGTCTCAGCGGTTTCTTCTAGGCGGTTCTGGGTGCGCTGGGCAGGCTGAACCTCATCGGTCACATCAGCCAGGGAAGCCAAGAAGCGCTGCTTTTCGCGGTCAAAGAGAGCGGGGGAAGAGTCAAGGTCAAAGACCGCGCTCATGAAGTTTTCAGAGGAGGCATTCTCTTCAAGGCGGCGCACCAGGTAGGAGATAGCAACGTCGAACTCTTCGGGGCGCACCACGGGGGTGTAGAGCAACAGGTGACCCACACGGCGGCGAATGACCTCTGCCTGTTGGGATGCCATACCGATGAGCATTTCGAACTCAACATCACGGGCAACATCGCGGTCTTCTGCCAGCAGCAGAGCAAAGGCTACGTCAAAGAGATTATGACCAGCAACGCCCAGGCGGATGTTCTTGGTGCGCTCGGGGTGCAGAGCGTAGTCAAGGATGCGCTTGTAGTTGGTATCTGATGCCTGCTTTGATTCGCAGGTGGTCAGGGGCCAGCCGTGAACTGCTGCCTCTACCTTTTCCATGGAGAGGTTTGCGCCCTTGACCAGGCGAACCTTGATGCGGGCGCCACCTGCGGCAACGCGCTCGGCTGCCCATTCCTGTAGGCGCTGCATTGCCGCTAGGGTGTCGGGCAGGTAGGCCTGAAGCACGATACCGGCTTCGAGCTTCTTGAGCTGGGGCTGGTCAAGAATCTTGGTAAAGACGTCGATGGTCATATCGAGGTCTTTGTATTCTTCCATGTCCAGGTTGATGAACTTGGGTGCCGGTGAGGACGCTGCCAGCTCGTAGAGGGGGGTGAGGCGGCGTACCGCTTCAGCGACAACCTCGTCGAATGCCCAGTGGGAGTGGGGTCCAGAAACGGAGGACACCTTGATGGAGACGTAGTCAACGTCGTCGCGTGCTAGCAGGCGCTTGGTTTCGGTCAGGCGGCGTTCTGCTTCGCGGTCGCCCAGCACGGCTTCGCCCAGCAGGTTGATGTTGAGCCTGTTGCCGCTGGCGGTCAGGTGCTTGATGGCAGGGCCCAGCTTTTCGTCGCGGGCGTCCACGATGAGGTGGCCGACCATTTGGCGCAGGACGGTGCGGGCGATGGGTACGGTGGGCCAGGAGACCTTACCTGCCAGTTTGCCACCTACACCAACAGCTGCCTTCATGTAGCCGGGCAGGAAGGAGGGCACGATGGGGGCGATGCGTTCGAGGTTCTTACCGGCTACGCTTTGGTCTTCAGGGCGCACTACCCCATCGACGAAGCCTACAGTGAAGTCCAGACCGTTGGGGTCTTTGAGGACGCCAGCGAGTTTTTCAGCCGCGGGGTCTGCGGGGATGTTTTGGGCGTCCTTGACCCACTGTGCCACTAGTTCGGTTGCCTGCTGGGCAAGTTTCTGGTGGTGGTCGTCAGCGAAGGGGTAAGCCATGGTAGAACCTCCATTGGTTCGGTGCCCTGAGGCACATTCTTATTTTCTGTTACCCATTTCACCATGTTTGGGTTCCAACTACACTATTAGGAAAAGTGAATCTTTTTGCACTTCTTAGTTTAGGTTTGCTAAATTATTTGCGAGTCAGGCTTCACCGCCCGCCTGACACGATTACCAATGCTCCCCGCACCGTTAGCGAGTAATCATGTATGATCTTCGACGCTTGGCTATGCTGCTTGAAATTCATGAGCGCGGCACGCTCGCTGCTGCCGCTAAGGCTTTGCACCTGACGTCGTCGGCGGTGTCCCAGCAGCTTTCCACCCTTGAGAAAGAGGTGGGTGCTCCCCTGCTCCGTAAGGTGGGGCGGCACGTTGAGTTGACCACTGAGGCGCTGATTCTTGCTGAGAGCACTCGCCGGGTGCTCTCTGAGCTTGATGCTGCCCGCACCCGCATCACTTTGCTAGACGGGGTGCCAGCGGGGCAGGTGCGTCTGGCTATTTTTCAGTCGGCGGCTCAGGCGCTTCTTTCTGACACCCTGGCCTATCTGACAGAACACGCCCCGCAGGTGGAGCTTCACGCTGTTCAGATTGACCCAGAAACCGGGCTAAGCCTCACCCGTAGCCGGGAGTTCGATATGGTGATTGCTGAGTCTTACCCGCACAGGTTTATCCCAGAGCACCCCGAACTTACCAGCGAGCTACTGACCCGTGATGCACTAAACCTGGTGGTTCCCGCTGATTCTGGGGTAGAAGATTTGGCGGGGGCGGCACATTTACCCTGGGTTTTTGAGGGTGAGCATAATACCTCGCGCACTTGGGCTATTGACCAGTGCCGGGCGGCTGGGTTTGAGCCAGAGGTGCGCTATGTGATTGATGATCTTGGCATTCACCTGCGGCTGGTTGCCTCGGGGGCAGCTGCCGTCCTGCCTGATTTTGCGCTAGCCCACCTACCGCAAGGCACCCTAGCTGAGAAGCTCAAGATCTTGCCCTTACCTGGTGACCCCTTCCGCAATATTTTTGTCACGGTGCGCACCGAGAGCGCCGGTCAGCCTGCAATTGGTGCGGTGAAAGCTGCACTTAAACAGGCTGCGCAGTAATCTGCGGCACCTAACTTACTTCTAGGTCAGCAGTAATTTTGCTAGGTCTTCGCTGACCACCAGGTCGGTGATAGCACCGGTTGTGAGGGCAGCTCGCAGGGCAAGAGCCCGGTGTGCCCCTGATGCTACACACACGCGCCGCCCAATTTTGACCAGTTCTGCAGGTGTAGGGCCGGTTGCCCGCTGGTTGACGGCAAGATCCACCCAGGTGCCATCTTCCCTAATCATCACAGTGCAGATATCCCCTACGATGCCTTCGGCACGCAGGTCAGCTAACTGACCAGCATCAAAATAACCGCCTGCATAAACATGGGATGGGATGGAACCACCAAAAGCGCCTACCCCAAAGAGAGCCACATCGGCTGAGCGTTGCACCGAGAGCACGCCGCGCACACTACGTTCTGACCACATGGCAGCTTTGGTATCGGCATAGTCAAAGAAGGCTGGGACGGGAAAGTGCACCATGCGGGCAGCGTAGGCAGAGGCAATCTGCCCCAAGATTGCCCCCGAATAGGGGATGCCTGTATGGCGGGCATTACCTGCCCCGTTGAGCTGCACGACGGTGACGTTTTCTAGGGGACGTTTGGGCAGAAACTGGGCGACTTCAGTGACGGTTGACCCCCAGGCGACCCCCAGCGTGGAGCCGTGGGTCACCAGGGAATCAAGAAGTTTTGCCCCGGCTGCCGCCACGCTGCGCATCCGGGCTGATTCACTAGCGCCAGCTGGCACCCGTACTAGGTGAACCCTCACCTTATAGAGGTCGGTCAGGCGGTTTTCCAGTGGGTCTTTGGGGCGCAGCTCATCGTTAATGTGGATTGTCACCACCCCGCTTTCACGTGCCTCTTTAAGAAGGCGGGATACGGTCGGGCGGGACACCCCCAGGCGGCTTGAAATAGCTGCCATGGTCAGGTGTTCGGTGTAGTAAAGCTGAGCGGCATCAAAGACCAGGTTTTTATTTTTGTTCATCAGATATCAAGTTTAGATGAAAATATGTTCATACCCTTTGAGTCTTTTTGAACTGAACAGTTGAAATAGAGGCAGAGACTACAACCGAGAGGTCTGAGGAGAAGCCATGACCGCCACATTCGCCGCCCAATCCCACCTATCAGCTAGCTCCCGCGCTGTTGCACTTGAGGCAATGACCGATGACTCAGGTGTAGATATTCTGGTGATTGGTGGCGGCGTCACCGGTGCAGGTATTGCCCTGGACGCTGCCACCCGCGGGCTGCGTACCGCCATCGTTG
>JAUMUH010000038.1 GCA_030530765.1 Rothia sp. (in: high G+C Gram-positive bacteria)
TGATGACACCACCAAGTGCATCCTCTGCGCCGCCTGTACTTCTTCCTGCCCGGTCTTTTGGACCGATGGTCAGTACTTCGGCCCGGCAGCAATCGTGAACGCCCACCGCTTTATCTTCGATTCCCGTGATGACGCTGGCGATATGCGCCTAGAGATCCTCAACGATAAGGAAGGCGTGTGGCGCTGCCGCACCACCTTCAACTGCACCGAGGCCTGCCCCCGCGGTATTGAAATTACCAAGGCAATTGCCGAGGTCAAGCAGGCTATTCTGGCCCGTTCCCTCTAAGATCTAGAGAAAGAGCAGGACGCCGCACCCCACTCACTCTTGCTACCGGCAGGGGAGTGGGGGCGGGGCGTCCTTGCTTTATGTCATAAAGGCGTCATAAAAGCTCACTTGCGTCATGCTGGGGTCTATTTTCACGCCCTGCGGGCTGAGGCGCTATCTTAGAGGTATGTCCTCACCAGCTCTTAGCTCACACGATGTGAACACCCCGATTTTTGGGCAGCGCCTGCGCTCTCTGACCCCGGAGCTCATTCGCTTTCGCCGCGAGGTGCACGCCCACCCCGAGCTCTCTTACCTGGAAACAAAGACGACAGAGCGCATCTTCAGTGCCCTCACCGACGCCGGGTTAGCCCCCAAACACCTCAAGGGCACCGGCTGCTACGTTGATATTGGTCAGGGGCCTTTTGCTGCTGCTTTCCGGGCAGATATTGATGCCCTGCCCATTCAAGAAGAAACCGATTTGCCCTACGCCTCAACAACTGATGGGGTCATGCACGCCTGCGGGCACGATATTCACCAGACCGTCATGCTGGGCGTCGCCATTGCCCTGCACCGGCTACACCAGCAGACCCCGCTGGGGGCTCGCATCCGCATTATCTTTCAACCGGCTGAAGAGCAGCTACCCGGTGGCGCTGTTGATGTGATTGCCCAGGGCATTTTAGAGGGGGTGCCGCGTGCCTTTGCCCTGCACTGCGAACCCAAGGTGGACGTGGGCAAGATTGGCACCCGGATCGGGGCGATTACTAGCGCTTCAGACACCATCAAAATCAGCCTCAAGGGGCGCGGTGGGCACACCTCCCGCCCTCACCTGACCGAAGATATTGTGTATGCTCTCAGCCAGATTGCCATCAATGTTCCGGCGGTGCTCTCACGTAAAACCGATGTGCGCAGCGGCGTGCTGGTGGTCTGGGGGCAGGTTGAAGCCGGTGTTGCCCCCAATGCCATACCCTCTAATGCATTTCTGGCGGGCACCATGCGCTGCCTGGATGCTGATGTGTGGAAGCAAGCAGGTGCCATGCTCGATGAGGTGGTAGAACAGATCGCTGCCCCCTACAACGTTGAGGTGGAATTAGAGCACTTCCGCGGTGTGCCCCCGGCGGTCAACACCGAAGATGAAATAGCTATGTTAGAGAACGCCGCCCGCGCCGAGCTGGGGGAGGACGCCGTTGTGCTGGTTGAGCAGTCTATGGGTGGTGAAGATTTCGCCTGGATGCTGCAGGAGGTGCCCGGTGCTCTCATCCGCTTGGGCACCAGGGTGCCCGGTGGTACCACCTTTGATCTGCACCGCGGGGACTATGCCCCCGATGAGCGCGCTATTGAGGTGGGTGTGCGGGTTATGGCGGCAACTGCCCTGAGGGCTATTAGAGCAGAGCTCGCCCAGCAGTAGTTACTCCCGGGTAACTTATTTTCTATCTGTATATGCTCCCGTTGCAGGCTGTGGCTAGGAGTAACAGTGATGGGTTTATGGCATGTTGTGCGGCTCACTCTCTAAACTGCAATCTGAAGGTGAAGAGAAACTTAAATCACACTAAGATGTGTTGTGTTACGCAAAATTTTTCTCTGAAGCGGGTTCACCATACACACCCTAACCCCTGATGTTAGGTCACGCTTTCAGGGCCGTACGAAAAGGACCATCATGGCTTTCTCACGCAAGCACCTTGCTTCCACCGGTTCAATCCTTGGCGTCTCTGCTCTTCTGCTGGCAGGCTGCGGCGCTGCTCCTGAAGAGTCATCATCAGCATCGGGTGGTTCAAGCGACTATCTGGGCTGCATTGTTTCTGACTTCGGTGGCTTCCAGGATAAGTCCTTTAACCAGAATTCCTACAAGGGTCTGCAGGATGCTGTAACCGAGTACGAGATTAAGCACAAGGAAGCTGAATCCACCTCTGAAACTGATTACGGCCCCAACCTTGATCAGATGGTTCAGTCAGGCTGCAACCTGACCGTTACCGTTGGCTTTGGTCTGGCAGATACCACCAAGGAAGTTGCTGAGGCTAACCCCGATATGCACTTCACCATCGTGGACGATAACTCCATTGAGCTGGATAACGTGCGCCCCATCGTCTTTGACACCGCCCAGGCTGCCTTCCAGGCAGGCTACCTGGCTGCTACCCAGACCAAGACCGGTAAGGTAGCAACCTACGGCGGTATGGAGTTCCCCACCGTGACCATCTTTATGGACGGCTTCGCCCAGGGCGTTGAATACTACAACCAGCAGAAGGACGCCAAGGTCGAGGTTCTGGGCTGGAACACCGGTGCCCAGAGCGGTACCTTCACCGGTGACTTCGAGGACGCCACCAAGGGCAAGACCAACACCCAGAACTTCCTGGACCAGGGCGCTGACATCATCATGCCCGTAGCCGGCCCCGTTGGTGCAGGTACCCTGGAAGCTGTTAAGGAATACAACGCTTCGCATGCAGATGCTCCTGCTTCCGTGGTGTGGGTTGATGCTGATGGCTATGAAACCAACGCTGACTACCAGGACATCATCCTCACCTCTGTGATGAAGAAGATGGATGCAGCTATCACCGAAACCATCAAGGCTGATATGGACGGCAAGTTCACCGCAGATGCCTACATCGGCACTCTAGAGAACGACGGCGTTGGTCTGGCACCCTTCCATAACTTCGACTCAAAGATCTCAGACGAGACCAAGTCAGAGCTAGACAAGATTAAGGAAGACATCATCGCCGGCGCCATCAAGGTTGAAACCAAAGGTTCACCCACCGCTCAGTAAAGCGGTATACCTCCTGTAGAGGTTAGAGCGGCTCACACTCCTTCCCCGCATGTTGGGTGAGTGTGAGCCGCTTATTTGGCGCTCAGATGTTCACAGGTGCGGTCTAACCGCTAGACTAAAGCACGAAACATACCTAATAGCCAACCCCAGCAACCCCCAGGGGTGATGGGGCAGGGTCTCACCACACAGAAAGCCACTCGATGAAACTCGAACTGCGCAAGGTCACTAAACGTTTTGGTGATTTTACCGCGAACGACAGCATTGACCTGACGGTCACACCCGGGACGGTTCACTGTCTACTGGGCGAAAACGGCGCGGGTAAATCCACCCTCATGAACGTCATCTTTGGTCTCTACCGCCCCACCGAAGGGCAGCTTTACATTGACGATCAGCCCGTTGAGTTCTCTGGCCCATCGGATGCCATGGCAGCAGGCATTGGCATGGTGCACCAGCACTTTATGCTGGTACCTGTCTTTACCGTGGCAGAGAATGTGGCTCTTGGCTCTGAGGCTACTAAGGGCATGACCCTGGATCTTGAAACTACCCGTCAGAAGATCCGCGAGATTTCTGACCGCTACGGCTTCGCTGTTGACCCCGACGCTATCGTCGAGGACCTGCCGGTGGGCGTGCAGCAGCGCGTTGAGATTATCAAGGCGCTGGTGAGGGATGCTGAAATTCTGATTCTGGACGAGCCCACCGCCGTCCTCACCCCGGCTGAAACCGACCAGCTGCTGGGCATTATGGACCAGCTGCGCAAGGACGGCAAGTCCCTGCTCTTTATCTCCCACAAACTGCGTGAAGTGCGCGAAATTTCTGATGACATCACCGTTATCCGCCGCGGCAAAGTAGTGGGCCACGCCCAGCCCAGTATGTCTACCACCGAGCTTGCCTCCATGATGGTGGGCAAGAACGTGCAGCTAACCGTAGATAAAGAAGAAGCACGCACTAACGACAAGAAGCTCGAAGTCGAAAACCTCACCCTGGTTGCAGACAACGGTGTGCCTCTGCTCAAGGACGTCTCTTTCACCATTCGCGGCGGTGAAATTCTTGCCGTGGCAGGTGTGCAAGGAAACGGGCAGACCGAACTGGCAGAAACCATTATCGGTTTGCACCCCAAGGCAAGTGGCTCCCTCAAACTCAACGGTAAAGAGCTGTTGGGGCTAACCACCAAGCAGGTGCTGCGCGCAGGGGTAGGTTTTGTGCCTGAAGACCGCAGCAAGGACGGTCTGGTCAGCTCCTTCTCCATCTCAGAGAACCTAGTGCTTGACCTCTTTGACACCAAAGAGTTCTCATCAGCATGCACCCTGAAACGGGCAAAAATTTCTGCCAATGCCGACCGGGCAGCGCAAGAGTTCGATATCCGCATGGGCTCCAAAGAACACACTGCCTCCACCCTTTCCGGCGGTAACCAGCAGAAAATCGTGGTTGCCCGCGAGCTAACCCGCGACCTGGATCTTTTCGTTGGCTCCCAGCTGACCCGCGGTGTGGACGTTGGCTCCATCGAGTTTATTCACAAACGCGTTGTGGAAGAACGAGACAAAGGCGTGCCCGTGCTGATTGTTTCCACCGAGCTGGACGAGGTCTACGGTCTTGCCGACCGCATTGCTGTTTTCTTCCACGGTGAGCTGATGGGAATCGTCCCGCCACAGACCCCCCGATCAGTGCTAGGTCAGATGATGGCAGGGGCGACCTATGAAGAAGCGCTAGCAGCTGAAACAGAACACAGCCAGATTCCCGCCGCACCCCCCACCACATCTGCGGATACCGTCACCGTTCCCTGGGCAGAAGGAGAAAAGAATGAGCGATAAGAAGCCCGCACCGGAACAGGCAAGCCCTGTTCTAGCTGCTGATACCGCTGTCAGCAGCACTCCTGTTCAGGACGCCGGCTCCCAGCTGGTTGCCACCGAGAAACCCTCAGCCTTTGCCCGCATAGCCGGTGGCGGTATCGGGCTTTCTATCGGTGCTGCCCTAGCAGCCTTTATCGTTGGCGGTCTGCTGATTGCAGCAACCGATCCTGCAACCCAGGCAGCCTCAAAATACTTTTTTGCCCGCCCCACAGACACCCTGGCAGCAGGCTGGAAAGCAGCCTACGACTCCTACATTGCTCTGTTACAGGGTTCCATCTACAACCCCAACGGCAAGACTTTTGTGCAGCAGATCCGCCCGCTGACCGAGACCCTCACCGTAGCAACTCCGCTCATTTTTGCAGGTCTTGCTGTGGCCCTGTCCTTCCGCGCCGGTCTTTTCAATATCGGCGCACAGGGCCAGGTTATTCTGGGCGCTATCATCTCTGGATGGGTTGCGCTCAACGCCGGTCTGCCCCCTGCTGCCATGGTTCCCTTGATCCTGTTAGGTGGCGTCATCGGTGGCGCTATCTGGGGCGGTATCATCGGTTTGCTCAAGGCAAAGACCGGGGCACACGAGGTCATCTTGTCCATCATGATGAACTACATTGCCGCTAATCTTCTGGTTTACCTGCTCAAAACCCCGCTTCTGCAACGAGAAGGTAGCGCAAACCCCATCTCAGAAAAACTGGGGGACAACGCAGTGTTCCCGCTGCTGCTGGGCCCCTCCTTCCGCCTGCACCTGGGCTTTATCGTTGCCCTGCTGGCTGTAGCCTTCGTAGCATGGTTGCTTAACCGCTCCACCATCGGTTTCCGTCTGCGTGCTGTGGGTGCTAACCCCAACGCCGCCCGCACCGCCGGTATCTCTGTTGCCGGTGGCTACATTGTGGTTATGGCAATTTCCGGTGCGCTTGCAGGTCTTGCCGGTGCAACCCAGGTTGCCGGTACCGAGAAGGTACTCTCAACCGGCATAGCCGCCTCACTGGGCTTTGACGCTATCACCGTAGCCTTGCTGGGGCGCTCCAAGCCCCTGGGCACCTTCTTTGCAGCCCTGCTCTACGGTGCTTTCCGCGCTGGTGGTGTCTCTATGCAGGTGTCAACCGGCACCTCAATTGATATTGTGCTGGTTTTGCAGGCGCTCATCGTCCTCTTCATTGCCGCGCCCCCGCTGGTTCGCGCTATCTTCCGCCTACCTGACCCCACCGGAGCGCCCAAGAAAAAGAAGAAAAAAGCATCAACCAAGGCAGTGGAGGCATAAGCATGAGTGGTACAACAACTCACAATACTAAGGTCGCAGCTGAGACCGAAACCCTCGCCGTGAAGAACTGGAAGAACCCCATCATTTTCTCGGTGCTCGCTGCGCTTTCCCTTCTGCTCATCGCCTTCAAGGCCCCGGATTCAACGATTAGGCTAACCATCGATGACGGTGTTAGCTGGTTCAAGACCGCCCCCTTACTGATTAGCCCCACGGTCTACGGCTGGGTTGCTTCAGCCCTTATGCTGGGTCTTGCCGTTTACTCACTGGTAGCTACCAAGACCGGTAAGGTGCTACGGCGCTGGGTTACCCCCCTCTTCTGGCTAGCTTTTGCCACCGGGCTACTGGTGTGGGCTATTGGCTCAACCGCCAAACCCTCCCTGTCCCTGGTCTCCTTGCTCACCGGTGCCCTTGCCCTGTCTATTCCCATGATTTTCGGGTCCATGGGCGGTCTGCTTTGTGAACGTTCTGGCGTGGTGAATATTGCTATCGAGGGGCAGCTACTCTTTGGCGCTTTTGCCGCCGTGCTGGTTGGCTCCATCACCAAGAACCCCTGGGCCGGTCTGCTGGCAGCAATGCTGGGCGGTATGCTGGTGTCAGCTATTCTGGCGCTCTTCTCGATTAAGTACCTGGTAGACCAGACCATCGTGGGTGTTGTGGTTAATGTTCTGGTATCCGGTCTCACTGGCTTCCTCTTCTCCCGCGTGCTACAGCCCAACGCCTCAACCCTCAACTCTGCACCCAAGCTACCTAGCTTCGAGGTCCCCGTACTCTCACAAATTCCCGTGGTGGGGCCGGTTCTCTTTAACCAGAACGTGCTGGTCTACCTCATGTACTTTGTGGTGGGTCTCATCTGGTTCGCCTTGAACAAGACCAAGTGGGGCTTGCGCACCCGTGCTGTGGGGGAGCACCCCAAGGCGGCTGACACCCTGGGTGTAAACGTCAACGGTCTACGCACCCGTAACGTCCTGCTGGCAGGCGTTGTTGCTGGTATGGGCGGTGCCTTCTTCACCCTGGTATCCGTCTCAGCCTTCAACTCCGATATGACGGCCGGTCAGGGCTATATCGCCCTCGCGGCTCTCATCTTTGGTCGCTGGACCCCCATCGGGGCACTGAGTGCCGCCCTGCTCTTTGGCTTCTCGCTGAACCTGCAGTTCGTGCTTTCTATTCTGGGCACCAAGGTGCCCACCGAGCTTCTGGCAATGCTGCCCTACCTGGTCACCATCTTTGCCGTGGCAGGTCTGGTAGGCCGCTCCCGAGGCCCGGCAGCAGCGGGCAAGCCCTACATCAAGGAGTAAGCACAGTGCAGAGGCTACCGCGCGTTATTGCGGTAGCCTCTGTCTATTTTTAGGTAAAGGAAACAACGTTGCCAGAAATCAACTGGGAAGAACTCACTGAAGCAGCCCGGGCGTCCCTTGCACACTCTTACTCGCCCTACTCCAACTTTGCGGTAGGGGCAGCAGCTTTGACCGAGGACGGGCGCATCGTCACCGGTGCCAACATCGAGAATGCTTCTTTCGGTATTACCCTCTGCGCCGAATGCTCCCTCATTTCAGATCTCTTCCGTACCGGGGGCGGCCGCTTGGTTGCCTTTGCCTGCGTAGACGGTAGCGGTAAACCGCTGATGCCCTGCGGTCGTTGCCGCCAGCTACTTTTTGAACACAGCGCCCCGGGTATGCAGCTTCAGTCTGCTGGTGGGCTGATGACCATTGAGCAGATGCTACCGGATGCTTTTGGCCCTGAGCGTCTTTAATAGCTTGTCAGTTAGCTAAGAATCTGTGGAACAGGGGGTAGAACTGGCATACTTAGAGAAGACGAACGATAACGAGGTAGGGTGCGCAGCCGCACCGCAGGCAGTAGAGAGGACGCACATGAGCACCGAAGCTTTTGATGCGGTAGATGTCATCCGCACCAAACGGGACGGCGGGGCGCTGGCTGATGCCCAGATTGACTGGGTCATCGATGCCTATACTCGCGGGGTTGTTGCTGATGAGCAGATGAGCGCGCTGGCAATGGCAATTTTCTTGAACGGTATGAACCGTGCTGAGATTAAACGCTGGACCGATGCAATGATCCGCTCCGGTGAGCGCATGGATTTTTCTTCTATAATCGGTGTGGGTAAGAAACTGGCTACTGCTGATAAACATTCCACTGGTGGCGTGGGCGATAAGATTACCCTGCCGTTGGCACCACTGGTGGCTGTGTACGATGTTGCGGTACCGCAGCTCTCTGGCAGGGGTCTAGGCCACACCGGCGGCACCCTCGATAAGCTGGAGGCTATCGAAGGCTGGCAGGCCAACCTCTCTAATGAGCGCACCCTTGATATTTTGGGCACGGTTGGGGCAGTAATTTCGGCGGCAGGGTCTGGCCTTGCCCCTGCCGATAAGAAGCTCTATGCCCTGCGCGATACCACCAGCACGGTTGAGGCTATTCCTCTGATTGCCTCGTCCATTATGAGCAAGAAAATTGCTGAGGGCACAGGCTCCCTGGTGCTTGATGTGAAGGTCGGTTCAGGTGCTTTTATGAAGAACCTTGCCCAGGCACGCGAACTTGCCGAGGTCATGGTTGCCCTGGGGCAGGATGCCGGGGTAACTACCAGCGCCCTGCTGACCAACATGGATACCCCGCTGGGCTTGACGGTGGGTAATGCCTGTGAGGTTGAAGAATCCCTTGAGGTACTTGCCGGTGGCGGCCCCGCCGATGTTGTAGAACTGACGCTAGAGCTTGCCCGTGTCATGCTTAAAAACTCCGGGGTGGACGCTGACCCCGCCGAAGCCCTGGCAGATGGGCGCGCTATGGATAAGTGGCGTCAGATGATTTCGGCTCAGGGCGGTGACCCGAGCGCCGCCCTGCCGCAGGCTCGTGAGACCCACGTTGTCACAGCTGAGGCAACCGGTACTCTGACCCGCCTTGACGCGCTTGCTGTGGGCACGGCGTCCTGGCGTTTAGGTGCTGGCCGCGCTCGCAAAGAGGATGACGTTCAGCTTGCCGCCGGTATACGCCTGCACGCTAAGCCGGGTGATACGGTCACATCGGGTCAGCCTCTGATGACCTTGATGACCGATACCCCCGAGCGGTTTGAGCGGGCGCTCCAAGCTTTGGAAGGGGCTTGGGACATCAACGGTTGCCTCGCTGAAACCGCTATTATTCTTGACCGTATCAACGCATAACCTGTTTCCCCCTAGAAAGAAGAAAACTCATGGGTATTTTTAGCCGTAAGAAAGACAATCAGACCGTAGAGGCCACCGACACCAGCGAGGTTTTGGCTTCTTCACCTGAGAATGGTGAGACGACCTCGGCACCAGCCTCTGCCCCGGTTGCTGAGATTGGGGTTGCCTTGCGTGCACTTGCGCAGAAAATGCGCAAAAAAGCAGATGGGCAGGTCACCCTTGAACTTGCCCAAACCGGTAGCGATATGAGCTTTACCTTCTACCAGCGCGGTAACGAGCTTGAAAGCGCTACCGTGCTACCTGGTCATGAATGGTTTGCTGAGATTGCTGACCTCTACGTAGAGGAAGAAAAGAGCGAACGAGGTGCATTTAGCCGTGCTCTTATCGTGGTAAACCCCTCGGTTCAGGGTGAGCAGGCGGTGCAGGCATCGTTCATGAGCACGGATCAGAGCAGTAACCATAACCTCAGCTACAGCCTGGTAGAAGAAGAAACCGCTGCTGACCAGCTGCCCGTTGCAGAGGCGGAGCAAACTCCGGCAGTCCCCCCGGCGGTGCCTGCAGCGGCAGGCGTAAGCGCTGAGGAAAACCCCGTGGAGAGGGTTACTGCCCGCCTTGCCCAGCATCAGGAGAACAGCGTAGCGGCTGATGATACCGCCGCCGAGGTAGAAGAGATAGAAGAGGTAGAAACCGCCGGCACAGAAGCACCCTTAGAGGGCTCTGAAGAAAGCACTGGCGCTGCAAGTGAGGTAGAGCAGAGCGGCAGTGTCATCTCACAGTCTGCTAGCACCGCCCCCGTCTTTACATCCACTCATGCTGACACCGTGGCAGAAGAAGAGGGAGCTGAGCCAGAATACATGGCGCAACGTTTTGCGTACTCTCCGCAGGAAACCGCAGAATCTGCCGGTGCAGAACCCGGTGAGAGCGACCTGGCCAGCAGCTTACCCGCGGTAGCTGAAGCAGCTGAAGTAACTGAGACAACCGAGGCTGAGGGCGAGCCTCCTGCCGATGAGCCCGTTTACCAGGGAACAGAGGGCGCAGAAGAAACCGAACACGATAACCTGGTGACCCCTACCGACCTACCTGCCCACCTTGATGATGCTGTCTTTGGTGATGACACCGAAGACGTTACCTCAGCGCCGGTAGCAGAAGGCGCTGCAGCTGCGGCACCGCTTGATGCTCCCACGGCAGGCACTAACGTGGATATTTCCCCTTCTTTTGCTTCCCCAACTATTGCTGCCCCGTCTGAGACCCAGCTGGCAGAAGGCAACCTGGTGCTCTCTGAAGCAGAGGTCGTCAGCCGTTTTACCCCTGCCTATGAGACACTCTTTGGGCAAAACGGTACTGCCCGTGATGTTTCTACCGTGCTCATTCGTGTGCGAACCCTTGGCTCCTACTACGATGCCCTGACTCACGTGCGCCGTAACGGTTTTTGGGAGCAGGTGCGCACCTTTGACCTGATCCCCGAAGAAACCCTGGCAGTTTTGCAGCTCAAGGCTGATAGCTACAAGGAGGGCTCAGGCTCGCCCCTGGCCATGAACATCCGCTTTACCCCAGGTGTTCCCGTTCAGGCGTCTTTTGACTATAACAATGAAGAAGCCTTTGTGACCTACCCCGAACGCCTCCCTGCCCAGCAGTATGTGGAGGAGCTGCGTATGTTCCCCCGTACCGGTGCTAACATCTCGGCACCAATGAACGAGGCACTTGCCGCCTGGACCTTCTAGCGTCACCTGAGAAAGCCCGCCCACTGTCTGTCACCACATGCAGCGGTGGGCGGGCATTTCTATACGCTTAGACCCCACCACCGCACGAAAGATCAGCATGAGAGAACCTGCAGAACCCACCTGGATACAAAAACTGCCCAAAGTCAGCCTGCACGATCACCTGGACGGCGGGCTGCGGCCTGAGACCCTGATTGAGCTTGCGGCCAAGGTGGGGTATCGGTTGCCAGAGACTGAGCCGAAGGCGCTTGCTCGCTGGTTTTATGAGGCGGCCACCTCACGCTCTCTAGAGCGCTATCTGCAAACTTTTAGTCACACGGTTGCCGTCATGCAGACAGCTGAGAATTTGCGTAAGGTCGCCTATGATCATGTTCTGACCCTGGCGGCAGACGGGGTGATTTATGGGGAGGTGCGCTGGGCACCTGAATTGCATACTGCCGGTGGGTTGAGTATGGAAGAGGCGGTAGAAGCTGTTGCCGATGGTCTGATGGACGGTATGGAGTACATTGGGCAGATGGGTGGCCGCGTGCTGGTCAACCAGATTCTCTGCGCCATGCGCCAGAATAATCGTGCTACTGATGTCGCTCGGTTGACCGTCAAGTACCGTCAGCTGGGCGTGGTGGGCTTTGACCTCGCTGGGCCAGAAGCTGGCTACCCGGCAGATCAGTTCAGTGAAGCCTTTGAGCTGCTGGCACAAAACTTTGTGCCCGTGACCCTGCATGCCGGTGAAGCAGATGGGCTAGAGTCTATTCGTTCTGCTCTGGTTGCTGGCCGTGCCCTGCGCCTGGGGCACGGCGTGCGCATTACAGAAGATATGACGACCAGAACCGTTGCGGAGCTTGATCCCGATGGCACGCTCATGCCCGGTGCTGACCGCCAGGCAGCTGTGCTGCAGTTGGGGCAGGTTGCCGACTGGGTTAAGAACCGGCGCGTTGTGCTGGAATGTTGCCCCTGCTCTAACCTGCAAACCGATGCTGCTGAAACTATTGATAAGGTGGGCACCGGTGCCCCTTTTGAACCTGCCAGGGAGTACCAAGATCACCCCCTGCCCCTGCTCTTTTCTGCCGGTTTCGCGGTCACGGTGAACCCCGACAATCGCTTGATGAGCGCAACCAGTATGAGCCGCGAATTTGCAGAACTGGCTCAGCACGCCGGTTACGGCATTAAAGAGTTCTTTGACCTGACCATGAACGCTGTTGCCGGTGCTTTTTGTACCTTTGATGAGAAGCGGACCCTGGAGCAGAGCGTGCAGCTTGCCTATGCGCAGATTGCCCAGGAGCTAGAGAACGAAGCTGAAGGGGAAGAGGAGTAAATGGCAGAGCTTAAGGACGCCGGGGCGCAGTTTGAGCGTCTGGTTAAGATTATGGACACCCTACGCAGCCCCGGTGGCTGCCCCTGGGACGGCGAACAAACCCACCAGTCTCTGCTGCGCTACCTCATTGAGGAAGCCTATGAGGTGGTTGAAGCTATCGAGGCACCGGCAGGTGTTGACCGCGCCCTGCTAAAAGAAGAACTGGGGGACGTGCTGCTGCAGGTGGTTTTCCACTCCCGGGTTGCTGAAGAAACCTCAGCGGCTGATGGTGGCTTTTCTATCGTGGAGGTGCTCACTGCCCTCAACGATAAGCTAGAGCGCCGCCACCCCTACGTCTTTGGTGATGAAGAAGCTGCTACCGGTGAGGACGTACTGGCACGCTGGGACGATCTGAAGAAGAAGGAGAAGCCAGAGCGCACCGGCGCTCTGGACGGTATTCCGCCGCATCTGCCTGCCCTGGCGCTGGCAGAGAAAACTATCTCTAAGGCGTCAAAGGCAGGTTTGCTTGATGCGCACGAGGTAGCTGGTGGGCAGACCTTTGCTGATGAGGCAGAGCTGGGGGAGCACTTCTTTAGCCTGGCTGCCGCTGCCAAGGCACAGGGGTTTGACCCTGAGCGGGCGCTGCGCACCTATACCAGGGAAATTATCAAGAAATACTCATAGGCACATTCGTTGCGATACACGAACATACTGAGGCTTATTCATAAGGGATACCCCGCCGCCAAAAAACACCAACCCCCGCACCACCGAAAACACCCGCCCATACACCCCCAACGGCCGCCTGAAACCAGTATGCAAAACACGCTAACACTTCACCTAAGCAAT
>JAUMUH010000039.1 GCA_030530765.1 Rothia sp. (in: high G+C Gram-positive bacteria)
ACGGTACTCGGGTAGGGAAAGCCCGCCCAGACGCATACACCAGACCGGGGCGTGCTCAGCACAGCGCCCGGTTAGCGTGCGACTCATTGCTGATTCACCAGTCCGGGCGGTTTTGAGGGGGTGCTGGGAGGGAAGGGCGGCTAGTTGCTCGGCAGTGAGCAATGGGCGCTGTTTCAGTGCAGGGGTCTGGTGAATTGTCATATATACCATTGTGCCAAGAATGGGGGAAAATTTTAGAGACAGAGTGTCGCTAGGTTGTCATTCATGTTTTCACCCGGCGGCAGCAGGGAACTGTGACAGCATCTCATACCGCCCCGAATTTAGTGACACTGTGTCAGCCCCGCATCAGCTCAAGACTGTTTATCATTAGATACTGTTGTGACTATTTTTAGCCTCGTTGCATCCCACAAGACTGTAGACCTCACCACCATCGCCTATCTCAGCGAAGGCGTCTTTGCTCTGCCCTCAAAGCTGAACGCAAAAGGCATTGCCGGTGAGGTTATTCTCTCTACCTGCAACCGCCTAGAAATTTACGCAGAGCTGCCAAGCAAACCCGGTGCTACAGATCAGAATATCCATAACGATGTAGCAGCTGCTTCTGAAAAGATTTTCGAGCTTCTCAGCGAAAACTGCCCCCTCAGCTATAACATCGTTGAAAACAGTTTTGATGTCTTTGTGAATTCAGAGGCAGCCCACCACCTCTTTACCGTTGCCTCCGGTCTTGAATCGGCGGTTGTGGGCGAACGAGAAATTACCGGTCAGGTACGCCGCGCCTTAGCAGTTGCCCAGGAAAACGGGCGGGCAACCGGCAATCTGGTCCGCCTTTTTGACCACAGTGCCGCTACTGCCCGTAAAGTCGGGCAGCGCACTATGCTGGGCTCCCGCGGCAGGTCTATCGTTTCCGTCGCCCTTGATATTGCACACGATGTCACTGAAAAAACCTGGGAAACCCGCACCGCCCTTGTCTTCGGTACAGGAGCCTACGCCGGGGCAACGGTTGCAGCGTTGCATGAGCGGGGTTGTTCCGATATATGGGTTTATTCCCGTAGTGACCGTGCCGCCTCTTTCGCGGACAAACGCGGGGTCGCAGCAGTTCCTCGAGGTCAGCTGCATCAGCATATGAAAAATGCTGATATTATCATCGGCTGTTCCGGCGCTTCTTCCCCCATGCTGCCCATCGAGATTCCAGAAGGTAAGCACGTCATCCTCGACCTTGCCCTCTCACGGGATTTCTCCCCGGAGGTTGCTGACCTGCCCAACGTAGAGCTCATCACCCTAGAATCGGTGCGCCTTGCTGCCCCTGAAGAAACCGTTGAGTCAGTGCATACTGCCCGCACAATTGTGGACGAAGAAGCGGCTGAGTTCAGCGTTAAAGAAAAAGCACGCAATATTGATGCTGCTATTGTTGCCTTAAGGCAACACACTATGAGTGTGCTCGATGCAGAGCTGGCAAAAGTGCACAACCAATACGGTTGCACGGCAGCCACTGAGCAACTCGAAATAGCGATGCGTCGCATGGTGAAGTCCCTGCTTCATACCCCAACCGTGCGTGCGCGTGAGCTTGCTCGAGAGGGCAGGGTTGATGACTATGTTTCAGCCCTCGAAGCCCTCTACGGCATCGAAGTACAGGATCGACCCGCTCACACTATTGCCGCCCACAACGGCACCTCACCATCTGCACCACTGGGTTAGGGCAACGCCCTTATCGCACTAAAAAAGTATTCAAAAGGTTTATCCCCACATGACCTCTCAGACCTCCACAGCAACATCTGACCGCGACGATCGCGCTGAAGAAACGTTTACAGGCTCCCGGCTCCCCAAAGATTTACGCAGGCAGCAACTGGTGAGCAACGCTGTGCGAGTATTTGCAGCCCAGGGCTACCATCACACCACGATGGACCACATAGCTACCGCTTCTGACGTCACCAAACCCGTGCTGTACCAGCACTTCACCGGTAAACGCGACCTATATTTGGCTGTGCTCGATGAGCAAGTTGAGATTATGCTCGATCTGCTGGTTGCTCCGCTACATCAGACCGATAACAATAAGGAGCGCGTCAAGGGAACAATCGCTGCTTTCTTTGATTTTGCACGCTCTAATGTGGCAGGGTACCGCTTAATTTTTGAATCAGATATTCAAAATGACTTTGCGGTCCAAGAGCGCATTGAAAAACTGCACACCCTGATCGCTGAGCATATTGCACAAATTCTTGCCCCCAATGCTGGGCTGCCCTTTGAAGAAGCGCTTCTCACCGCCCGTATGCTCACCGGCATGGTGCTCTCTGCAACCCACATGGTAATTGGTAAAGGCACCCCCGAGGCAGACCTTGTTGCTGCCGAGCGGGCAGTTTTCCGCCTTGCATGGGGTGGCATCTCTGTTATTGACGAAGAGTGGGAATAGGGGCACCCCCCCCGGTACAGTTTTGGTTTCGCCTGCTACGAACACCGCCTGAGAGCACACCGGGTGTGCAGCCGGTGCGCGTACACTGAGGTTAGTTTAGCGTGGAGATTACTACGCATTACCGTACTTATAAGGAGTTATCATGGAAATCAAAATTGGTGTGCTGAATGTGCCCACTCAGGTCGTTATTGACTCAGACGAAAGCACTTCTGCTATCAAGGCTAAGGTCTCTGAGGCTCTGGCCAATGGCGGTGTTCTTGAGCTCACCGACGCCAAGGGGGCAACGATCTTGGTTCCAGCGGCTCAGATCGGTTATGTTGAGCTGGGGGCTGAGTCCAAGCGTCGTATCGGTTTTGGGATTGGCGAGTAACTTTTGAGTACGGGGCAGGTCAGCGAGTCTTAGGTGACGCGCCGACCTGCCCCTCTTTTCTGCCCTATTGCCGGTACACTAGAGGGGTTATTGGTTGCCCGGTCGTTAACCTCACCATCACCAGAACAAAGTTCTCCCGTGCGCATAGCACGGTCGATTGAACGAGACTTACCTGCGATCGGCTTCCCCTACGCTCTGCTTACGGTGCAGAGATTTTCTCCCTAAGGAATACGAATCGTGACAGAAACTTTTGAACCGGATACGGCACCCAGCCCTACTTTTGCTGATTACGGTGTCCGCCAAGATATCAGCGATGCCCTGGCAGAAAAAGGCATCACCACCCCCTTCCCTATCCAGGCTTTGACCTTACCCGTTGCTCTTGCCGGGCAGGACATCATCGGTCAGGCTAAAACCGGCACCGGGAAAACCTTAGGCTTTGGCCTACCCGCTATTCAGTCAGTGGTTGGCAGGGACGATACAGCCTGGGGCACTCTGGCATCCCCCGGTTCACCCCAGGCGCTGATTATTGTGCCCACCCGAGAACTCGCCATCCAGGTGGGTGATGATCTTTCTCTTGCAGCTAAGAAGCGTAACGCCCGCGTAGCAACCCTCTACGGTGGCCGGCCGTACGATACCCAGGTCAAAGAGCTAAAGGCGGGTGTTGAGGTTATCGTGGGCACCCCCGGTCGCCTTATTGACCTTCAGCGCCAGAATTACCTTGACCTATCCCAGGTCACAATTGTGGTGCTCGATGAGGCTGATGAGATGCTGGATCTGGGCTTTTTACCCGATGTTGAGAAGCTTCTCTCTCTGCTACCCGAAAAGCGGCAGACCATGCTTTTCTCAGCAACCATGCCCGGCGCTGTTTTGACGATGGCTCGCCGCTATATGAACCAGCCCATGCACATCCGCGCCGACGACGGTGCAGAAGAAACCGCAACCAAGGCCTCGATCCGTCAGGTAATCTACCGCGCTCACCCTATGGACAAGGACGAGCTGGTGGGCCGTATCCTCCGCGCTGAGGGCCGGGGGCGCACGGTTATTTTTACCAAGACCAAGCGCAGCGCCGCCAAGCTGTCTGATGAGCTTCTGAGGCGAGGTTTTGCTGCCGCCGCAATTCACGGGGACCTCAACCAGGGGGCACGCGAGCAGGCTCTAGCAGCTTTCCGTAAGGGTAAGGTCGATATCCTGGTAGCAACCGATGTGGCAGCTCGCGGCATTGACGTGGAGGACGTTACCCACGTCATCAATTTCCAGTGCCCCGAGGACGAAAAGACCTATCTGCACCGTGTGGGGCGTACCGGGCGAGCTGGTAACACTGGCACCGCCGTTACCCTGGTGGACTGGGAGGACGTGCCCCGCTGGAAGCTCATCAACAAGGCTCTTGAGCTGGGCGTGGATGAGCCGGTTGAAACCTATTCATCGTCACCTCACCTCTTTGCTGACCTTGATATTGAGAAGGGCACCAAGGGCCGCCTACCCAAGGAGGAACGCACCGCCGCCGGTCTGGATGCTGAAGAAAGCATCGACTACGGCCAGGGCAAGGGTGACTCCCCCCGCCGCAGCTCACGCGGTGCTACCCGTAGTGGTGAAGGGCGCCGTCGCAGCAGCCACTCAGGCCAAGCACGTGGACGCCGCGGTGCAAGTTCATCTGAAAGCAGCGGCGAAAAGAGAGAATGTGGCGAGCGCCGCCGGCGCCGCACCCGCCGTACAGGAGCTGAAGGGGCTGCGCCTCAGGCTGAACGCACCGAGCGCACCCCGCGTGAAAAGTCGGTAGAAAAGACCGGTAACGGTACCCGCCGCCGTCGCCGCCGTACGCCCAAGGCTGAGAGCTAGAGCTTAAAGGTTTGCCCCGGTAGCGTTGTCATCAGCTGATGATTACTGCTTACCGGGGCAAAACTGTATCGGGGTGCTTTATCGGGTTGCCCGTGCCTGGCCTTCGGCGTAGCCTGCTGCGGACTGGATGCCCACGGTGGCGCGGTCGAAGAATTCCTCGATGGTAGAGGCACCGGCGTAGGTGAAGGATGAGCGCACGCCAGAGATGATGGAGTCAATCTGGTCTTCTAC
This sequence comes from Rothia sp. (in: high G+C Gram-positive bacteria), assembly GCA_030530765.1. Classification (GTDB taxonomy): domain Bacteria; phylum Actinomycetota; class Actinomycetes; order Actinomycetales; family Micrococcaceae; genus Rothia. Next base: position 4,839 of record JAUMUH010000039.1, read on the forward strand.
ACCGCCTGCGCCTTCAGGCAGGTAGATGCGGGCTGATGAGATGCCCTCTTCAAACATTTGACGGCGCGCCTTTTCGAAGGCTTCGGTCTTTGCGTTGCGGTTGGTGACCGCGCGGCGCGATGCCATACCAAAAGATTCTTTGTAGAGGCGGCCGTCTGCGTCCTGTAGTACATCGCCGGGTGACTCGTAGGTTCCTGCGAACCAGGACCCTACCATGACGTTCGCGGCACCGGCAGCCAGTGCCAGGGCAACATCACGGGGGTCCTTGATACCTCCATCTGCCCAGATGTGAACGCCCAGTTTCTTGGCTTCTGCGGCGCATTCGAGCACAGCTGAGAACTGGGGGCGCCCCACACCGGTTTGCATGCGGGTGGTGCACATGGCGCCAGGACCTACCCCCACCTTAATGATGTCTGCACCGGCTTCTGCCAGGTCACGCACGCCGGCTGCGGTGACCACGTTACCGGCGACGATGGGCACCTGGGGGTTGAGTGCTTTGACCTTTTTGAGGGCCTCAATCATGGTTTCTTGGTGGCCGTGGGCGGTATCGACCACCAGCACGTCCGCGCCTGCGTCCAACAGGGCTTTGGCGCGCCCGGCGACATCACCGTTGATGCCGATGGCAACACCGATACGCAGCTGACCGGCGGCATCCAGCGCCGGGGTGTAGAGGCTGGCCCGCAGAGCAGCAGCACGGGTCAGCACACCCACCAGCTCTTCCTGGCTGTTGATGACAAGGGCTACCTTGCGTGATTTTTCGTGCAGAATGTCGAAGGCCTGGCGCGGGGTGACGGTGTCGGGCAGGGTGAGCAGTTCGGTGCTCATCACGTCCTTGACCTGGTCAAAGTTGTCGCTACCGCGCAGGTCCTTAGCGGTGACGAGGCCGACCGGGCGCTGATCTTCCACTACGATAGCTGCCCCGTGGGCACGCTTGGGCAGCAGGTGGCGCACATAGCCTGCGGTGTGGTGAGGTTTGATGATGATGGGGGTGTCAAAGAAGGGGTGGGATGCCTTGACCTTGGCGATGGTGTCGGCAACGACGTCGGTGGGGATGTCCTGCGGGATGATGGCAATACCGCCGCGGCGCGCCACGGTTTCTGCCATGCGGCGCCCTGAGACAGCGGTCATATTGGCAACCACCAGCGGAATGGTGGTTCCAGTTCCGTCTGCGGTGGTCAGGTCAACGCCCATGCGGGAGCCCACCGCTGAGCGGGCGGGCACCATGAACACGTCGTTGTAGGTGAGGTCGGTCTGCGGGGTCATGTCGTTAAGAAATTTCATAGTTTTAGCCTATCGCCCAGTTCCATTGCCTCCTAGTTCTTCTTGAGCAACTACCCGCTTATCTATCTTCGGCAATATTTCCACACTGATTTTTTGTGCCGTATCGCTTGGTAAAAATCGTTAGGGTGAAGGTAAGTTCTCTCTACCACACCGATGAAAGGGTCGCCCATGACCGATTACTTTGCCCTTCCCGCCGCTGATGATCCCACCTGGTGGCGCCAGGCTGTTGTCTACCAAATTTACCCCCGCTCCTTTGCCGATGCAGATGGCAACAGCATTGGCGATTTGAAGGGCATTACAGCTAAGGTCCCCTACCTCAAAGAACTAGGGGTGGACGCTGTTTGGCTCTCCCCCTTCTACCCCTCCCAGCTTGCTGATGGTGGCTACGATGTGGATGACTACCGGGACGTTGATCCCAAGATCGGTTCTCTGGCTGATTTTGAAGCAATGTCCAAGGCTCTGCATGAGGCTGGTCTGAAGCTAATTGTTGATATTGTGCCCAACCATTCCTCTGACCAGCACGAATGGTTCAAGGCTGCCCTGGCTGCTGGCCCGGGCTCACCTGAGCGCGACCGCTATATTTTCCGTGACGGTCTGGGCGAGGACGGCAACCAGCCGCCCAGTGACTGGGTCTCAATCTTTGGTGGCCCTGCCTGGGAGCAGGTTGAGGATGGCCAGTGGTACCTGCACATTTTTGCCAAGGAACAGCCGGATCTGAACTGGCGTAACCCCGAAGTTCATGAGGACTTTATCAAGACCTTCCGCTTCTGGTCAGACCGCGGAGTAGATGGCTTCCGCATTGACGTTGCCCACGGTCTTGCTAAGGGCGATATGTGGGGAGATTTACCCAGCGAGGCTGAGCTGCAGCAGATGCCAAAGGACGGCACCCACCCCATCTGGGACAGGAACGATGTGCACGAAATTTACAAGGAATGGCGGGCTGTTTTCAACGAGTATAACCCGCCGCGCACCGCTGTTGCTGAGGCTTGAGTTGAGCGTGACCGCCGCCCTGCCTACGCCAGCCCGGAAGGACTGGGGCAGGCCTTTAACTTTGATTTGCTGACCGCCCGGTTTGATGCAGCTGAGTTTAAGAAGATTGTGGCTGAGAACCTGGAGTTCTCAGCTGAAACTGGTTCGTCGAGCACCTGGGTGCTGTCTAACCATGACGTGGTGCGCCACCCCACCCGCTATGGTCTGCCCTTTGTTGAGGGTAAGACCAATGAGAAGGTGGGCCATAAGTGGCTGCTTGCCGGTGGCCCGGCTGAGCAGCTCAACAGGGAGCTGGGAGCTGCGCGCGCTAAGGCGGCTACTCTCTTTGAGCTGGCACTGCCCGGTTCTGCCTACCTCTACCAGGGTGAGGAACTGGGGCTGCACGAGGTCGCTGAGATCCCTGATGAGCAGCGTCAGGACCCAACCTTCTTCAACTCCCCCGGTGTTAATGTTGGGCGCGATGGCTGCCGGGTTCCCCTGCCCTGGGCCTCTGAGGGTGTTTCCTTTGGCTTCGGCGAGGCGCAGCCGCATCTGCCTCAGCCTGCCTGGTTTGCTACTTACTCGGTGGAGGTTCAGGAGCAGGACGCTGCGTCCAGCCTGAATCTTTACCGGGCGGCTTTGACGGCGCGCAAGCAGCTGCAGGGCGCTGAAGAGCTGGAGTGGCTAGAGACCCAGGACGAGCAAGTTCTTGCGTTCCGCCGCCCTGGCGGTTGGGTTTGCGTGACCAACTTTGGTGATGTGCCTGCCCAATTGCCTGCCGGTGAGCTGGTGCTTTCTTCTTCACCGCTAGTTGAGGGGCAGCTGCCAGGTGCAGCAACTGCCTGGCTGAAGGTATAGCCGAGCGGAGCGGACGTTAGCCTGCCGCTGGCTTCGGGGCTGGCGTGAATCGTATGCGAGCGCCCCGCACGAGCCTACGAGAGGGTCTTGCGGCAGGCGTGTGTTCGCGCAGCTTGGCTAAGCAGCGGCTAGTTCCCTGATAGCTTGAACCGTCTGGGCGGAGGTGGTGTTCTCCCCCAGGCGGTTTGGTTTGCCCGCCCCGTGGTAGTCCGATGAGCCGGTCACCAACAGGTCGTGTTCTGCCGCTACCTCAAGGAGCCAGCGGCGGTCTTCTTCTGGGTTGTCGCGGTGGTAGATTTCTAGCCCGGCAAGCCCGGCTTCAAGCATGGAATAGATGAGTTCTTCAGAGGCAACTTTACCGCGCGAGCGTGCCATCGGGTGAGCCATAATAGGCACTCCCCCCGCTGCCTTGACCAGGCGCACCGCCTCAACCGGGTCTATTGCATAGTGATTAACATAGTAGGGCGAGGTGGGGGTGAGAATACTCTCGAAGGCTTCAGAACGGTTAGCTACCACTTTAGATGCCACGAGGGCATCTGCAATGTGGGGGCGCCCCACCGTTGCTCCCGGGTGAACTTGCGCTTGCACGTCCTGCCAGGTGATAGGAAAGTCCAGCGCTAGCAGCTCAACCATACGCTGAGCCCGCCCTACCCGGGACTGCCTTGCCCTCTCAACTTCAGTGAGCAAGGCTGCATTCTTAGGGTTGTGCAGGTAGGAGAGCACATGAACGCTAAGCCCGCCGCTGGCACAAGAGATTTCCATACCGGGCAGAAAGTCTAGGCTGTGCTGAGCAGCAAGAGAAGATGCCTCATCCCAGCCGGCGGTAGTGTCATGGTCGGTCAGGGCAAAGCCGGTCAAACCACTGCTGGCAATTTCTGCCACCAGTTCTTGCACACTTTGGGTGCCGTCAGATATCTGTGAGTGGGTATGGAGGTCGTACATACCTTCTACTGTACTGAGCACAGCACCGGGGCAGCTGTTTTTCGGCGGTAAACACCGCTAATGTCTGCCCTTCAGGCTTCCTTTGGTTACAGTGGAAGTATGATTGCATCTGAAGAAACCCCAGGCTCCCAGCAGCCTATTGAAGAACGTAACGCTAACCGCTCAGCACCCCCCACCTCCAAGGCTTTTACCGATTTTATGGCAGCTAACTGGGCTGTCGCAGATACCGCGCTACCTGCCCGCGCCACCGTCGCAGATTTCGCAGCCCAGCGCCGCGCAAAAATCTCTAAGCTCTTTCCCGGCGAGCGTCTTGTCATCCCGGCAGGCCCGCTCAAGGTTCGCTCCAACGATACCGACTACCGCTTCCGCCCCCACTCAGCTTTCGCCCACCAGACCGGTCTAGGCATCGACCACGAGCCCGATGCTGTGCTGGTCTTTGAACCCGTAGACGAAGGCAGCGGTGACACGGGTTCAAACCATGAGGTCACCCTCTACTTCCGCCCCCTGGCCGGGCGCGATACCGAACAGTTCTATAAGGACGCCCGCTACGGGGAATTCTGGGTTGGCCCCCGCCCCACCCTTGAGGCGGTAGCCACCGAGTACGGCATCCGTACCGCTGACCTATCTGAGCTAGAGGTTGCTATCACCAAGAACGCTGGAAACCAGGCACTGGGCGGCATCCGCATCCGCCTGGTGCGCGAGGTTGACCTCAACGTCGATGCCCTGGTGGATACCTCCCGCTACAACACCGCAGTAGACCTAGAAGAATCAGACAAGCTCGACGCGGTGCTCACCGAAGCCCTATCAGAGGCACGCTTGGTCAAAGACGACATTGAAATTGAGAACCTACGCCGCTCCGTTGCTGCCACCATTGATGGTTTCTCTGAAGTCATCAAGGCTCTGCCCAAGGCTCTTGAGCACCACCGCGGCGAGCGCGTTGTTGAGACCGCTTTCTTTGCTAAGGCCCGGGCTGAGGGTAATGACCTGGGCTACGACACCATCGCAGCCTGCGGCAACAACGCCACGATTTTGCACTGGATTCGCAATAACGGCAAGGTTGAGAGCGGAAAGCTGATGCTAGTGGATGCCGGTGTTGAAGATGACACCCTCTACACCGCTGATATCACCCGCACCTTCCCGGTCAACGGCAAGTTTACCGACGTCCAGGCTAAGGCGTATGAGATAGTGCTTGAGGCCGCTGATGCCGCTTTCGCCGCTGCCAAGCCCGGGGTGCGCTTCAAGGATGTTCACGCAGCCGCTATGCAGGTGCTGGCAACTCGTCTGCACGAGTGGGGGTTACTGCCGGTAACCGCTGAGGTGTCTCTGTCAGAGGACGGCGGGCACCACCGCCGTTGGATGCCGCACGGCACCTCCCACCACCTGGGGCTAGATGTGCACGACTGTGCCCAAGCAAAACGCGAACTCTACATGGATGGCATCCTAGAACCTGGCATGGTCTTTACGATTGAGCCGGGCCTCTACTTCAAAGAAGAGGACCTCGCCATCCCTGAGGAGCTGCGCGGCATTGGTATCCGCATTGAAGATGATGTGCTTATCACCGAAGACGGCAACGAAAACCTCTCAGCTGCACTGCCCCGTACCGTAGAGGGCATCGAAGCCTGGATGGCAGAGCACCGAAGCTAGGCGCCTATCCGGTCAAAAATACCCGCTGGGGCTTTGACTCTACTTTCTATCGGTGGAGCCAAATCCTCAGCGGGTATTGTTGTTAGCACCTTTGTGTGGCTGTTTTAGTCGTTCTTCTGTTCTTCCCTTGTTGCTCCCGGTGCCTGGCGGATGGTTTTTTCAAATTCTTCCGGGTCATCCACGCGCAGACCGTAGCGCTGTTCGTTCTGTTCCTTGCGTACCTGCTCCACGCGCTCGTTGGTAGCAGGCGGTGCTGGTTGTTCTCGGATCTGCTGGGTAAATTCTTCTTCAGTTTCGATGCGCAGACCAAATTTTCCGGCGGCTTTTGAGCCGTCCCGGTTGGTTTCTGCCGGGGGTGTGAAGGCGGGGGGTTCACTGGTAGCAGGCTGCTCAGAGAGCTGCTGGGCTACCGAGGGCATCGCCGGTGAGGTGCTGGGTGCGGTGTTAGGGGTCTGCTGCTCAGAGGCTGCCTGCTGGGGGTAGGTAACCCCGTTCTGCTGGGGTGGTTGAGGCTGCTGAACCGGTGGTACCTGCTGCCCATGTTGGGGGAAAATTCCCTGCATAGGTACGCGTAAGAGCTGGCGGGCAGCTGCTGCGGTTGCAGGGATTGCCATGAGGTCCAGGCGAGAGGGAAGCATCTGGCTGCGGGTGCGAATCCCCTTACCCTTGGCGCGGGAGGCAACAAAGATAGACCAGATGACGCAGAAAGCAATGGCGAGCGGGACGATGCTCAAGAAATTAGCTAAAACAGAGGTCTGGGTGAGCAGGGCATTGAAAACAGCGACCATGGCGCCGAGCATCACGCCCTGCACAGCACCTGAAAGCGCTGCCCGCGGGTAGGTTGCCTGGCCGGTGATGTAGTCCACCTGTTTGACGTCGTGCCCCACAACGTAGAGGGAATGTACAGGGAATTTTTGGCTGGCAAGGAACTCCACGGCCTTGTTGAGTTCTTTGCGGTCAGAGAAGGTGGCGACCAGCTCGCCGGGTGGGAGGTGGGAGCCATCTGCCATCGCAAGGGCAGGGGGTGCTTTCAGTTGATCCATACTCCTATTTTTTCTTACCAGCCCGCGCCTCTGTTGCTGGGAGGCTGCTTTATCGCGCTTGGTGAACGGGTTTCTTTCTATGCGAGGCAACCGGGCTGCGCCGCACCGTCCTGCCCCGGGCATAAAGGTTTGGTTGCCTATCACAACTACCGAGGCGTGGCGGGTGAGCGATAAGGCTAGTAGGCTTAGGAGCTGTGAGTACTGCACCAAACAAAATATTTATTGCCCGCCTGCTTGGTCTTGATGTTTTTGACCCGCACGGGGATCGCCTGGGGCGCCTGCGTGATGTTGTGGTGCTCAAGGCAGGTTTTACCCAGTTCTCTGCGGTGGGTCCTTTAGCTAAGCTCAAAGAGCCTGTGGTAGTGGGTATCGTGATTGAGATTTTGGGTAAGAAACGTATTTTTGTGCCCATGACCAGAGTGACCAGCATTGACTCCACCCAGGTGATTTTGACCGGTCTGGTGAACCTGCGCCGTTTTGAGCAGCGCGGTTCTGAAGCGCTGGTGGTCGGTGAGCTCTTTGACCGCAAGGTGCAGCTGCGTGATGGCTCCGGCAGGGCGCAGATTGAGGACGTTGCTATGGAACAGCGCCGTAACGGCGACTGGTTTATCTCGGAGCTTTTTGTCTCGCGCGGTCATACCTCACTAATGCGCCGCCGCAAGGAAACCCTGATTGTTAACTGGCACGAAGCCATTCTCTCCACCGATTTTGAGCCGCAGGCGGCCACCGCCTTTGTGGCAAGCCACGAGGACTCCAACCCCGCTGACCTGGCGGACGCCATTCATGAGATGCCCGATAAGCGCATGGTTGAGGTCGCCCAAGAACTTCAGGACGAGCGTCTGGCTGACGTTTTGCAGGAGCTACCCGAGGACGACCAGGTTCAGATTCTTTCGCATCTTGAGGTGGAGCGTGCAGTCAACGTTTTGGAAGAGATGGAACCTGATGATGCTGCTGACCTTCTGGGTGAGCTCTCTGATACCCAGCGTGAGGAGCTGTTGACCCTCATGGACCCGGACGGCTCAGACGATGTGCGCCGCCTGCTCGAATATGAGGAGGGTACCGCCGGTTCGCTCATGAACCCTGTGCCCATTATTCTTTCACCCGAAGCTACGGTGGCTGAGGCGCTGGCTCACATTCGCCAGGAGGAAATTTCACCGGCGTTGGCAGCGGCTGTGATGGTGGCCCGCCCGCCGCTGGAAACCCCTACCGGTAAGTACCTGGGGCTGGTGCATATGCAGCGGCTGCTCCGCCACTCCCCCAGTGAACAGGTGGGTAACATTCTTGATACCTC
>JAUMUH010000040.1:0-4609 GCA_030530765.1 Rothia sp. (in: high G+C Gram-positive bacteria)
GAAACCTCATAATAACTTGTTTCAAGGGAATCGTTGGTGAGTGAATCTGAAATCATATCAGTTATTTTTGCGACTGATTTATCAAGGGAAACTAATGGGGTGGCAGATGCGAGAGGTGAAGATATATGGATAATATTTGAGAGGGCTTTCTTGATTTTTTTCTCCTTTTCAAGAGAAGTCCCTTTGATGAGAAGCTTGAAAAATTCAATCATGATCGAATCTAAGCTGGATATTTTCCATGGAGAAAATTCTGAAATTGAAATAAAAGGGTATTCATCGCCGGATTCTTTATTGCCTATTATATATCTTTCCCCATTTTCTTTAACTTTAATTTTACTGAATTCTGGGGTGATATGATTTTGGCAAATCAGGCCCTTCAGCTCAGCCTTGATGAAATTCGCCATTGAAGTCTTGCCACTTCCCCAAGGTCCTTCAATGGAAAAAACAAAATTATTACTGCTTATTGCAGCTTTATAAATCGATTTTGACCAGCTGTATGCGTATTCTTGAAAATTAAGTTTATCTACTGAGTAATTATCTCCATCTAAGGGGAGGTCATTAAATAGGTGGGTTTTCATTTCCATTTTATTTATTCAAATTAGTAATTTTCTTTAAATTTCCGAGAGTGCTGAAAGAATTTATTAAATAAGTCAAGTTGTTCTTGTTTTGGTATCGAAATATTTAATCTTAATAAGTTTTTCTTGGAGATGTTTTTCATTGACCCACTAGTACCCGTTGCGATTTTCTGAATTTCTCTTCTCATTTTGGGTGATCGAAGTAAGCAGTAGATATATTCTGGAGTAACTCTTGAATCTTCATTCCACACAAACTTCCAAATCTTATCTGGCAAAGCAAAATTATCGGTAACATCCCCGACTAATGCCGCAGCTCCCACCATCTCGGAAGTATTAGCGCGACTAATTAGCAAATCACCCTTCTTGACAATATGAGATGCAGGTGGGGTGTAATCTGCTGGTAAAGGCTTGGTTTCAGTAAAACTGAAGTTTTCTTTAGTGACAGCGCTTATTTTAAGAACGCGATATGAAGTATCTTCTTCGCTATTATTTGATACTAAGTTTTTTCCTCCTTCTAAGGAATCTATAATTTTCCCTAGTGGTAGATAATCAGATGTTTCCCTTTCAAATAATTCTTGAAAAACGGCATATTCTAACTCGTTCAGGAGCTCGCGCTGACGCTCACGCTTCTGTTCTATAAGTTCTTGGAGGTCTTTTGCTAAAGCCTCAGATTCCTGAACTTCCTTTGAAGGAACATCCACGCGGATTTTCTTTACGAACTGCGGTCGGGCACGGACAAGAGAACCGCCTACACCAGCGACAGTATTTAGAAACTGGGCATGGAACCTATCGCTCAAAAGATAATGTCTAAGCCACGAAGCTAGAACTTTATCAGTTCTAAAAACAATCCACTCGCCAGAAGCAATTTGCCGGTAGTCTCCGTTTGGCTCAGGTACCACCCAGACCCTGCGGATATGGGGGATAATCTTTGAAATCATCACATCGCCAGGAAAAACTACCTGCTTTGATGAGCCAAATTCAGAACCCAGCACATGCTCAGCTGAACCTGCATCAAAGGCAGGGATACTTAGTAATTCAAAAGTTTCATCAGGGAAATGAGCAGGGTTCAGATTCTGCGTTTTGGGTACGAACTCGCCAAGTTCAAAACTCTGTGTCTCACTCACAGCCCCATCACCTTTTTCAGCTGCTCAATGTGCTCACCGATCTCGGCCTGCACCTGCTCCAACTCCGCAATAATTTCCTTGGGGGAGCGGTGCACCTCCTCCTCAAACACAATCTCCTTATAGCGGTTCAGCGACAGGTCATAGTCCTGCTCCACAATCTCCGCCTTCGGCACCGTAAACGACTTCTCAGTGCGCGCCCGCTCCCTCTCGGCTCCCTCCCGCTGCGCCCAGCGTCCTAACACATCAGGCAGGTCATTAGCCTCAACCGGGTTACGCTTATCATCCAAACTAAACCCATCAGCCTGCACATCATAAAACCACACCTCATCAGTGCCACCCGAATCAGTCTTCGTAAAAAACAAAATTGCAGTAGACACACCCGCATACGGCTTAAACACACCAGACGGCAACTTCACCACCGCATCCAGCTTCTGCTCCTCAACCAGCGCCCGCCGCAAATCCTTATGCGCCTTAGACGAACCAAACAACACGCCATCTGGCACAATCACCGCAGCCCGCCCACCAGGCTTGAGTAACTTCAAAAACAAAGCCAAAAACAGCAGCTCAGTCTTCTTAGTCTTCACCGTACGCAGCAACTCCTGCGAGGTCTGATCATAATCCAAAGACCCAGCAAAAGGCGGGTTCGCCAAAATCAACGAATACTTCTCAGCATCCCCAGCCGCACCCTCACTCAAAGAATCACGGTACTCAATCACCGGCCTACCAATACCATGCAGCAACATATTCATCGAAGCAATACGCAACATGGTCGAATCAAAATCAAACCCATGAAACATACCCTCATTAAAATGAGCCTGCACCACCGGGTCAGCAAAAATCTGCGGCTTCTGCTTCACCAAATACTCAGCAGACGCCACCAAAAAACCAGCCGTACCACAGGCCGGGTCACAAATAACATCACTACCGGTCGGGTCCATCATCTGCACCATCAACTCAATAATGTGCCTTGGTGTACGAAACTGCCCATTCACACCCGCCGAAGCAATCTTCGACAGCAAATACTCATACAAATCACCATTGGTATCAGCATTATCCATAGGAATCTCAGAGAGCTGATCAACAACCTTAGTCAACAACTGAGCAGACGGCACCGTAAACCGCGCATCCCGCATATGGTAAGCATGAACAGAATCAGCCCCACCAAAACTCGCCGCATGAGCCCGCATAAACGGGAAAACCTCATTAGCAACCGTCTCAAACATGGTCACCGGCTCAAGATTCTTAAAATTCTGCCACCGCAAATGCCCCTGCGCCTCAGAAAAAACAGGGTTCTTCACCTCAGTGCCAAACAAAGCCGCATTGCTCTCAGCCTCAGTCTGCACATCATCCAGACGGCGAATAAAGAGCAGATAGGTAATCTGCTCAATAACTTCCATCGGGTTAGAAATACCGCCGGACCAAAAGGCATCCCAAATACGGTCAACTTTGCTCTTAACATCACCAGTGATCATGCACAAAAGTATATCGGCAAGCAGCCACAACCCAGAAGAAACCAGAACGATATAAGGTAACAAAGCGGGAAGAAGCGGGGGAGGGAAGGGCAGCGCCTCAACTTCAAGCAGCGGGGCGGCGTCCTGCTCAAAACCCTAGAGTTTTCGATTTTTTCGTTTTACTATTGTGGAAACGAAAAGGAGCAACCATGACCGCTACAGCACAAGCCCACACCTACTTTCCAGCAGAACAAGCCTCTGCTGCAGAAATCATTAACATCCTCGACGCCTTGCAACAGCGCAGCAGCACAGCACCTGAAGCAACCCCCTACCTGGTAGCTAAAGACGGTAAACACTACCAGCTGCCCGATAACCTTTTTGAACCCCTACTGCTCATTGCCCAATCCTTACTCGACGGTAAAGCAGTAACCGTAGCACCGCAAGAACAAAACATGACAACCCAAGAAGCCGCCGACTTCCTCGGGATCTCACGCCCCACCCTAGTAAAACTGCTTGAAAGGGGTGAAATCCCCTTTGAAAAAATAAGCCGCCACCGCCGCGTCAAACTAGGCGATTTAGTGGCCTACCAAGAGAACCGTCACTTGCGCGTACGAGAAGCCCTAAACAAGCTGTCAGAGGCTGAATACCGTGACGGTATCTTCGAAGCAACTATGGGTATTCCCCCGGCAATGAGGTGAGACATGAGTTTTCCAGCGCTACTAGATACCTGTGTACTTTTTGGCAGCGGTCTAACCGACCTAATACTTAGGCTCGCAGAGCGAGAGGTCTTCCGCCCACTGTGGAGCGACGATATTCTTGATGAGCTCGAACGAAATCTTATAAAACACAAAGCTGCTTCAGCAGTTAACGCACGCCGACGAGTCACAGCTATGCGAGACAACTTTGAAGCGGGCACAGGCAAAACCCGCACCCGCCAGCGCAAACCCCTAGAAAGACCTGCGCAGCGCCTTAGCCGCAATCAGCTCAAGAGCCGCACGAATATCGTCCGCAATTTCAAGCTGGGCTAGGGCAGTTAGAGCCTGCTGGCTCTTACTCTCAATGAGCGCCTCCACCGCATCCAGGGCACCGGTGGAACGTATCAAATTCTGCAGACGCTCAATATCGGCAGCAGAAAGATCCTGATTGCCCAAGGAACGCTCTAGAAAATCACGGTCAGCCTCAGAAGCTCCCATAGCTGTGTGGGCGGTGAGCACCGTGCGCTTACCTTCCCTCAAATCATCACCGGCAGGCTTGCCCGTCACATCAGGCTCACCAAAAACACCCAGCTCATCATCACGCATCTGATAACCCTCACCCAGAGGCAAAGCGAAAGCACGCAAGCCGTCAATGAGTGAGAAAGAACCGCCGCGCGCAGCGTCCAAACCCAGGGCAGCACCCAGCGCCAGGGGATGCTCACAGGTGTACTTAGCCGCCTTGAAACGAATAACATTCAGGGCAC
>JAUMUH010000040.1:4619-12856 GCA_030530765.1 Rothia sp. (in: high G+C Gram-positive bacteria)
GAGCCACCTCAGCAGCCTCAGCGGGCACCACCTCACCCACAACGTCCAGGTACTGGCCCGCCATCACCTCGGTGCGCATCAAATCAAAAATGTAGCGTGCCTCGCTGCCAGCGCCCGCCTGTGCAATCGAAGAGAAGACCATCTCAGACCAAGAAAGGCACATATCGCCTGCCAAAATAGCACTGGAAACCCCATAAGCAGCAGCATCGGTTTTATACCCCAGCTGCCGGTGCCGCGCCTCAAACTGCCGGTGCACACTGGGGGCACCGCGGCGGGTCTCAGAAGCATCAAGAATGTCATCGTGAATCAGCGCCGCTGACTGAAAAAGCTCAATCGCCACACCCGCCTTCACCACAGCAGGGTCACCAGCTGCACCCCCGGCAGCACGAAAACCCCAGTAAGCAAGTAGGGCACGCAGGCGCTTACCGCCGGTTGATAGCGCCTCAATTGCCTCAAGAATAGGCAGAGTGTCAGCCGAAACCCCCGCCATAATCTCTCTCTGCTCAGCAAAGAAAGCCTGCATCTGTTCTTCAAGGGCAGTCAGGTAGGCGTTTTGTTCCTGCTCAATAGCGGCAAGGACGGCGGGCTGGGGCGTCATGGGGTACCTTCACGGTTGGGCGGTCGGTTAGAAAGTCTCTGCCTTTAGTTTATTAGATATGGTGCCGCTCTTTTGAATGACCAGCAACCATGCTTTAATAGAATATATGTTCGAAAAACAGGGTTTGGGGGTTTCGTGGGTGCAGTAGCTCAGCGCACGCCCATCATCATGCACCTTGATATGGACGCCTTCTTTGTTAACGTGGAGCTTCTCGCCCGGCCCCAGTTGCGCGGGCAGAAAATTATTGTGGCGCGCGAGGCGCCGCGGTCCGTCGTCCTGTCTGCCTCCTATGAGGCGCGGCGCTACGGGGTTGGCTCTGCCATGCCGCTGGCGCGAGCCAAACAGTTGTGCCCCGATGCCGTCCTTGTTGAGCCAGCAGCCCACTATCGTGAGTACTCCCGCAGGGTCATGGGCATTCTGCGCCAGGTGACCGACCGGGTAGAGCAGGTGAGTGTTGATGAGGCTTTTGTTGATTTGACCGGGGCGGTGCGTACTCAGGGGAACCCTGTTGACATTGCCCAGGGGGTGCGTGATCGCATTGCCCAACAGCTGCAGCTGCCCAGCTCGGTGGGTATTTCATCCACCAAGTTCATTGCAAAAATGGCGTCAACCGGCAGTAAACCTAACGGGCTGTGGGTGGTGCCGCCGCACAGGGTGCAAGAATTTTTAGACCCTATGCCCGTGGGTAAGCTCTGGGGTGTGGGCAAGAAGAGTGCAGCTGCCCTGGAGGGGCTGGGCATTCATACGGTAAAACAGTTGACCGAATATGAGCTACCCTGGCTACAAGCTAAGTTTGGTCGGGCTGCCGGGGCACACTACTACAACATGGCCCGCGGTATTGACCCGCGCCCGGTGGTCACCGAGCGTACTGAAAAATCTATAGGAGCTGAACACACCTTTGATGTTGATGTCACGGGCTTGGCGGATATAACGCAGGCGGTGTATCACGTCTGTCTTAAGGTGGCGAAAAGGTTGAGGGCAGCGGGTAGGCAGGCTCGAACCCTCAGTCTCAAAATTCGCTTCTCTGATTTTGAGACCCTTACTCGCTCTTGCCCTCTTGAGGTGCCGACGCAGTCAGGCAAGGTGATGTATGAAGCGGCTATGCAGCGCCTGGCTTATCTTGGCATTACTGACGGCCAAGGTTGTTCCGTGAGGCCCTTGAGACTCCTTGGGGTAAGGGCTGAGAAGCTTGAGAGTATTGAATCAGGTGTGCAGTTGGTTTTACCGGCAGAAGGGCTTGCGGCTGCCCATCCCCACCTGGCTGAACATTGGAATGAGGCGGAACACGCAATGGATCGTATTCATGGCAGATACGGAAGTAAGGGGTTGCTACCTGCTCGTTTGCTGGTGTCAGATAAGAAAACATAAGTTGCTGGTCACCTGGCGTGGTGTTCTGTGTATTCTGAGGGTAGGAACCCGGTAAGATATAAGGACACTGAGCAGGCACGTAAGCTCAAAGTTCCTTTTCTGTGCCCTCGTTGCTGCCCCTACCCAAGGAGAGACCTCATGGCCCTTTCTGATCGCGAACAAGAGTTGCTTGCTCAACTTGAAAAGCAGCTTGAAGATGATCCTGCTTTTACAGGGGCAATACCAAGGGTTACTGGAAACGGCACAGTTGCTGCCCAGAGTGCAACTTTTTCACCTCGCAACCTTGCCTTGGGTGCTTTGGCTGCCGTGGTTGGTCTGGCGGTTATTATTGTTGGCGTTTCAAGCAAACTCATTCTTGTGGGTGTGCTCGGTTTTCTCATTACGGCAGCCGGGGTGTATGGCGCAACACTCAAAACCAAGAGCGCAGTGGCTGCGCCTGCACGGTCGGCAGCTAAGGGGAGCTCGAAGGGCAGCTTCATGCAGAGTCTTGAAGATAAATGGGACGAGCGTCAAGGTGGAAGCCGCTTTTAGATTTTAGCTAGGTGGTAGGTGAGTTGACTACCTACTGCCACTTTCTGTAAAACCAGTATCTTTCCCCTGTTGACATGGGGTGCCACCCGGTTTATACCGGGTGGCTTTTTGTTTTAAAAATTTAAAAATAGACAGAAAAGAAAAGTGGGGTAGTGGGCAGCTGTTCTTGAAGGTAGAGGGCAAAAAGTAATGCGGCAGCAGGGCTATAAAACGCTGAGCTATGGGGGGCGAGGTGATTTTCTTGTGAAAACACTCTGAATGCGGGAGAAATTACCCATTTTGGCGGACAAGTGGTGCGTAGTGGAGTAAAGTGGAGGAAAGTAGAAGAGCGCGAATGAAGTTTTCGTGTAGCTGAGCAAGATCTGTACAGAGCAACTGAAAGTGGTGGTGCATGTGTTTCTAGGGACGCACACCCCGCGTTTGGATGCCAAAGGGAGGGTTATCCTCCCTGTGAAGTTTCGTGAACAGCTGGAGTCAGGGTTGGTGCTCACGCGTGGGCAGGAGCGCTGTCTTTATATCTTCACGATGGCTGAATTTGAACGGATTCATGAGCAGCTACGCACTGCCCCTATTTCGTCAAAGCAAGCGAGAGATTATATTCGTGTGTTTTTATCAGGTGCTTCTGATGAGGTGCCTGATAAACAGGGAAGAATTACCATTCCTCAAAATCTTCGGGATTATGCAGGTTTTGACCGGGAACTCACCGTTATCGGTGCTGGTTCAAGAGCTGAAATTTGGAGTACAGAGGCATGGGAGGAATACCTGGCAGCTCAGGAACAGGCTTTCTCTGAAACAGATGAAGATTTGTTACCGGGTATCTTGCTGTAGCCCTAACAGCATGACAGACATAAGTATTGAGGAGTAAGACAGTGACCGAGGTGAGGAACTCTCTGGTCGGCAAGGAAGCTAGAGACCGGCACATCCCGGTAATGCTTGACCGTTGCCTAGACCTGCTTTCCCCAGCGCTCTGCCGCCCCGGCGCCGTCGTGCTTGACGGAACCCTTGGTATGGGGGGCCATTCAGAAGCAATGCTAGAACGCTTCCCTGATCTTACTCTCATTGGCATTGACCGTGATTTGATGGCTCATCAGCTTGCTGGTCGGCGCCTGGAGCGTTTTGGCGACCGCTTCATCCCGGTACACGCTGTCTATGATGAAATTCCTCGCGCTATGGCAGAAGCCGGCGTGTCAGGGATTGACGGGGCGCTCTTTGATGTGGGAGTGTCATCGATGCAGCTTGATGAGCGGGAACGTGGCTTCGCTTACTCTTACGATGCTCCGCTTGATATGCGTATGGATAAGACAGAAGAACTCACTGCTGCTGACGTTGTTAACAGCTATGAAGAAGCAGAGTTGCGCCGCATCATTCGCCGGTGGGGTGAAGAGAAGTTTGCTGCCCGTATTGCCCAAGAAATCGTGGTAGCACGAGCACATAAACCCTTTGAAACTACGGGGGAGCTGGTTAAGGTTATCCAACAGGCTGTACCTACCGCAGCTCAGCGTAAGGGCGGGCACCCGGCCAAACGTACTTTCCAGGCATTGCGCATCGAAGTGAACCATGAGTTAGATGCCCTTGAAAGGGCAATTCCGGCAGCGATAGACGCACTGAAACTGGGGGGCAGAATCGTGGCCATGAGCTATCACAGCCTTGAAGACAAAATCGTTAAACGAAGTTTCACTGACCGCTCAACATCGAGTGCCCCTAAAGGGCTCCCCGTTGAACTAGAAGAGCATAAACCGGAATTAAAAATTATTACCCGCGGCGCTGAACCCCCCACAGACGCCGAAATTGAAGAGAACCCCCGCGCGGCGTCCGCAAAACTCCGTGCAGCAGAAAAAATTAAAGTGGCAAAGGCACCCAAATGAGCGCGGAACCCCGTTTTCCTAATAGTAATGATGCAGGCAAGGCAGTCAGGCCCCGCCTGTCCTTGGTGCGCAATGACGGTGATGTGCAGCGCCAGCGTAAGCCACTTTCACGTACCCTAGCGGTTCGTAGCCAGTCCAACAGGTGGCGTGTCTTTCTCAGCCTGGGGGCTATGCTCTTTGCTCTTCTCGTTGTGCTGGGCTTGAGCATTGTGATGGCATCTCGCCAGTATGACCTGGTTGAGTTGCGGTCTACTGAGCAGGCACTGATTCAGCAGAATGAAGCGCTCTCTCAAGAAATTGAGTACCACCAGGCTCCCCAGGACTTAGCGATCCGCGCGAGCCAGCTTGGTATGGTGGCATCCAACAGCCCTGCCACTATTGACCTGCAGACGGGTGAAGTTTCTGGTACCCCTATGGCTGCTCAAGAAGCTACAGACGCCACAAAGAACCTGATTGCGCCCCCTGCACTTGCTGACACTGAAGCCTACAAAGACGCCAGTGTGCGAGCCGAGGAACAACGTAAGAAAGAAGAGGCTGAAGCAAAGGCAAAAGCATCTGCTAGTGCTTCAGCAAGTGCAGCAAGCGCTAGCCTCTCCGCCAGTGCATCGGCTACTGCCGCCCCAAGCCCGGCCTCTACTAACCGGTAAGCTTAGCGCCCCTGCCAGATTATCCTCTACCGGTATCTGGGGTGGGTGCTACTAGCTTTAAGACGAAGAATCACGACCGCAACAACAAGGGGGGGCTGATGAGCAAGAAAACAGGCCAGGAAGACATCGCGTCTATCAAGCGCACCGTTGGGCGCCGTGGCTTTGTCGCAGGAACAGTTGCTGCTGGCGGCTTAGGTCTGTTGGGTGTTCGTCTTGCCTACCTGCAGGGGCTTGACCCGGCAGGTCTTGCGCAGGCATCACGTGCTGAACGCACCCGTGAGCACACTATTCCTGCTCTGCGCGGCGAAATCCTTGATATTAACGGCAAGGTATTGGCGCGTAGCGTGCAACGCTATAACATTACGGTGGATCAAAGTGCTGTGGGGTCTTTTTCTCGCTTTGTTGAAGGGAGCCGTGACCCTGTTGAAGTAACACCAACAGAGCTGGTGTATGAGCTGGCCGACATCCTTAAAATGAAGGATACCGACGTTAAAGAAGCTTTAGACGGCACACTAAAGTACCGCATTGTTAAAGAGAACGTCACGCCTGCTATTTATAACCAGGTTGAAGCACTCGGTGCCCCTTATATTTATGGGGAAATTCTTGCAGAACGTAAATACCCCAATGGTGAAGTAGCCGGTTCTGTAGTGGGCAGGCTTAGCATCGTTGAAGAAGCTGTTGCCCCCGGTAGCCAAGAAACTCGCACCGTTAATAATTCGGTGGGCATTGAACGTACTATGAATGAGCACCTGGCCGGTGTTGACGGTAAACGTGTCTATGAAATTTCGGCAGATGGAATCCGTATTCCTATTGGAGATGAGAAAAATACTCCTGCTGTGGACGGCAAAAATGTGCGGCTGACCATTAACCAGGACATCCAGTATTTTGCTCAGCAGATTGTGAAGGCGCGCGCTCAGGAGCTTAAAGCTGAGTGGGGTACGGCGATTGTGATGGACGTGCGCGATGGCTCTATTCTCGCGCTTGCAGATTCATCAACTATGGATCCCGGGGCTGAAAAATTTGAACTTGCTGATATGACCCCCCGGGCTATTAGCCAGGTTTTTGAGCCGGGTTCAACCGAAAAGATTCTTACTACCGCTGCGGTATTTGAAGAGGGGTTAGCTGACCCTGAGACTGTCTATGATGTTCCTGCCGAATTACATATTGAGGGGCAGACCATCACTGACGCTTTTGTTCACCCCGCTCAGAAACGAACTGTTGCCGGCATCATTGCTAACTCGATGAATACCGGTACCGTTTTGATGGGTAAAGAAATGAGCCGGGAGCAGCGCTATAACTGGCTTAAAAAATTTGGTATGGGCGAGTTTACCGGTATTGAGTTAACTGGGGAATCCCAGGGGTTGGTTACGGACTGGCGGGATTGGGATATCCGTCAACAGTACACGGTACTGTTTGGGCAGGGTGTGGCACAAAGTGCCCTGCAGACTGCCATGATTTACCAGACAATTGCTAATAAGGGCGTGCGGCTCAAGCCCCGTATCATTGACGCAGTAGTTGATGCTGATGGCACAGAAACTGTGCTACCGGTAGCTGAAGGGCAGCGGATGGTTAGTGAGGACGTCGCCCGCAAGACTCTGCAGGTTATGGAGGCTGTGGTTTACCAGGGCACAGCCGATGCTGCCCAGGTGGAGGGTTACCGGGTTGCCGGTAAAACTGGTACGGCTGAAAACGTGGGCGAAGGGTCTAGCACCTATGACGGGTGGACCACCTCTTTTGTGGGGGTTGCCCCCACAGAGGATCCTCGGTTTTTGGTATCCGTCACTATGCACAGACCAAAAACTACTGCTGCGGCGGTTGGTCTTGCCGGTACGACTGCTGAATTTTCTCAGATCATGGAGAAAGTTTTGCACACGTATAACGTGCCTCGCTCTACCACTGAGCCAACCGAAACCCCGAAATTTGCTAAAGGACACGACGAGAGCGGCTAGAGTAGAACCGTTACTTTTAGACCTAAAGCATTAACCACGTGGCCTAAACCGCCTAAAGGCCGCCGAGTACGGAGAACTAACCGATGACTGAGAAGCAGAAACTTTCAGGTAATGCGCAGACCTTGCGGCCCGTGCAGGTAGCTGGCTGCACTCCTGATCAGGTGGTGCAGTGGCTGGCTGAGCTAGCAATTACTGCTCAGAAGGTGCAAGGTAGCCGTCTCATTACCGGTCTCACCATGGATTCGCGGGAAGTTCAGCCCGGTGATCTTTACGTTGCTTTGGGCGGGGCAAAGAATCACGGCGCACAGTTCGTCCAGGCAGCCTTAGAGCTAGGCGCGGTGGCAGTCCTAACGGACGCTGCGGGTCTTGACTATGCTCGCGCAGGTGGAGACCTGCCCAGTGACCTTGGTGTAATCTTGCTGCTCGTATCTACAATTCTCAACCTGCTGACGGCAGTGCCCCCCGGCTCTTTGCGATGACCGGCACTAACGGGAAAACCACCAGCACCTACATGATTAACTCCATCATGACGGCGCTGGGGCATAAGACCGGCCTTATCGGCACTATCGAGATTCTTGCCGGTGGCCAGGCTATCCCGTCTAAGCTGACCACTCCTGAGTCCCCCCACGTTCATTCTTTGATTGCGCTGATGCGCCAGCAAGGTGTCACTAGTGCTGCAATGGAAGTCTCTTCTCACGCCCTTGATTACCGCAGGGTAGACGGTATCCGTTACGATGTCTCAGGTTTTACGAACCTGACCCAAGATCATCTGGATTTACACGGCACCATGAGTAGCTACTTTGCCTCTAAGGCTGAACTTTTTACCCCTGAGCGGTCACGCCGCGCGGTTATTACCGTAGATGATATCTGGGGGCAGAAGATGGCGGACGCCGCAGCGGCAGCTATGGGAACTCAACCTGTGGTGCGCCTAGCTACCAACATGGGCGCAGGCTGCCTTAGCTTCCCTGAGGAACTAGGGGAGCAGGACTGGGCTCTGACCGAGGTGAAAGGCTCAGGCATCGGGCATAGCTTCACCCTTGAACGTGGGGACGGTAAAAAACTCAAGACCTCAACCCATCTACCTGCTGACTTTAACGTATCGAATGCAGCTCTTGCCGCGGTGATGGTTTACGAAAGTGCCCGTGACGAGGCAGAACGTAGCCGTATTGAAGAGATTCTTGCTGCACCTGAGACCTTGACCCCGGTCGTCCCTGGTCGTATGCAGCTAATATCAACCGAACCTACGGTGCTGGTTGATTTTGCCCACAATCCAGATGCC
>JAUMUH010000041.1 GCA_030530765.1 Rothia sp. (in: high G+C Gram-positive bacteria)
AAGGAATACTGCGCACCGCATCAATAGACATACCGGCATGTTCAGGCTTTGGCGGCAACTTTCCCAGCTCACGATACAGCATGTTATACCGTTCCATCACACTGTGAAGTTGAAAGAACTGCACCACACGTTCCCGCGCGTTGAGGCATAGCTGCTCATAGTAAGCGGGGTTATTCATCACGCGCTTGAGAGCGACCGCAAAGCCTTCAGGGTCTGCAGGCTGCGTCAAAATGCCGCACCGCTCAACCATTGTGCCGTCATCTGCGACCAGGGTGTCGTCAATCAGCTGGCTCATGCCCCCAACATCCGACCCAATAACCGGGATGGACGCACTCATAGCTTCAAGAGCCACAATCGGCTGACCTTCGTTATAGCTGGGCATGACAAGCGCATCGTATTCACCGAGCTTTTCACGCACGTTCACCGTGCCGTGGAAGGTGAAGTAGTCCTCTAGCCCCCGCTTGGCAATGGCTTCGCGGCACTCGTCATAGTACCAAGGGACGTGTTCGGTTGGCCCTAGGCAGTCAATGTGCAGGGTGTAGCCCTCGTTCTTGAGGATCCCCACCGTCTCGATGAGGTCAAGCAGCCCCTTGATGGGCACCACGCGGGCAATGAAGACGAACTTCCAGTGGTGGTTAGTGCCCTGTAGCTCGATCTGCTGGCGGGCTGCCCGGCGCAAAGAATAGGCTTCATTGACATCGGAAATCAGCATACCGTTGGGCAGAATAACCGACCGTTCCTCAAGGCCGTGCAGCCCTCGGGCTTCTTCAATTGCCTTGGGGTAGAGGTAGGTGATGCGGTCGGCGCTGGGGTAGCAAAACCGCCCCATCTGGATCCACCACAGAACCCAGGCTCGTTGTTCTGCAGTTTCTGCCAGAACGTTCTCATCCCCCACAACAACGGGGTATGACATGTTGCGGTCAAGCAGGGTGTTAACGGTGTCTCGCACGTAGAGGTTGTGCTCGGTGAGAAAGAAGCTGGTGCCGTTATCACGGGCAGCAGCAGCGCCCAGCAAAGAAGCATAGCCTGTGGTGTGAGCGTGGTAGACCCGGGCATAGGGCATCCGCTCGTGCAGTAGTGCGTATACCAGGGAGAAGAAGGTTCTAATCAGCCAGAAGGCATCTGCAAAGCTCAGATCCCCCAGTGGCATACGGGTAAAGAACTGGTGCATAAATTCTTTGGTGCCCAGTAGTGCCCAGCCCGGGTGGGTTCGGGTTCTTTCTGAGAAGAAACGATCGTATACCTCCCAGAGCGGGTTGACGTCTGCCTGGTTGTGCAGGGCAAAGAGGGCGTCAAGAATCTGGTCGGACGCAGCTATCTTCTGCGTGGAGGTCATCTTTAGTTCGCGCGAGGGGACGTTAAACCCGGCGCGGTGCTCTTCAAGGCTGAGAAAAATAGTTTTTACCCATAAAACATTTTTGGGCATTCCGTAGAGGTCTTCTGAGGGTGAATCAGAGTCCCAGGCGATATGGATGATTCCGTAGGTTAGGTCTGGGTTTGAGGTGATGATATCGTGGACGACCGCCGACACCCCTCCTTTCAGAAAGGGGTAGGTTGATTCCATGACGATGGCAACGTCAACGTCTGGATATTTTGGGTCGCTGTATTTTACGGTGACTTCAGGTAGCTTAAGGTCCTGATAGATATTGTTCATAAGGTAATCCCCTAAATTACATATGAGTATTATTGCTTATTGATAAGGGTGTTTGTTGAGCTGCGAGAGCGCTCATACACCTTATGGGTAAGCTGCTAGCTACCAGGCAATAGCGTGGCGCCAAAAAAGGTCATAGGCGGGGGTTCTCCACGTCCTGCGAAAGCCCACATAGCTAACGATGACCAGGGCGAGTTCACCCACCATGATGATGAGGTAGCCCCTGGCGCTTGGGATAAGCGCAAAGGCAATAATGCACAAGAGCAGGTGGGCTAGACCGATGAGTTGGGGGATCCCGTGTGACCCTAGGTAGTCAATCTGGTAGCAGTAGATGGTAACCGCCAGAAAGAGCCAGGACGATACGATGACCGCTAGCGTCAAATCAAAGGAGGCAGGCGAGGTGAAGTAGATTATCAGGGCCACTAAGCAGGAGCTGACCGCAGCAACCAAGAGGGTATTGCGGGTTGACTCGACAACGCGGTTTTCTACCTTGCCCGAATAACGTTCGACCTGCTTGTACCCCTTGGTTTGCAGGATAGTTCGCAGGGTTGCTACTGCCCGGTCTACCTTTGTTGCCTCAGCGGCAAAGAAGTAGTTATAGGCAAGGACGGCGGGGATGAGGCCCATATACACCGCATTGACGTTCATCTTGCCGTCTAGCACGATGAAAAGAATGTACTTATCGGCCCAGAGCACTGACCCCAGCAAGAAGCCCCGTAGCATTTCTTGGGCTACTGCCGAGAATTGAAGGCGCTTGAAGACGGTGAGGTAGCGCAGGTGGTGGCGCATCACCACGAGCATCACGCAGATACCGGCAACCGGTGGTAGGAACCAGACGGTGGGCACTGCCAGTAGCGTGAGTGCGTACGCTAGCCAGGCGAACGCCCAGATGTTACGGCTGTTGGTGGGGATGTTAGCGATGACCAGTAGCTGACCAAAGATAACGTTCAGGAAGGCCAGTAGCAGAAAGGCGATGAGGGCGGTGAAGTTCCATTGGAGGGCGAAGAAGAAGGGCAGGGCGAACAGTAGAAGAAACGGCGCTACCGAGAGGCAGGTGATAATCCAGTATTCTGCAAATCGCTTCATGCAGGCATCCAGGTCGCGTTCCCCCAGCAGGTCGCTCATAGAGCGGTAGATTGGCAGGCAGATGCTTTGTGACATCCACGGGACGGTAATGGAAACTGCGAGAATAATTTGGGGTAAGGGTGCCCCGCCAATCACGATGTGTGAAATTCGTGAGGTGATGATGGGGAAAATGATGGTCAGTAGAAGAACCGGGGAGAGGTAAAGCGCAAATTGGTAGAGAAAGCGAGCTTTTTTGAATTTATATTTTGACTTTTGTGTGCCTGTAACGAGGGCGGTGGACAAGTGCGAGACTTCCTTTCCGAGAAGCATAAAACCCAAAGGCTTACCTCATGATACCTACAATCTGCCTAGTCAAGTGGTTACTGTAAAGTAATTCACACAAATGTACTAAAACAATAAAGGAATCTCCATATTCGCTGAGCACACCCTGTAGACAAACTGAGCGTTTGCCCTTTAGGGTTTATTCATAGAGTTAACCACCAAGCCAGACGGGGCAAGCCTCGCGCACAACCGGCACTACAGTATTTAAACTTAAGTACTTTCTTACCCCTACCCCCTTGCGCTAAAGTACAGAAGCAGGTAATTCTAGGCTATAGAGAAACCCCGACAGACCTAAGGAACTCTCCCATGAACCGTTACCGCTCAGCACTGCTACTAACTGCTACGACGGTCACCCTGGTCAGCGGCACACTTCTAGCACCAGCTGCCAGCGCTTATGGAGCACCTGCTCCAAGCACCCCTCAGGTGACCACCCCGATCAGCAAAACAGCTGTTCCCGCGATAGATTGTTACCCCTGGCTAGAAAGACTGGGTTTTTGCAAGAATAAATGAGCGCATGAGACAGTACTTCACTCTTGCTGCCTCCTTCAAGGCTTTTGTGCCCGCGGGTATATTCCGCACTTTGTTACTCTGTCTTATAGGCGCAGTTGCTCTTGGTGAAGTGATCGCCCTTGTGCAAAGCTCAGGCGCCGACCTCTACTACAATCTGTGTGCCCTTCTGCTCCTTGTAGGCTTGGCGCTCACTACCTACACCTGCAAGACGTATGCTGTCTACTTCTTCTGTGCAGGTATTCTTCTGATCCGTATTCACCTGCCTGAAGCCTTCAGCGTCTTCCAACTCGCGCTTCTTTTTGGAATTCCCCTAGCGGTTCTGGCAGCAAGTTTCTATCAGCTCCTTCTTTTAGCACTCTTTTCTTTTCTGCTCTTTTTTGGTGGGTTTGGTGAGCAAACCTTTCTAAGCTGGTTGCTCAGCTCCACTGGGTTGTACGCTATGTTCTTTCTTCTGCCCCTGGCCTTACGTCTTGTCTGGGAGCAGAAGCAAGCTACCGACCGCAAGCATGCCACCTATAAGAAGGAAGTAGCAGAAGCCAATCTCGCTTTAGCTCGCGAACTACATGACACCGTAGCCCGGCATATTAGCCTGATTGGTCTTACCTCAGACCGGGCTCTTCTCACCGATAGCACTAGCGGTAAGGACGCCGCTTTGCGCACCATCAACGAAAACACCCATAAGGCACTGGCTGACATGCGCCTGCTCATCCGCACCACACGAGGGGACGGCGACCCCACCACGCTGCCACAAACGTCCTCAGCTACCGTCAACCTGCGGAACACTTTAGATGAGGCACGCACAGCCCTCACCTCCAGGGGCTTCGCCCTGCACGAAAATATCAAGATTACTGTTAACGATGTGCCAGAGAGCCTGCGCCCCACCATTAATAGCCTCATTCAAGAGGTTAGATTCAATGCAGAGAAGTACGCTGCCCCCGGCTGCACCATCAAGGTGGCAGCCACCCTTAACCTGACCGGTGTCACCATTACCACCAGTAACCCCGTTGCGCCCGTGAGCAAACATGAGAGGCGCTCCCGCGGTACCGGCTACGGGCTTGTTGGCATCAATGAGCGCATCACCAGGCTGGGCGGCACCATGCGCTACGGGGTAAACAACGGGGTGTGGAGCCTTACCATTCACCTGCCTTTTATTGCCTAAAATGACCTCAGACATAGAGAAAGTACCACCGTGAGCAAACCTACCGTTGCCCTGATTGAAGATGACCCAGCCTTTAATGAGCTGCTCGGTCTCTATATTGATGCCGATGATGATTTTGAGCTAATTGCTACCGGCTATAACGGGCAGGAGGCACTCGATATTGCCTCCTGCTGTGCCCCCGATGTTTTTCTGATGGATCTGCATATGCCGGTGATGGACGGCATTGAGGCAAGCAGGCAGATTCTGGCAACTAACCCGGATGCCAGAATTATTGCAATTACTACCTTTGATAGCTATGACTACGTCAACCGGGCGCTGGCGGTGGGCGTTCACGGTTATTTGCTGAAGAATTCTGGGGCTAAGGAGATAAAGCAGGCGATTGTGGCGGCCATTGAGGGGCGAGCAATTATTGACCGGAAGGCACTGGCCAGCTTGGTGGTTTCCCTCAACGTTACCCACCCACCGCAGGGCTCCCCCTGGGATGAGTTGGCTAAGGTTGAGCAGGACGTTGTGAGGCGGGTTTGTCTGGGTTATACCAACCAGGAAATCGCTGCTGAGCTGCATTATTCGCTTTCTAATGTTAAGAATATATTGTCTCAGGTTTATAAGAAGTTTGGCATTAGTACACGCACCCAGTTGCTGGTTTACGCCGGTAAGCACAGCTTCCCCGTGGGTGACTAAGGGGAAAACGTCACACAAGAAAGTGAGCCGAATAATGAAGAAGAAAACCATCCCGCTCGTCGTCACAGTTCTTGTTCTGCTAGCCCTACCGCTGCCCTTCGCTATGGTACTCAGCGGAGTGAATCTCTTCACCGAGGGCGCTGCAGCAGCCTCTAAGGAGTTCCTGGTCAGCTACCTCTTTGGGCTAGCCACACTCCTTGCAGGTCTAGGCTGGTACCTCTGGAAAGAAAAACATTAGGCAGGATTACCCGAGTCAACGGTTGTGTCACTTTATTTTGCTCCATTTGCATCTTCAGCAGACTGCACTCAAAGAGGCTTATTTCATAAGGGGTAAATGATCCGGGCGGAACGAGCCACACACCCCGCCCACTGGCTGCGATGGAGCATGGTTTTCCGAGCGCACGAGGAAAGAAAAACCATGCGGAATCAGCGGAGCGTTAGCGGAGCTGGTGTGCTCGTGAAGCTCGGGGAATACCCTTATGAATAAACCTCAAAAAGTACTTAAGTACTCTTTTTAGAGGCAAACCCACGCAACACGCCCCAAACTAGGGCAGCTCAAAACGGGGGGGTACACTGAGACCAAGAAACGGCAATTTCAAAGGAGAAACAATGCGCCGGAAACTCATCGCCAGCCTGAGCCTACTAGCGCTGGCACTTACCGCCTGCGGTAGCTCAGAAAACCAAGAAGCAAGCCCCTCAGATGCCACCATCACCCCGGCAGCAAGCGTCGACAGCCAAGCGACCGAAAAGGTTAACACCCTCTTCTCTATCACGCCCACCGCCCAGCAAGCACAGCAGGTAGCAATCGCCAAGTGCGTCACAGAAAAAGGCGGGAACTGGAATATATCAACTGTAGAGAAACAACAATTTGATATCCGTCAGCAACTATCTCCAAAGCCACTCAGCGTAGATCAAGCCCGCCAACACGGCTACAACTCCCCTACCGCGTCCGCTGAAAACCAAACAAGCGGTAACGACACTGCTGCCATGGCGCTCTACGCCGGCAACCCCGACAACGGGTCAGTCAGCGTTGACGGCGTGCCCGGCGCTATCGCCGCAGACGGCTGCCTAGCCCAAAGCTACAAAGACGTTTTTGGCTCCGCTGAAGCCGGAGTTCTCTTTGAGAGCGGTATTCTTAACCTGCCTCTGCCCTACATCAACGCAGTCGGTGAAGATAGCGCCTACTCAGCCCTGCTTGAGGAGTGGCACACCTGCATGAAGGACACCTACCAGGTAGACATTGCCACCCCCGACTTGGCAAGTGTTGACACCTCCATGGACTCAAACACCCTGGCAGTCTACGACGCCACCTGCCGTGAAAAGGTTAACTTTGAACCCCGGGTAGGTGACACGCTGGACGCCTACCTCACCACCTTCTTAACAGAGCAAGAGCCCGTCATCGACCAGCTCACCACCGCTAAAGAAACCGCAGAGAAAAACGCCCCTGCAATCTTGGGTAACTAGCTATGAAGAAAATAGGTTGGGTACTTGCCACCCTGCTCTGTATGCTGCTGACCGGTGTGACCGTCTACCTGGCGTCCTCCTTTAAAACCACCGAGCAGAAAGCGGCAGAAGCAGCTGCGCCGCCGCCGTCCACCATCACCGCCACCGTTGAGCGCCGCACCCTAGAAAACACCCTGGCGCTCACCTGCACCGTGGACTACAGCCAAAAACGCGCGCTCACCGTTAGCACAGCAGCTAGCGGGGCACAGTTCACCAGCATTGACGTTACAGAAGGCGAGCGCCTGACCAACGGCTCCCTGGTAGCAGAAATTAATGGGCAACCGGTGTTTACGGTTCTTGGTGGTTTTAGTTTCTACCGTGACCTTAACCTAAAAGACCGGGGGCCTGATGCCCGCCTGCTCAACCAGGCACTGACCGCCATGGGCTACCAGTACGCCCGCACCGGTGCCGACCAAGACCTGGTGGACGCTGAAACCTACCGGGCGCTCAACCGCTTGCGTGCCTTCTTCAACTACCCCGCCTTGGAAGAGAATCAGCCTATTGCTGCCAGCCAATTTATTGTGCTGCCCGAAGAGGTGCAGGTAGTGTCTAAGCCCCGCAGCACCGGGGATGTGGACGCCGGGGCTATCGCCACGCTCTCGAGCGGCCAGCAGAAGGTTGCCTGTAAGCCAGCTACCGGCACCGTCACCGATGACATCACCAGCGGCTTAAAGGCTCGTCTACCTGAGCTGGGGTCAGAGGAGTACCCCGTGACGGTTGCCAGTAAAGACGCTAGCGGTGCTGAAGCCGGGCAGGGTGATACCGGGGCGCTCACCGGGGAAGGTTCTGCCGGGGCAGCAGCTGGTAACGCCGGTAGCGGCTCTAATACTAGCGGGGAGCGCTACCTCTCTATCACCGCCAGCGCCACTGCCACCGAGGGTAAAACCCGGCTCAACGGTGAGCTGATTCTTGCAAGTTCGGGCGAACCCGGGCTGGTGGTGCCTTCTTCTGCCCTCTTTACCACCACCGAAGGTACCCAGCTCACCCTGGTAGAGGCAGACGGTAGCCAGCATACCCAGAAGGTGACCGTAGGGTTCTCAGCTCAGGGCTACAGTGTCGTTAGCCCACAGGGCGGAAGCCTCACCGAGGGCGACTCAGTGCTACTGCCCCAGGAAGGCTAAACCATGAGCACTGCGGTTCTAAAAGCACAAGGTATCAAGCAGAATTTTGGGGCTGAACCCAACAGCATAGAAATTCTGCACGGGGTCGATTTGACCGCCTACCGGGGCGAGCTGGTGGCGATTCTGGGCACCTCCGGGTCAGGTAAAAGTACCCTGCTCAACATTCTGGGTCTGCTGGCTCAGCCCAGACAGGGCAGCTACAGCCTAGACGGCATCAGCATTGAGAAGCTCAGTTCCCTAGAGCGGGCAGACACCCGCCTACACAAGGTGTCCTTCGTTTTTCAGTCCTTTCACCTCATCGACTATAAGAACGTCACCGAAAATATTGAGCTACCCCTGATTTATCAGGGAGTGCCCCGGCAGCAGCGGCGCGAGCGAGTGCAGGCTATGGTGGAGCGCCTGGGGCTAGCCCACCGCGCTCAGGCATCAGTGGCTACCCTCTCCGGTGGTGAAAAACAGAGGGTAGCAATTGCCCGTGCAGTTATTACCGAGCCAACCCTGCTGCTCTGCGACGAACCCACCGGGGCGCTGGATAAGCAGCGCTCAGCAGAGGTCATGCAGTTGCTGCGGGAGGTCACCGGGCAAGAGCAGACCACCCTCATCGTCACCCACGACCACCAGGTTGCCGCCGCCTGCGACCGCAGCTTCTTCATTGAAGACGGCTACCTAGAAGAAAGGACGCTTGCCCCAGCAGAAACCCCCAGGCAGGCAGAGAAAACCAACCGGGCAGCAACCCCACACACAGCGCAGAGGCCGGTGGCGGCGTCCAGCACGAAACTACCTAACCAGGCAGACGCCCACGCTGCCATTACCCCTCAGCCTCAGTGGCTTAGGGCAAGCCTTACCGAGGCACTTCAGGCAAGCATCAAGCGGTTACGCCGCAACCTCTTTACCGTGCTGGGGGTAGCCCTGGGCATTGCCGCCCTGGTGCTCACCGTAGGGCTCAGCGCCACCATAGCCGGGCAGCTCTCAGACGCTTTCAGTGTCTACCAGGCCAAGAAAGTCAGCCTCAACTACACCGGCACCCCGGCCCTCAACGCCCAAGAAGCCCAAGACCTACTGGGCAGCAGCTCCTACCAGAACCTCAATGACCTCAACGGGGTAGAAGCAAGCGCCGCCTACCGGGTCATCTCATCGGGCACAGATATTAGCGCCAGCCAAGCGGGGGCAGTCAGCACCGCCCCGGTCATCGGCGCCAGCGCCACCCTCTTTGAAGTACAAGAACAAGCAGTGCTGCACGGGCGCGCCTTCGATATCGGTCACATCAACCGCGCTGAAAACCTTGCCGTCCTGGGCGAAAACCTCTTCAAAACCCTAGGCGTGCCATGGACGCCCGGGCTCACCGTGCTGGTCAACGGTCAACCGGTACAGGTCATCGGAGTGGTCGCCGAACAACCCCAGCTCAGCGACCATTACGGGGCACTCTACCTGCCGATTACCTCAACCCTCCTGGGGGCAGACAGCGAAACCTTCACAGTAGAACTCTCAGTAGCAGCAGGCGCCGGGCAGCACGTAGGAGCAGAAGCACCCCTAGCCCTCTCACCCAACCAGCCCGGCAACTACAGTGCCTCCGTACCCCCAGAACCTGAAACCCTTAAAAACGCCGTGGATGCCCAGCAGCGCCTACTGCTGATCGCCATGTCCCTGGTAACCCTGGTCATCGGGGCAGTGAGCACCATGAACATCTTTCTCATCGGGGTCATGGAACGCCGCCAAGAAATCGGCCTACGACTAGCCATCGGTACCAGGCCGCGCTCCATTATCGTGCAGTTGGGCCTAGAAACCGTGCTCACCAGCCTCATGGGCACCTTCATCGGCATCATGGTCTCTATCAACGCCATAGCCCTGATTAGCCTCATCAACCGCTGGTCACCCATCATCAACCTACAAACCATCGCCCTGGGCGTAGGTGCTGGTCTCATTCTGGGCGTACTAGCAGGTATCTACCCCGCCTGGAAAGCATCCCGCATCGACCCCATAGAAAGCCTCAGCTAGCTAGCAACCTCACCCTTTAGCCTCCAAGCGCACCAGCACCGACTTGAAGACCGGCGTATTAGACCGCTTAGCCGCAGAATCCAACGGCACCAGCACATTACCCTCCGGCAAATACACAGAACAGCAACCGCGAGCATGGTCATACTCCACCACACGGAAATTCGGGGCGCGGCGCTCGCCGTCCTCCCAAACCGAGACAATATCAACCACAGAGCCATTCTGCAGACCGAGCTCAGCGATGTCGTCCCGGTGCATAAAGACCACCCGGCGGCCATTATGAACACACCGTAGACCGCAACAAATGCCCCTGCGGCACCTCAAGCACATTCGTCTCATTCACCGTCAGCATTGCCTTACCCGTAGCAGTATTAAAGACGCGCTCACGCGGCCCATTAGGCAAATAAAAACCACCGGGCTTCAAAATACGCTGGTTATAGCCCTCAAAACCGGGGATAGTGCCCTCAATAGCATCACGAATCACCCCGTAATCATCAATCATGGGCTGCCAGAAATCGTCCCCAAAGGTTTCCCTGCCCACCGAGCAAATAATATCGACCTCAGAACGCAGGTCAAGATCCTTATTAGCGGTACGCTTACCAATGGACGCAGAAACAACACCGGCAGAATTCTCAACCGTAATACGCTGCGGGCCAGATGCCTGAATATCCTCATCGGTACGCGCAAGCACCGGCAAAATCAGCGACACATCACCAGGGAAGGCATGCGAACCATTGGGCTTGGTTGAAAGATGCACCGTCATTTCTTGCTGCAGCATAGCCTTCTCACAGGCAGCAGTATCAGAAGCAACCCGCACCAGGTTGCCACCCAGCGACATGAAGAACTGGTTGCCGCCGTCCCGCATCTGCCGCAGGGCATCAACCGTATCAAGCCCGTGCTCACGCGGCACCGCAAAACCAAAGTAGTCCTCAACCGCCTGCAAGAAGCTCTCGGGCATCTTCTCCCAAATACCCACGGTGCGGTTACCCTGCACATTGGAGTGACCGCGGAAGGGGGACGAACCTGCACCGGGCTTACCAATGTTGCCGGTGAGGAAGAGGAAGTTCATCATCTCGCGAATAGTGTTGACCGATTCGCGGTGCTGGGTGACGCCCAGAGTCCAGGCAACAACGGCGCTCTGTGCATCTTCAAGCATGTCAGCAACCCGCTTGACCTGGGCAGCCGAAATGCCGGAGCCGCGCTCCAACTCAGCGTCATCCAGGCTCAGCAGGTGCGCCTTGACCTCTTCAAAGCCGGAGGTGAACTTCTCAATAAAGACATGGTCAATAGCGTCTCGCAGAATCAGCTCCTTATTGAGCTGTTGGAAAAAGGCGCGGTCACCGTCCAGGCGCACCTGCAGGTACTCATCGGCCAGCTTCTCAGCCTTGAACATGCCTACCGGTGGCTGCGGCTCCTTAAAGGCCATCAGGCCGGTTTCAGGCATGGGGTTGAGCACCACCATCTTGCCGCCGTTCTCCTTCATCTTCTTGAAGGTGGTTAGCGAGCGCGGGTGGTTGGTGCCGGGGTTCTGCCCCACGGAGATGAAGAGGTCGGTGGTTTCCATGTCTTTCATGGTCACCGATGCCTTGCCCAGGCCGGCTACTTCTTTGAGGGCGACGCCGGTGGATTCGTGGCAGAGGTTGCCGCAGTCGGGCAGGTTGTTGGAGCCTAGACGGCGTGCCAGTAGCTGGAAGGCGTAGGCTGCCTCGTTGGAGGCGCGCCCGGAGGTGTAGAAGACCGCTTTTTTGGGGTCGGTTTTCTTGAGTTGCTGGGAGATGAGCTCAAATGCCTTTTCCCAGGTGATAGGGCGGTAGTGGTCGTCCCCGCTGGCGCGGTCGTAGAGCAGGGGCTGGGTGATGCGCCCCTGCTTGCCCAGCCAGTGATCGGTTTTATCTTGCAGTTCGGTGACTGAGTGCTGCGCCCAGAAGTCCACACCCGCGCGGGCTGCGGTGGTTTCTTCAGCAATAGCCTTAGCGCCATTTTCACAGAACTCTACGATGCCCAGGTCGTTCTGGTCAGGTTCAGGCCAGGCGCAGCCGGGGCAGTCAACGCCGCCGTGCTTGTTCATATTGACCAGCGGTAGTAGGCCGCGGGCAGGCACAGCATGAGCCATCGCATGACCCACACCGGGAATACCCGCCGCTGCCTTAGACTTATGCCCTACCTTAGGGTTGTCGTAGGCGTCTGCCTGGGGGCGGCGTCTAGATACGTCTTTGTGCTCAGTTACCGTAGTCATAGCACCCAGTTTAGCCGCCTGTGGGGCAGCTTACGCAGCTTTGGCAGCTGGTTTAGTCAGCAATCTGCCCGGAGTAAAGGTTGAAACGGTCATCACGGGCGAAAGCGATCAGGGTTAGCCCTGCCTCCCGCGCCAGCTCCACCGCCAGCGAGGACGCTGCCGACACTGTAATCAGCGCCGAAAAACCCGCCATTATCGCTTTTTGCACCAGCTCAAAGG
>JAUMUH010000042.1 GCA_030530765.1 Rothia sp. (in: high G+C Gram-positive bacteria)
GGAGCCTGGCTCCTTGCTTTTGGCACCTAGGCTAAAGATTTAGACTAGGTCAACCCATTCGCTTTGCCCCCCTGCCCAGGCGTCCTTGGCAACCCCTGCAGATTTAGACTAGGTCAACCCATTCGCTTTGCCCCCAGTTGATAGTGTTTGCCCCGGCGGTGAGAGAGGCAATTTTTTCTTCAGCGGCTTCTTTGCTGGCTTCATCGTCAAAAACGCCGACTGTGAGGACGGCGTGGTCAGGCTGGTACTCT
Source organism: Rothia sp. (in: high G+C Gram-positive bacteria) (assembly GCA_030530765.1). Lineage (GTDB taxonomy): Bacteria > Actinomycetota > Actinomycetes > Actinomycetales > Micrococcaceae > Rothia. The sequence goes on from JAUMUH010000042.1 coordinate 252, forward strand.
GCCCCAAGCACTGTGTAACCTAGGGATCGCAGGTCGTTTTCTAGCCTGCCTGCTTCTGCATGGCTGCTAGTGATAGCGCCCAGACGGAGCCGTTCACGGGGCACAAGGTGGGACTCATCAAGAACCTGAACCACGGCGTCCGTGTAGGCTCGCACCAGACCGCCTGCGCCGAGTTTGATGCCACCAAAATAGCGCACTACCACGGCAACGACGTCTGAGAGGTCTGTTGTTTCTTCACCCTGCCTGCCGTGGGTTCTGCGGGCTAGTAGCGCCTGCAGCATGGGGATGCCTGCGGTACCTGCCGGTTCACCGTCATCGCTAGAGCGCTGCACATCGCGATCTGCCCCCAGCACAAAGGCGGAGCAGACATGCCGGGCATCGTGGTAGGTTTTGCGGATGCTTTCGATGAAAGCGCGAGCGCCCTCTTCTGTCTCAACCCGCTGAACAAAACCAATAAACTCAGAACGCTTAATCTCAAGTAAAGACTCAACAGGGGAGTTGCTAGAAAGTACGGTGTATCGATTGGCGCGGGTCTCTTGGCTCATGTGCCTATTTTAGTTTCTTTGTAAGGTGCACCGCGAGCTGTGCGGCAGTAGGCTGGTGCTGTGAACACTCAAGAAAAGAAGCTCAAAAGAATTGGTCTGACCGGAGGCATTGGTTCGGGTAAATCTACGGTGGCGCAGATGCTGGTGCAGTACGGCGCGATCTTGGTTGATGCCGATGCTATTAGCCGTAGGCTCATGGAACCGGGCTCACCAGTGCTCGAGCAGATCGTGCAAACCTTTGGGCAGCAGATTCTTAACCCCGATGGGGTGCTCAGCCGTCAGCAGCTGGCTGGCATAGTTTTTGCCGATGAAGCTCAACGCCAAAAGCTCAACGCGATTGTTCACCCTGCTGTCCGTGTGGAATCTGCACGGCTGATTGCCGAGGCTGAAAAAACAGCTGTACCGGGCTCCTTCATTCTTGAAGACATCCCGCTCTTGGTAGAAACCGGGCAAACTGACCGTTTTGATGGGGTAGTGGTGGTTGAAACCTCTCTGCCTGTTCGCTTGCGCCGGCTAGTTGAAGCTCGTGGCATGAGCGAGCAGGACGCCCGCGCCCGCATTGCGGCACAGGCGAGTGATGCTCAGCGAAGAGAGGTAGCTACCTGGGTGATTGATAATTCGGGGGGGCTGGCGGCAACTCAACAACAGGTTGAAGACCTTGTGATAGCCATTAAGGCGTTAGATAACTAACAAGGGTGGCGCAAAAAATATTTGTAGGGCTGAAGTGGTTTGCGCGGCCCGATTCTGACCAGTGAAAACCTCTCGTTAAGCTCCTGGGCTAAAAATCAAGTTTACTTACTATCATTGGAAATAAAACCAAAGGCAACTTATTATTGATGTGTTGCCCCCACAGGGCAGGTCTTGCGCGGCAGGTGGACAAGGGCCGCGAAGAGAACACACCATCCACCGGGTAAAACCCGTGCTTAATAAGCTACACGATCAACTGGGGCTGCGAACCAGCCCCTCCATTTTCTTCTCAACAGCTGGCTTTCTCGTTGTCTTCACGGTGCTCATGGCGCTCTTCCCTCAGGCAATGTCAGACGGTTTCGGTGCCGTATCATCTTTCATCATTACCTACCTGGGCTGGGTCTACGCCCTGGGCATCGCCCTCTTCTTTTTCTTCCTGCTCTACATGGCATTCAGCCGCTTTGGGCGCATCAAAATCGGTGATGACGACGCTGAACCTGCCTACTCGGGCATTGCCTGGTTCGGCATGCTCTTCGCTGCCGGTGTTGGCGCTGTGCTTCTCTTCTGGGGTGCCTCAGAACCCATCACCCACTACGCCAAGCCACCCTACGACGGCGTAGAACCTCTTTCTGACCGTGCGGCTCTTGACGCCCTGGCAATCGCCAACTGGCATATCGGTTTGGGCGTGTGGATTATTCTGACCGTCCCTGCCCTAGCCTTTGGTTACTTTACCTACAAACGTAAACTTCCCCCGCGTGTCTCCTCCATCTTTCAGCCCATGCTAGGTGAGCGCATCCACGGGTCTATCGGTAAGACCATTGACGTTATCGCCATTCTTTCTACCGTCTTCGGTCTCGCGGTTTCTGTTGGCCTGGGTGCTCTGCAGATTAACTCCGGCATCAATATTATGTACGGTGTGACCATTAGTGGCTGGGTGCAGGCTGCAATTATCGCTGTAATTACCGCAGCCGGTGTAACTTCTGTGCTTAACGGTATGGACAAGGGCGTCAAGCGCCTGTCTTACATCAACATCATGTTGGCAATTGCCCTGATGCTCTTCATTTTGATGACCGGTGCAACCCGCTTTGTCACCATGGGCACCATTGAATCTGCGGGTTACTTCTTGCAGAAGCTGCCGGTCATGATGCTTTTTAACGACACCTTCGCTGACACCGGCTGGGTAGGCTCCTGGACTGTCTTCTACTGGGCATGGACTGTCACCTGGGCACCCTTCGTTGGTCTCTTTATCGCCAAGATTTCCCAGGGGCGCACCATCCGCCAGTTCGTTATCGGTGTGCTTGCAGCCCCCACCGTCTTCACCATGATCTGGATTGGCGTCTTCGGCCTCTCAGCCATCAACATTGAACGTCATGAAGGAGGCGGTCTGGTGCAGACCGTGGTGCATGACGGCGATATCCCTGCAGCCCTCTTTGAATTCCTGCACCACTTCCCCCTCTACCAGGTCGTTGCAGCTATCACCTTGCTGGTCATCACTATCTTCTTCGTTACCTCTATCGACTCAGCGGCACTGGTCATGGATGCCATCGCCAACGGGCATGAAGACCCTGCCCCTAAGCGCCAGGGCGTACTCTGGGCAGCCTCCATCGGTATCGTCTGTGCAGCTATTATTCTGGCAGCCGGCGACAACGGCTTAACCGCCCTGCAGAATGTCATTATTGTGGTCGGCTTCCCCGTCTGGCTCATGGGCTTCATGCAGATGTGGATGTTGGTACGCGCCCTGCGCGAGGACGCCGGTGAGCTGCCTCCCATGCGCACTCGTCAGTGGAAGCAAGTCATCCCCATCGAGGAGTACCACCGACGCGCTCAAGAAGACTACACCTCGGTTGAAGAGGTCACTATGCGCCCCGAATACGAGCTGGGTACCGAACCTGAGTTTGAGGGCCTGGTGCCTAATACCGGCCAGATTCCGGTGGTCGCCGCAGAAGATATCGCTGCGGACGCCGCAGCTAAAGAAAGCGCGGCGGCTCCGGCTGAAAAGCGGGCAAGCCACACCGCAGTTTTGAGCGGTGAGCTTCCTACCAGCAGCATCGACCCTAAGAAAAAGTAACACGGGTTGAAAACCCAAGCCCCTGATAAAACTAGTACATATGTTCTAGTGTTGTTGGGGGTTTTTCGGTAGGGTAGAGGCATGAGTCTTGCCCAGGAAATCAAACGAGTCGTTGCCCCCTTTGAGGTCATCTCAGAGTACGAGCCCGCCGGTGACCAGCCCAAGGCAATCGCAGAGCTGACCGAGCGCGTCCAGAACGGTGAAAAAGACATTGTACTTATGGGCGCCACCGGCACCGGCAAGTCAGCGACCTCCGCCTGGCTCATTGAGGCAGTGCAACGCCCCACCCTGGTGATGGTGCAAAACAAGACCCTGGCAGCCCAGCTAGCCAACGAACTGCGCGAACTGCTACCCAACAACGCCGTTGAATACTTCGTCTCTTACTACGACTACTACCAGCCTGAAGCCTATGTTCCCCAAACCGACACCTTTATCGAAAAAGACTCCTCCATTAACGAAGAAGTGGAGCGCCTGCGCCACTCAGCCACTAACTCTCTGCTGACCCGCCGAGATGTCGTGGTGGTTGCCACCGTCTCCTGCATCTACGGCCTGGGCACCCCCGAAGAGTATGTGGCGCAGATGGTCACCCTGCGCCAGGGTGAAGAAATCGACCGTGACGAACTGCTGCGCCGCTTCGTCGCCATGCAGTATGTACGCAACGACATGGACTTTCACCGCGGCACCTTCCGCGTACGCGGCGACACCGTAGAGATTATCCCCATGTACGAGGAAAATGCCGTGCGCATCGAATTCTTTGGGGACGAAATCGAAGCTATCTACACCCTGCACCCACTGACCGGCAATGTCATCAGGGAAGAAAGCGAAATGTACGTCTTCCCCGCCTCCCACTATGTTGCCGGTGCCGAACGCATGGCAAAAGCAATCCGCTCCATCGAAGACGAACTGCGCGATCGCCTCACTGAACTAGAGTCCCAGAATAAGCTACTTGAAGCCCAGCGCCTGCGCATGCGCACCCAGTATGACCTGGAAATGATGGAACAGATGGGCTTCTGCAACGGCATCGAAAACTACTCCAGCCACATTGACGGCCGCGCTCGCGGAACCGCCCCCCACTGCCTGCTGGACTACTTCCCCGATGATTTTTTGTTGATTGTTGATGAGTCCCATGTGACTATTCCGCAGATTGGGGCGATGTTTGAGGGCGATATGAGCCGCAAACGCACCCTGGTAGAACACGGCTTTCGCCTCCCCTCGGCTATGGATAACCGCCCGCTCAAGTGGGAAGAATTTCTTGACCGCATTGGGCAGACCGTCTACCTTTCGGCTACCCCGGGTAAGTATGAGCTGTCCCAGGCTGATGGGGTAGTGGAGCAGATTATCCGCCCCACCGGGCTCATTGACCCTGAGGTCATTGTCAAACCCACCCAGGGGCAGATTGATGACCTGCTGGAAGAGATTCGCCTGCGCGTTGAGAAGGACGAGCGCGTGCTGGTCACCACCCTGACTAAACGCATGGCAGAAGAGTTGACTGACTACCTGCTAGAACACGGGGTCAAGGTGCAGTATTTGCACTCGGACGTTGATACCTTGCGCCGCGTTGAACTGCTGCGGGAGCTGCGCCTGGGCGTCTTTGATGTGCTGGTGGGCATTAACCTGCTGCGTGAGGGCCTTGACCTGCCCGAAGTTTCTCTGGTTGCCATTTTGGACGCCGATAAGCAGGGCTTCTTGCGCTCCACCACCTCCCTAATTCAGACCATTGGCCGCGCTGCCCGTAACGTGGGTGGGCAGGTGCACATGTACGCTGATAAAATTACCGACTCTATGCGCACCGCCATTGATGAAACCAACCGTCGCCGTGAGATTCAGCAGGCATACAACATAGAGCACGGCATTGACCCCAAGCCCCTGCGCAAGAAAATCGCCGATATTACCGACCAGCTGGCGCGCGAAGAGGAAGATACAGCTCAGCTGCTGGCTGCCCGCAAGGGGGCAAACGGTAAGCTTGCTCCCACTAAGGCGAAGAACGGCAAGTATGCGGCTACATCACCGGAGGCTGAAGAGCTCTTTAAGAAAGCTGAAGCAAGAGTACGTGAGGACGGGCTGGCAGCTGCCCCGGCAGAAGACCTGCTTGATTTAATCGACCAGATGACCGCCCAAATGATGCAGGCAGCAGAAGAACTCAAATTTGAGCTTGCCGGCCGTTTGCGCGATGAAATCGGGGAGCTAAAAAAGGAGCTGCGTGCCATGCAGGCAGCGGGGCACGCCTAGGAACCCTTTCACTGTGAGGACGCTGAGGTGCAGCTTCACCTGTTGAGTGCAGCTGAAAGGTAGTAGAATGGGGAGGTTTGCCCGTTTCTAAAGAGAGAGCGTGAAGATGCCCAGCCAGTCCGTCATCAGAATGCAGGGAATGCCCCAAATTCTAACGATCTTCGGGCTGACCATCTCGAGTCTCTCCATTCTCATGCCTGCCAGCCCAGCCTGGGCGCTGCACGGTGGTTCTGATACCTTCGGGGCGGGCCTGGCAACAACGGTACTGATGGTGGTGACCGTGCTCACCCAGTTTCTGGTGCCTAAGCTCACCGGTAGCTTCGGGTGGAAACCGGTGCTTCTGGCTGGCAGCCTTTTTATGGGCCTGCCCTCTATTGCTCAGGCGCTGAGCCCCAGCCTCACCAACATTTTGGTGACCAGCGGGTTGCGCGGTATTGGCTTCGGTATTTTGACTGTCTGCTGTGCTTCAGCCCTCTCTTACCTGGTTCCGGCTCAATACCGGGGGCGTGCCGTCGGGCTCTACGGTTTATCGGCTGCAGGCTCTCAGCTGATTTTTACCCCGCTTGCCCCAGCTCTTCTGGCCTGGTGGGGCTTCCGCCCGGTGCTGGTGCTCGGTGCTATTGCTTCCCTGGCAGCACCATTTGCCTGGCAGCTCGGTGCTATGGTTGACCGCTACCTCGCCACTCAAAGTCAGGCTGATACGGATGCGGGTGCTGACTCCGGCACTCTATCGGTTTTGGGGCGTATCTGGCCAGCCCTGTTAAGTCTCACCCTTATTACTAGCGCCGGTGGGGCACTGCTAACCTTCTCTACCGAGCTAGCAGCAACCCCCTGGCTGGCAACCCTGGCTCTCTTTATCTTCACCCTGGCTGCTGCCCCTACTCGCCTTTACGGCGGTTCCCTGACCGACCGCTACGGCACTCGCCTGCTGATGACCCCCACTCTAGCTATCGGCGCACTTGGCTCAGCACTGCTAGCTCTGGTGCTCTCTGCTCTTACGGTGACCAGCACCGCTGGGGTAGTGGTTTTCCTTGTGGCGGTTACCCTGGTGGGCGCCGCCTACGGCTTCTTGCAGTCGGTCACCATGGTGCGGGCACTCAACGACGCCGGTGGCACCCTGGCAACCCAGAAAGCATCGGTTGCCTGGAACGCCCACTTCGACATTGGCACCGGTCTGGGGGCGCTCGCCATCGGCGCTCTAGCCCAGGGCTTTACTTTCGGCACTGCCTGGTGGGTGAGTGCCGCCGTCCTGGGTGTTGTTGCCCTGCTGTTGGGAGCCAAGGACACCCGGCAAAGCCGCCGCACTTCTGCATAGCTAATGTGTGTGGCTAGAGGCTACTATCGTAGGTTTCGCGGGCGGTCAGCACCTCCTGGGTGTGTTCTTCTGCCCAGGTGCGCAGCGCGGTCATTGGCTCAATCAGAGTAGCGCCAAGTCTGGTGAGTTGATAATCAACCCGCGGGGGTACGGTAGCAGTCACGGTGCGGGTCACCAGACCGTCCCTTTCCATGGATCGCAGGGTCTCAGTGAGAACCTTGGGTGAGATGCCCTCAACGGTTTTCTTGAGGTCACCAAAGCGCACCTGCCCGCTAGAAAGTACTGAGACAATCATGGGCGTCCAGCGGTCGGTTAGATGCCGCAGCACCGTGCGGGAGGGGCAGCTAAAAGCAAGGACATTGGTGGCTGGTTGGGCTGTTAACATTTTTTGAAAATCTTCCTTTAGTTACCTTGAGGTATCTAGTTTCTGCTAGATACTATTGATTGTATCAAGAGCTCCACAGGGGAGCTGAAGGAAGGAAAAATCATGAAGATTGCAGTTGTTGGTGCAAAGGGTCTTGTTGGTGCACCTGTTGTAGCAGAAGCGTTGCAGCGCGGCCACCAGGTTGATGCTTACACTCGCTCCGGTGCAGAAGGCAGCCAGGCGCTTGATCTTGCCCAGACCGACCAGATGGTTGAGGTTATCAACAGCCACGATGCCACCCTGATTTCTGTGGCAAGCCGCGATAACTACCAGGCGGCACTAGAAGCTCACCAGGCACTGATTGCAGCTGCACCTACCGGCCGTTTTATAGTCGTTGGTGGTGCTGGTTCCCTGAATGCTGGGGACAAGCGTCTCTATGACACCCCCGAATTCCCCGAGGAATACAAGGCCGAGGCAAAGACCTTTGGTGCTATCTATGACGCTTACCTGGCAGCAGATAAGAGCCTTGCTTGGTCTATGGTTGCCCCGGCTCCCATGATTGCCCCCGGTGTGCGCACTGGCGACTACAAGCTGGAACTGGATACCCCTGCAGGTAACTTTGTCTCAGCTGAAGACCTGGCGGTAGCTATTGTTGATGAGTTTGAGCAGGCCGCCTACACAGGCAAGCGTTTCACTGTTGCGTCAGCAGATGAGGCAGCAGCCCAGGGCTAAGAACTGAAACAAGGACGGCGGGGCGTAGCTTTGCGGTGTATTTCGCCCGGGCTACACCCCGCCGTCCTTTTGCTGTAGACTTGTTGGCTGAGCAAGGGAGTATCCCGCTAATTCCTGTGTCGTCAGCACGTTGATTAAAGGCGCCCAACCGGGGCAGGAAACCAGGTGTAATACCTGGTGGGAGAGACTTGTGGTTTTTGTTGACCCCAACCACAAGAAAGGCTCCTGATGCATATATCTGAGCTGCAGTGGGGCGTGACGATTGTTTTCATTCTCGCCCTGCTTGCCTATGACTTCTTCTTCCATGTGCGTAAGGCACACGAACCCACCATCAAAGAGGCGGCAATTTGGTCTGCTGTCTACGTGGGTATTGCCCTGCTCTTTGGTCTGGTGATTCTCTTCTGGGACGGCACCCAGTACGCCGCCGAATACTACGGCGGCTATATCACTGAGAAGGCGCTGAGTGTCGACAACCTCTTTGTCTTCCTGATTATTATGGCCTCCTTCAAGGTGCCGCGTGAGGACCAGCAGAAGGTGCTGCTCTTCGGCATTATCTTTGCCATGATTGCCCGCACCGTCTTTATCCTGATTGGTGCCGCCGCTATTGAGCGCTGGAGCTGGGTCTTCTACCTCTTCGGACTGATTCTGATTTACACAGCCGGCAACCTTATCAAGGGCGAAATCACCGATAAGGATGAAGAGGACGAGGCCAATAACTTCATTATCCGCCTGGCAAAGAAGTTCTTCCACACCACCGACTACTACGATGGCGACAAGCTCTTCACCATCGAAAACGGCAAAAAGGTCATGACCCCCATGCTGCTGGTGATGGTAGCTATCGGTGGCACTGATATTCTCTTCGCCCTGGACTCCATCCCCGCGATCTTCGGTCTAACCCAGGAAGCCTACATTGTCTTCACTGCAACCGCCTTCTCGCTGATGGGTCTGCGCCAGCTCTACTTCCTGATTGACGGTCTGCTGGACCGCCTGATCTACCTCTCCTGGGGTCTGTCCATCATCCTTGCCTTCATTGGTGTTAAGCTGCTGCTGCACGCTCTGCACGAGAACACCCTGGGCTTCATTAATGACGGCCAGCCGGTTCACGTCTACGAGGTGGGTATTGAGCTATCCCTGGCAGTTATCGTAGGTGTTCTCACCATCACCGTCCTTGCTTCACTCTTTAGCCCCAAGGGCAAGGCGCTGGCGACCATTCAGAAGGTTCAGACCCTGTCCCAGAAGTACCTGGAACTTCCTGCTGACGCCCCCGCCGATGAGCGCGCTAAGATTCAGGCTGACCTGGATGCGGCAACCGCTAAGTCCCGTGAGATACCGCAGAAGTACCGCGATGAGCTCATTGAATCAGAAACCGAGTATCAGGATCTTGTAGCTCGCGCGCGCAATGCCCACGCTGAGCACACTGCCTAGCTGCTAATCTGCCGGGGTCTTACCCTGGTTCGGTGAGCTAAGCCCCGCCGTCCTGCCCGATAACTCTGGGCAGGACGGCGGGGCATTTGTTATGCTTGATGCAGGTCACACGTAAATTGCTGTGAGGGTACGTTAAGAGCGAAGGAGTTTTCACCATGCAACCAGAAACCCTGCCCCTGGTCTTTTGTCTACTGCTGGTTGGCGGTCTATTTCTGGGCATGGCACACATGGGTGAGAAGAGAACCTTGCGCCGCAATGGGCTGATTGGGGTGCGTCTGGCATCCACCATGCAGTCTGACGCCGCCTGGTACGCCGCCCATAAGGCTATAGCACCTACCCTGCGAGTATGCGGCTGGGCGCAGATTATTGGAGCAGCGGTGCTTCTTGCTCTGGAATCTATGACTGAATCTGAAGGTACCACTGTTCTTACAGGGCTTGCCTTTCTGATGATTCCCACCCTGGTGCTGGTCTTTGTCTCTGCCACCAGAGTAAGCACCATCGCCAATGAAGCACACCAAGCCTGGGAAAAAGAAAGGGAAGCCGCAGCTTCCCCTTCAACAGACAATCGCTAGCCCATATCAGCTAGCAGATTCTTCAGATGCCCCAAGATAGCCGTGCCGTCAACACCTAGACCGTCGTGGTGGTGGGTGGGGGAGGTCCATACTCTTGTGTTGCCCACAAAGTTAGCGGTCTTCATGGAGTGCTCATAATCCACATAAACATCGGGCACATAGGCGGCAGCCGCCAGGGGCACTTCATTTGCCGCTAGTTGCTTATGGTTGTAGAGCGGCCCCCAGCCGTCCTTGGTCGCTAGTAGTTCAGCCACCTCAGCCAGCGGACGCAGGGCTGGGTCTTCGGTGTAGTACCAGGGGAAGATATGCTCACCGGTCCACAGCAGGGTATCAGCCTGCGGTGAGAAGTCGGGGCGTTCAGCGAACATACGGGCTGCCGACCAATTGGTCGGTGAAGCAGACGGAGAAGTGCCACCAGCCGGCCCGTCAGCATAAATTGTCTCGTGCAACAGGGCATAGAGCGGGTTGCCCTGAAAGGAAACCTGCGCAGAAACATCAGCCAAGAACTGGGCAGAGAGCCACTGATCAGACTCAGCAAAGGCAGACTCCAGCACATAGTGCAGGTTGCGGGCACGCCCGTTGCCGCCTAACAGGTTACCCAACATCTGAAAACGGTGGTCGGTCAGGCGCTCGCCGGTGGGCAGATACTCCTCGGTGCGGCGCAGATGCTCAGCGATGCGGGCAGCCAGCTCCTTATCCTGCGGATACCAGCTGTAGTACTCCTGGCTACGCTCGTACATACGGTCAAGGGTTGAACGGTAGACCTCATCCACATGAGAGCGAATGGGTGCCAGCCCAGCCGTCATACGGGCGTCCTTCACGCCCTCGGGGGCAAAGGAAAGGTAGGTGAGGGTGATAAAGCCACCAAAGCTCTGACCCATGGTTGACCAGCGCTGGTCTTTTCTGTCTGCCAGCAGAATCTTACGGATTGCCTCAGCATCAGCAACGATGGAGTCTGCCCTGAAGAGCTCCAGGTACTTCGCCTGGGTTTGGGCATCGCCCAGGGCGGTAATGGAGCGAGCCGATAGGGGAGTTGAGTTGCCGGTGCCGCGCTGATCCAGCAGAATCAGGCGGTGGGTTTTGGCCAGTTCAGCAACCCAGCCGCCCTCGGTGGCAGGGCGCGGGCTTTTGCCGCCGGGCCCACCCTGCAGGTAGACCATGTAGGGGCGGTTCTCTTCATCGGTGGTCAGGTTTTCTGAGGTATCAATGACCTCGCGGGCAAAAACCGTGATGCTCTGGGAGGCAAAGGGTGAGGACGCCGCGGCGTCCGCTCCCTGGGACAGGGCAAGACCGTGGGTCAGCGGCAGCGAAAACCAGTGGTCAATTAGTTTGAGGTTACCAATGGTCTGGCTGGCGCCAACACGGTGGCTGGGGGTGGGTAGGGATGCTGTGCTCATGGGGCTCCTTTGTGCTTGTTATCAGAGGGAATCTATCGCTTCATTAAAGGCTAAAACATCTCGTTCAGCTTCTTTTTTCAGACCTGTGGAAGCGAATAATGTTCGCAATAAAAAGGGCACAGCCTAAGACTAGGAGTAAGGCTAGAACCTGGTAGCCACCGCCCAGACCATAAAAAGCTGATGAAAGGGCAAAACCCGTCCCGCTAACCAAGAAGCTGTACTGAAAAACCCACGCCCACACGTCCTCCTGCCGTGCGCCGCTGCTTTCAATTTCTTCATTCACACGAGTTCTTAGTGCCGCGTTAGTCAGCGAGTACCCTAAACCAGCAAGTACAAAACCGAACAGACCAATACCCGGTAACGAAACCCACAGTACAGCACCAGCTACCGTAACCAGCCCAAAATAGAGGGAACGGGGTGAGAAGTTAAAGAAGGTTGACGCTAGAAAAACAGCCAGCCCACCTAGACCGTAAAGGGACATCCATACGCCAATTTCTTCAGTGGTAAGCCCGTGAAAAGAGGCAAAGACCGGCATCTCGAGCGCATCAACTAAGACGCCGTAGACAGAAAAGGACAGCCAAACAGTGAATAAAGTTGGTTAGGGGTGAACGCCCAACAACGCCGGCAGGAGCACGAAAATGAGAGAACTGTTTACGCTGAGATGCTGTATCGCACTTAAGCTGGGTGGCACCTGCCCAGGGGGTGATGAAGAGGGCCGCGGCAAAAGCTAATAATTGAAGCCCCAGCAACCAGCCCAGACCTAACCGGCTTACCAAAAAAGCGCTGGTAAAAGAACCAAAAACCATAGAAAGGCTAGGGACACTTGTAGTCATAGTGATGACCCTGCCGCGCTCTTCTGTTGCAACAAGCTGGTT
>JAUMUH010000043.1 GCA_030530765.1 Rothia sp. (in: high G+C Gram-positive bacteria)
ACGCAGCACAATTATTGTTGCCCTGGGGGCTCTTGCTCTTGCAGCTTTCTTCTTTGTGATAACCAGCCCCAACCGTATTGAACGTATTATTAATACTCTTGCCTTCTGGCGTGAATGCGCAGAAGCCACATGCGATCAGGCGAACTCTGGCTTAGCTGCCTTGGCAACCGGCGGTTTCTGGGGGGTAGGCTTGGGGCAGTCCCGGCAGAAGTATAACTACCTACCCGAGGCGCATAATGACTATATTTTTGCGGTGATTGGTGAAGAACTGGGTATGCTGGGCGGTCTTACCGTGCTATTTCTGTATGCTGCCCTGATTTACTGCTGCATGCGTATCTTACTTCGTTCATCTGATCTTTTTGTGCGCTTTGCAACCATCGGTATGATGACTTGGCTGGTGGGGCAAGCGATGCTTAACATCGCCATGGTTGTTGGTATGATGCCGGTTATCGGTGTACCCTTGCCCTTTGTGTCCTACGGCGGGTCGTCCTTGATTTCGTCGCTTATTGGGGTTGGGTTCCTGATTGGGTTTGCCCGGCAAACCCCCTTACAACCTATCGTCGGGCAAAGCGTAGTAGGTGCCAACAGTACCGTTCAAAAGGACGCTGCCCGCCGCTATAAACTGGGCAGAATCGTTGCTGCTGAACAGGCGCGTATTGCCCGTAACCCCTATGACGCCGGGTGGACTTTAGAAAAATTTAAGCGGCGCTTTGGGCCTGAATCTGCTCTGCTAGCACCGGGGGCTGAACCATCATCTACCAGAACTGGTCAGCGCCCCTCACCATCAGATGCTGCCGTGCACTCCGCTGCAACTAACAAACGCTCAGCTGCTGCACAGAGTCAAGCGCCTCAACGAACTGCGCAGCAACCCGGTACTAGGGTGTCTCAACGCCAGCAACCTACGTCTGCACCGGTGGCGGGGCACAGGCCCTCTGCACAACGGTCACAGCCGGTTGTGCAAGAGACCGAACGTCAGGCTGAGCAACGAAAGCTGCCTACCGGTTTGCGCACTATTCGGCAGGCCAGGCAGCTGCCTAAGCGCCCCACAAACGAACCGTGAACAGAACAGCTCAATACCGGTAAATAGTTCTTACCCTGACAAATGCGTAAACTGGAGGCGTAAGAAAAACAGACAGGGAGTGAACCTATGACTCAGGCACCTACAGTAGTGCTCGCAGGCGGTGGAACAGCTGGGCACATTAACCCTATGCTCGCTATCGCTCGGGCTATTAGGGAGCAAGAGCCTACAAGCACGATTATGACGGTTGGCACCGAGGACGGTATGGAAGCGCGGCTTGTGCCCGCCGCAGGGTTTGATATTAGTTTCATCCCCAAGGTTCCCTTCCCGCGCCGCCCCAGCCTCGATGCGCTAAAATTCCCTGCACGTTTCCGTGCCTCGCTTAAACAGGCCGAAAAGATTTTGACTGACCATAGGGCATCTGTGCTCGTGGGGGTAGGTGGTTATGTCTGCACCCCTATGTACCTTGCCGCCCACAAACTGGGTATACCCGTGGTGATTCACGAGGCAAACGCTAAACCCGGTCTTGCCAATAGGGTTGGTGCTAAGAAAGCAGCTTTTGTAGCCACAGCTTTCCCTGATACCCGAATTCAAGGGGCGCAGACCGTTGGTATGCCTATGCGGCAGAATATCGCTGAACTGGATCGAGCAGCAGAGCGGCTTGCCGCCCGTCAACGTCTGGGTCTTGACCCTCATAAACCTACCCTGGTCGTTACTGGTGGGTCCCTTGGCGCGCTGAGCCTCAATCGCGCTATTGAGCAGGTTATTGGTGATATTGAAAACTGGGGTTTTCAGCTTCTACACATTACCGGTCGGGGCAAGGCACTTGAAGATAGCGCCGGTCAGCTACGCCAGGCACCTTCTTACCAGCAAAAAGAGTTCATCACATCGATGGAAGACGTCTACGCCTCTGCTGATTTACTTATAGTGCGGGCAGGGGCAGCCACCGTCAGCGAAGTTGCTGCAGTGGGGGTACCCGCTATTTTCGTCCCCCTGCCCATCGGAAACGGTGAACAGGCACTCAATGCGAAAAGCCTTGTTGCAGCAGGTGGCGGTATTTTGGTTGAAGACTCAGAATTTACCGCAGACTGGTTCCGTGCACACGTGACGGCCTTACTCGCTGATAGTCAGGCGTTAGAAAATATGGCAAGGGTGTCTTACCAGCACGGTATCCGAGATGCCGCTGCTGTGATGGCACATAAAGTTTTGGAGGTAGCTCGGTAATGGCACACTCAATCATGGATCTTTCAATCGACCTACCCGCCCCTCTCACACCGCCCTTCCCTCAGCGCCCCGCATTAGATGCTTTAGGTCATGTGCACTTCATCGGTATCGGGGGTGCTGGCATGAGCGCTATTGCACGGCTGATGTTGCAAGCAGGCATGAAGGTTAGCGGTTCTGATAAAGCAGATAGCGCAGCACTTAAGGGCTTGCGCGACCTGGGCGCCACAGTTTTCACTCCTCAGACAGCTGAGAATCTTGAAGGTGCCGATACGGTTGTCATCTCGACCGCTATCAAAGAAGACAACCCCGAACTTGCAGCTGCTCGCGTAGCCGGGCTGCCGGTGTTGCACCGTTCAGAGGCCTTGGCTGCAACCATGCGTGACTCAAAGGTGATTGCGGTTGCAGGTACTCACGGGAAGACAACCACAAGCTCCATGATGTCGGTCATGATGGCAGAACTAGGTCTCGCCCCGTCTTTTGCTGTTGGCTCCACCATTGCCGGTTTCGGTACTAACGCCCACCTGGGGGCAGATGATTCTTGGTTTATCGCCGAAGCGGACGAATCGGACGGCTCTTTTGTGCGCTACCGGCCAGAGATTGCAGTTGTTACAAACGCTGAGCCTGACCATTTGGATTTTTACGGAACCCCTGAACGCGTTTTTGAAGCTTTCCACCGTTTTATTGCATCGATGGCTCCCGGGGGCACCTTCGTTACCTGCGCGGACGACGCCGGGGCGGCACATCTGGCGCAGCAGGCTCGCGAAGCTGGTCTCAATGTGGTGACCTACGGCGAAAGTCCAGATGCACAGGTGCGTTTGACCGGTACAACATCTGAGGGTGTAACCTGTTCGTCAAATCTGGTGTGGGATTTCACCGTAGGGGAGCAGACCTACACCGGTCAGATTACCCTTACCCTGCCGGTGCCAGGTGTGCATAATCAACTCAATGCCACAGCTGGCTTCATCTGTGCGCTGCTGGCAGGTGCTTCTCCCTCTCAGACGGTCGATGCGCTGAGGCGTTTTAACGGCACCGATCGTCGTTTTACCTTGCGCGGTGAAGCGAATGGCGTCAAAGTATTCGATGACTATGCCCACCACCCCACAGAGGTGCAACGCGCTCTAGAGGCTGGGCGTACTGTTGCTGCCGGGCACAACCTCTACGTACTTTTTCAGCCCCACCTTTTCTCCCGCACACGTGAGTTCGCAGGTGAGTTTGCAGAAGCTCTTTCACAAGCAGACGCTGCTTATGTACTTGATATTTACCCTGCACGCGAGCTACCTATTGAGGGCGTGACGAGCCACTTGATTACTGATGCCGGGTATACGGCGGTGCAGTATGCTCCCAGCGCTGATGAAGCGGTACAAGCTATCGTTACCTCTGCTTTACCCGGGGATATCGTTATGACCGTTGGTGCAGGTGACGTAACTACATATGGCGAACCCCTGGTTGAAAGCCTGCGTCAGAGCGAAGGTGCTGTGGAACGGTGACCGATAAGAAACGTCAACCCGGTATCACGCTAAATTCTGATCGGGTAGAGCAGATAAGCCCTGCAGAGGATAATCTCGTCGATATTTCGCACAATAGTAAGTTTGCTCAGTGGCGGCGTTACCGAAATGAACGCGGTGCAGAAGTTGAATCAGATAATGAGGAGCTGGAGGTATCTGAGCCCCTTGTGCTTCGCCCGGGTATAGAAAAGAGGGTGCGCTGGAAGCGTTGGGGCTACGCCCTTCTTGGAGTATTGCTTGCTTCAGCAGTGTTCGTAGTGGCTGTGTTTTTCTCGCCTCTATTAGCTACTCGTACTATTACGGTTGAGGGCGCCTCACTTTTAGATGCAGGCTATGTTGAAGAAAAACTAGCTCCTTTAGAAGGAGTACCTATGACCCGTATTAGTGAAAGCGAAGTGACAGACCTTATTGGGAATCAAGATATTCTTTACGGCGTGAGCTTAGAAGCTAAGCCTCCTCATGAGTTGGTGGTTAAACTTCATGAGCGTGTACCGGTAGCGGTTGTGAAAGATAAAGACGCTTTTATCCTGGTGGATGATAAGGGCGCCCAGCTCGGTAGAGCTACCAGCGTTGAAGAGGCCGGTGTGCCCTTGGTGGCAGGTGGAGTTGAGGTTCTTGGAAGCCCTGCTTTTTTCACCGTGACTGATGTTTTGGCTGCTTTGCCGACCTCGATTCTGTCGCAGGTTGCTGAGGCTAAAGCTGATTCTGCTTCAACCATTACCCTTGAAATGGCAGATGGCAATAAAGTTATTTGGGGAACTTCTGAAAACAGTGAACTTAAAGCCAAGGTTTTAGTTCAGCTCATGCAGAGTGTTGGGGTGGAGGGTGTCACTAGTACATATGATGTTTCTAGCCCTCTGGTGCCAACTGTGGGGTAGTATAAATCTATACTTGAAGTTTGAGGTAAAGCTTTGATTTTTCTGAAAAAATAAAGCTAGGCTTGAAACTGAGGCGACAAGTTTGTGCCTTGCTTGGTAATCTTTCATTGATTGAATAAATAAAAGTGTTCAAATCTATACTTTCAATTCAGGGTTTAGATTTGTCTGAAATGTAAACAGTAGGGAATCCATGGATACAGCAACTCCCCAGAACTACCTGGCAGTTATCAAGGTCGTAGGTATTGGTGGCGGCGGCGTCAACGCTGTTAACCGAATGATCGAGGTTGGTCTGCGCGGCGTTGAATTCATCGCGATCAACACCGATGCCCAGGCACTTCTGATGTCAGATGCAGACGTTAAACTAGACGTTGGCCGTGAACTGACCCGTGGTCTGGGCGCTGGCGCTAACCCCGATGTTGGTCGTCAGGCAGCAGAAGACCATGAACAGGAAATTGAAGAGGTGCTCAAAGGCGCCGACATGGTCTTTGTAACTGCAGGTGAAGGTGGCGGCACTGGTACCGGTGGCGCACCCGTCGTCGCCCGTATTGCCCGCTCCTTGGGTGCGCTCACCATTGGTGTGGTAACCCGCCCCTTTACCTTTGAGGGGCGTCGCCGCTCAAACCAGGCAGAAACCGGTATTGCTGCTCTGCGCGATGAAGTTGACACCCTCATTGTGATTCCCAACGATCGTCTGTTGTCTATCTCTGACCGCAACGTCTCAATGCTGGACGCCTTCAAGTCTGCTGACCAGGTACTGCTCTCAGGTGTTCAGGGCATTACTGACCTGATTACCACCCCCGGTCTGATCAACCTCGACTTTGCAGATGTTAAGTCAGTGATGCAGGGTGCCGGTTCAGCGCTTATGGGTATCGGCTCTGCTTCTGGTGAAGACCGCGCGGTTAAGGCAGCTGAGCTGGCTATTGCATCCCCCCTGCTGGAGGCTTCCATCGACGGTGCTCACGGCGTGTTGCTCTCTATCCAGGGCGGTAGTGACCTGGGTCTGTTCGAAATCAATGAAGCTGCCCGCCTGGTACAGGAAGTAGCTCACCCCGATGCCAACATTATCTTCGGTGCTGTTATCGATGATGCTCTGGGGGATGAAGCCCGCGTCACCGTTATTGCTGCTGGCTTTGACTCCGTTGACCCAGAGACCAACTCCAACAGTACTAATGCAGCAGCTAATCAGGCAGCTCGCACCCAGCAGAACTTTGGCGGTGCTTCAGCTCCCGCAGCTGCTTCACAGGGCTTTGCAGCTCCCGCAGCTGCCGATACCAAAGACGTACCTGCCAATGCAGGTTTTGATGTGGATCTGCCCCCTGTGGTTGAAGATGCACCGGCAGCCCGCCGTGACACTTTAGATGTGCCTGACTTCCTCAAGTAGGGAGCCAGAGACAATCTGAGTATAAGAGGAGGGGGAGGCACAATGCCCACCCCCTCCTTTCTTATGCAACCAACAGGAAAAGAGAGTGAGGACGATGACCAATCTTCTGTATTCTCATGAAAGAGTGACGACCGCTGACGGTAACACCGTCCACATCGGCTTCACCTCGACAGCCGCCGGTAACCTTGGCCTGCACGTCGGGGACGACCCTTTATCGACCCTGACAAACCGTGCCCAGTTAGATAAGCAAATGTTGGGGGAGCACGGTAAAACCAACGGGTTCACCTACCTCAATCAGGTTCATGGGACCGCTGTCTTCAACGCCGATAGGCAGAAGCCACAGCATCGAGAGAAGCGCATCTCGCACGAAACTGCCCAAGAGCTCCGTGAGACGGCCCCTGTTGCTGACGCGGCTTCATCGTCCACCGGCCAGCCCCTAGCTGTTATGGTTGCCGACTGTATACCGCTGGTATTCGTTGCAGAACACCAGGGCACAGGAGCCCCAATCACTGCGGTGGCTCATGCCGGGCGACGGGGTCTCCTAGAAGGTGTTATTCAACAGACGATATCTGACCTAATCTGTAGAGGTGGGGCTAATATCCGCACCTGGCTTGGCCCCTCGATCTGTGGTAACTGCTATGAAGTGTCCCGCGATATGCAGGTTGAATCAGTTCACCTTTTACCGCAGCTTGCAGCCCAGACTAGCTGGGGTACACCTGCCCTCGACCTGCCAGCGGGGGCACGCGCCGTCCTTGCCAACTGCCCAGAGGTGACAGCTGTATCAAGCGCCCTGGCAGCCTGCACCTTAGAAAGCCCTCACCTTTTCTCACACCGCGGCCTAGCCGCCGGTCAACCTGAAGGCAGAATTGCCGGGCTAGTGTGGGTTGATAAAAATCTAAGCGAGAAAGAATGAAACTGACCTATCCGTCTCAGCGGTTCGAAGAGCTTAAAAACAACCTCCGTACAGTCGAAGCAAAAATTGCAGAAGCAGCAGGTGATACAAGCGGTGCCCGTTCCGCAGGATCCCCGTTGCCCTCTTTGACTGTGGTGACCAAATTTTTCCCGGCCGAAGACGTAGCTGCCCTTTATACTGCCGGGGTGCGGAACGTGGGCGAAAACCGTGACCAAGAAGCCGGGCCTAAAGCAGCTGCCCTGCTAGAACACACCGGCGAATTAGACCCGCTCACGTGGTCATTTATTGGGCAGCTGCAAACTAATAAAGCAAAATCCGTGGTCAAGTACGCTCGGGAGGTACAGTCTGTTGATAGGCCCTCGCTGGCGGCTGCACTGAGCAAAGCCTACAAGAACCAAGTAACCCGCTACGAAAACAATGAAGGGCCTGCACCAGCAGCTCTTGCTGATGGAGGTTTACGGTGCCTCATTCAAGTAGGGCTGGATGAGACTACCCCGGCTACCGCCGGGCAGGCAGCCAGTGGAGCCCGTGGAGGGGTAGCCCCGGCTGACCTTCTCGGTCTTGCGGAAAAAATTACTGAATTACCCGGCTTGGTACTTGGCGGCGTCATGGCTGTGGCACCTTTGGGGAGCGACCCCCAGCGGTCCTTTGAACGTCTCTATTATTTAGCCCAACAGCTGCAAGAGATATATCCCGAGGCAAACACGATTTCTGCTGGCATGAGCGGTGACCTTGCCGCGGCTATCCGGTGGGGGTCAACCAACGTGCGCGTGGGGTCACAGATTATGGGTGCCAGACCTTTGCAGTGAACTTCACGATAAAAGAGGAATGTTTTAGCTGCCTGCCTCCTCATAAATGGGGCAAGATTTTGGTAGCGTAAACAACTAAGCATGATAGAGGGCTCCGCGCGCGCTCACACCAGCGGGGTCTGTTGAAGGAGAAGAACATGGCTCGTACCTTGCACCAAGCAATGGCGTATTTAGGGCTAGCGGAAAATGAGACGGAGCGTGCTCAGCAATCAGCCCGCAACCTGGAACCGGTCTATGAAGAGACGGTTTTTGCGGCTGATGATGCCTATGAGCCTTATGAAGGCGAAGACGGCTATGTGCAACCAGCTGCCCACACCTCTGCAAACAGTGACCGTGATGTGCTGCTAGGTATCCAAACCGCAGAAATTGCCACCGCACATCAGCAATCGCCAGCCTACTCTCAAGATGGCTACCGCACATCAGAGCCCTCTTTGGCAACTGAAACGTTCGAACAGGGCGGAGCAGCTAACGTTGCATCATCCACACTAAACCCCCAACCAACCTCCCGTTTTCCCTCTGACGAAAGTGACGAAGAATTGCGTCGAATCACCACCATCCACCCCCGCTCTTACAACGATGCCAAAATTATTGGTGAGTCCTTCCGCGAGAACATCCCCGTTATTATGAATGTGACCGAGATGGGGGACATGGACGCCAAGCGGCTAGTGGACTTCTCAGCAGGGTTAGCCTTCGCCCTACACGGGTCCATTGAGCGTGTCACTGACAAAGTATTCTTGCTGACTCCCGCCAACCTAGAAGTTCTAGGGGCTGAGGGCACCGAGGTGCCTGTCTCTCTCGATGCAGATGACAGCCCCCTCTTCAACCAGGGCTAGGTTCGGTTCTATCGATGGGCTATATTTTCTCGCTGCTGACCATTGCCGTTTATCTGCTGACCATGATTTTTATGGGAAGGCTTATTCTGGACTGGGTGCAGATGTTCGCCCGCTACTGGCGACCTCGAGGTGCGATGCTGGTGATTGCATCAGCCATCTACAGCATCACTGACCCTCCCATGAACGTGGCGCGACGTTACATCAAACCTCTGCGACTGGGCGGTATCTCCCTTGACCTGGGGTTCATGATTTTGCTGATAGCTCTCATGCTATTGCAGACCGTATTCTTTCGCCTGACCGTACAATTTTCATAGAATGTCCACCAATGTGTGGGCGTGATGAGTAGCTCATGAATAACCCTTTGGTTATTGTTGCAACCGACTCTCTCAGAGGGTAATTTGGTCTTGTAATAAGGGGAACTATTAGCATAAAACCTACAGGTTATGCTAGCTTCGTCTCCGAATAAGGGGGGGGCTTCAGGTGAGCCGACGTACTGCACGAATCGGAGTTCAGGAAAGACTTGAGTCTAAACTGAACTCTAACTAGGGGTTCTAGCAGGTGCGGCGCACCAGTGTCTACGAGGCGAATACTAACAAGCAAGAATTAAGAGGTGAACTACCGTGGCTCTTACGCCTGAGGAAGTTATTAACAAGCGCTTTCAGCCAACTAAATTCAAAGAAGGGTACAACCCTGAAGAAGTTGACGATTTCCTCGATGAGATCGTTATTGAACTCCGCCGTCTCAATGCCGAGAATACAAGCTTAAAGCGTCAGCTTGAAGAAGCCGAAGCCAAGATTTCTTTGGCTCCTGAGCCTCAGGAAGAGCCCGCCAAGCCTGCCGCTGCACCTCAGCCCGAGCCTGTTCCCGCACCGGTTGCTGGATCTAGCACACCTTCGACGACGAGTGCTACCGGGCTGCTGGCAATGGCCCAGAAAGTACACGATGACTACGTACTTGAAGGTAAGAAAGAGCGCGAGCGTCTCATCACTGAGGGTAAGACCAAGGCAACAACCTTGGTGGCAAATGCCCAAGCCAAGTCAACCCAGGTGCTTGGTGAGCTTGAAAAATCCAAGGGGCAACTTGAGGCATCTGTGAGTCAGTTGCGTACATTCGAAAAGGAGTACCGTACTTCTTTGCGTGCTTACATCACCGGTCAGCTCTCAGAGCTGGAGTCAGCGCCTAACCTAGAACCTCAAACTAAATCTCAGTAGGGTTCACCTTCAAATAGGGTGAACCGCTAGTGGTAGCTGGGGCTCTTGCCTCAAGCGCCTTTAAGCTGGCGGTCATTTTTCCCTACTAGCGTCTTAGGCGGTAACCTGCCCGGTTACCGCCTAAGACCTTTAAAGTGTTGCCCGCTGAGTACACGCAGAGGTCGATAAACGATAAGCTAGTGGAGGCACTATCAAAGGCATAGCTAAAGGGGTACCGTGGCAACAATTGATACAGAAGAACAGCGGCTCGTGCCAACGCGCACACTAGTAGGCAGACGTAAAGCGGTTCTTGCCCTCGGTATATTTTTGACGGTGTACGGTGCTGATCAAGTTATCAAATATATTGTCGAAAGCACCATGTACCTCGGTCAGAGCATCACCGTCATCGAGGGGCTGGTGTGGTGGCGGTATTACCTTAACCCCGGTGCAGCGTTCTCCATGGGGGAGAGCAGCACATGGATCTTTACCATCATCTCAACCATCGCAGCTATTGTCTGCCTGGCTTTTATCTCCCGGGCACGTTCTGCTAGCTGGGTGCTAGCCTTATCTGTGCTCGCTGGCGGCATTGTGGGTAACCTGCATGACCGGCTTTTCCGTGCTCCCGGGTTTGGCGTGGGGCATGTAGTTGACTATGTTTCGGTGCCCAACTTTGCTATTTTCAATCTGGCTGATTCTGCTATCTGTGTATCTATGGCGGTGATTGTGCTTCTTACCTTTTTAGGTGTCCGTCTGGATGGCCACCGTGAAGTCTCAGCAGATAAGGTAACCCAGCATGAAGGTACAGAATAAGTGAGTAAGCGAGTTATTTTTGACCATGTTGTAGAACCCGCCCAGGCTGCTATGCGCCTGGATGCCTTACTAGCTGAGGTATCAGGGCACACCCGCACTACTGTTAGCGGCTGGGTTAAGGACGGTGAGGTGCTGGCTACCGACTCCAAAGGTAGGGCACTGAAAACTAAAGCGTCCTCTAAAGTGTCTGCTGGCGATAAAATCTCGGTTGATGCTACCGCCCCGCGAGATCTGACCCAGATTGAGGCGCAGCAGGTTGCTGGGTTCAGCGTTGTTTATGAAGACGATGCCATTGTGGTCATTGATAAGCCAACAGGTGTGGCCGCCCACCCCTCTATGGGCTGGCATGGCCCTACCGTGGTGGGTGCGCTCAAGCATGCCGGCGTTGAGATTGCCACCAGCGGGGCTGCCGAGCGCCAGGGTATTGTGCACCGGCTGGACGTAGGTACTTCTGGGCTGATGGTGGTGACCAAGAACGAGCACTCCTACTCGGTGATGAAAAATGCCTTCAAAGACCGCACCGTCACCAAGGTCTACCACACCCTGGTGCAGGGTCTACCCGACCCCACCAAGGGAACTATCGACGCCCCCATTGGTAGGCACCCGGGTAGTGAATGGAAGTTCGCGGTCAATGAGGACGGTAAAACCGCTGTCACCCACTACGAACTGCTGGAGGCTTTCGGCCCGGCGTCCTTAGTTGAGGTGCACCTAGAAACCGGGCGAACCCACCAGATTCGCGTGCATTTTTCTGCCCTGCGCCACCCCTGCGCTGGTGACCTGACCTACGGGGCTGACCCCACACTAGCGGCTAACCTGGGGCTGACCCGCCAGTGGCTTCACGCCCACCGGCTTGGTTTTGCCCACCCCACCACAGGTGAGCGAGTCGAGTTCATAAGCCCTTACCCCGATGACCTACAGTTTGCTTTAGACCAGTTGCAGGCTGGCAACTTCTAGTTCCCCTAGACTTCCCTTTCGTTAGACCGCAGAAGACCGACAGGAAACCGCCGTGGCAAAAACTGACTTCACCCACCTGCACGTCCACACCGAATACTCCATGCTGGACGGCGCTGCCCGCCTGGGCGATCTCTTTAGCCACTCCAAAGAGCTGGGTATGAATGCTCTGGCAACTACCGACCACGGTTTCCTCTTCGGTGCCTTTGACTTTTGGAACAAGGCAAACCAGGCGGGGGTCAAGCCTATTATCGGTGTTGAGGCATATCTGACCCCCGGCACCCACCGCACTGACCGCTCCCGCGTCAAATGGGGCGATGAGAACGCCGGGCGCGACGACGTTTCTGGTGGTGGTGCTTATACCCACATGACCATGTGGGCT
>JAUMUH010000044.1:0-2169 GCA_030530765.1 Rothia sp. (in: high G+C Gram-positive bacteria)
CGGTTACCTGGCTGGGAATAGTTTGTGCGATAGAGGTGGTGGTAGAAGAAGCATCAAAGGCCGTGCCTGGCCAGGTAGCCTTCTTCGCGCTTTCAACCACGGCGTTGCGGGTCTGCCCGGTGAAGGTGAAGGTAAAAACATCGTAGTTAGCGGCAGAGACCGTGGTGCCGTTCCCTAGCCGAATGGTTGCGGGGTTACTTTTACCTTGGTAGACCCAGGGGGCGCCGTTGGTAACGGTAAAGGTGGTGGCATGACCCTTGGGAAGGGCTACGATGTACTGAAGCTTGTTCATAGTCGCCGTGGTGTCCACACCTTCGGTACCGTTGTAGGTCACCGTGACCCCTGGCAGGTTGGTAGAGACGGGGACGTTTGTGCGAACCCGGTAGGTGATATTGGATGATCTGGTGCCGGTGTTGCTGCCACTGTAGATTAGGCGGCTGCTCAGCTGCAGGCGGTAGACATAATTCTTTGACGCAGCGTACACCGGAATAGCGGTAGACGCTAGCAGGATAGGGGGAGACCAGGCAGCTCCTTTGACGAGCGTGCGGCGAGACTGAAGAGTTGTTGAAGTAGTCATGTTCTGTCCTTGTTCCCACAAAAAGTCTGTGCTTTGGGGAATTGTGTATACGGTATTAAAGCGGGGTTCGGGGAAATGCCCTGAGTAAGGCTTAGGCGATGTGGCGTGGTTTATCTGGCACCACTCTATGCATCTGTCCCCATTCTAG
Organism: Rothia sp. (in: high G+C Gram-positive bacteria); assembly: GCA_030530765.1. Taxonomy (GTDB): domain Bacteria; phylum Actinomycetota; class Actinomycetes; order Actinomycetales; family Micrococcaceae; genus Rothia. The sequence continues at coordinate 726 of JAUMUH010000044.1, forward strand.
TGGTTTTTATGGTTGCTGTTTGATACGGTGTGGGTGATTTTAGCTACTTTGAGGCTGGCATAAAAGGGCTAGTGACGGGCAGTGTGGCAAGATGTGAGAATCACACCTTCTGCCAACACGATTGAATACTAATGAGTGCTCTCAAGAAATACGGGGTTCTGCCCTGGGTCATTCTCGCCATCATCCTGGGCCTGCTGCTCGGCAAAATTCTGCCCACCGGGCTAGCAAGGGTCTTTTACACCTACAACGATATTTTCAGCCAGTTTCTCTCCTTCGCCGTCCCCCTCATCATCATCGGCCTGGTTATCCCCGCTATCGGTGACCTGGGCAGGGGCGCCGGTAAATGGCTGGGGCTCACCGCAGGTCTAGCATATGCGTCCACTATTTTCTCAGGTGTGCTCACCTACCTGGTCTGTACCTGGCTCTTTCCCCACTTCTTGAACCCCGGCACTTTCTCAGACGTCAACACGTCAGAAGAAGCACTGGCGGCAAGCTCTGGCTACTTCACCATTGAAATTGCCCCACCCTTTGACGTTATGACCGCCCTGGTGCTTGCCTTCACCATCGGTATCGGTCTTTCCATCGTGCCCAGCGGTGTGGTTCGTCGAGGCTTCTTAGAGTTCCGCGAAATCATCAACGCTCTGATTGCCCGCGTCATTATTCCTCTGCTGCCCCTGCACATCTTCGGTATCTTCCTGAACCTCACCGAATCGGGTGAGGCTGGGCGCATCATTACCACCTTGCTAACCGTGGTGGTTATTGTGCTGGCACTTGAGGTCGTTATTCTGGGTACCCAGTACGGTGTTGCCGGGGTGGTCACCGGTAAGAACCCGGTCAAAGCCCTGTGGAATATGAAGGACGCCTACCTCACCGCCCTGGGCACCTCGTCCTCAGCGGCAACCATCCCAGTAACCCTGCGCCAGACCCTGAAAAACGGGGTACGTCACCCTATCGCCAACTTTGTGATTCCCCTGTGTGCCACCATTCACCTGGCTCTACCTCAAAGATTACGGCTTTCGCCCTGGCCATTGCCTTCACCCAGAACATTGACCTGACCACAGGCCAGTGGGTTGGTTTCATCTTTATGCTGGGTGTGGTCATGGTTGCTGCCCCCGGTGTGCCCGGCGGTGCGATTATGGCAGCCGTTGGTATCTTGCAGACCGTGTTGGGCTTCAGCGAGCAGCAGGTGGCGCTGATGATTGCAACCTACATCGCCCTGGACTCTTTTGGCACCGCAACCAATGTGACCGGTGACGGCGCTATCGCCCTGGTGATGGACAAGATTTTGGGCAAGAAGCTCGATGAACAACGCAGCCCCAAGGCACCGAGCGAAGACTACGTACCCTTTGACCCCGATGCCTACATTGAGAAGGTCAAGCAGGACTAGCGCCCTCCCACCAGCAGAAGAGGGTAGGCCGGGTAGATTCACACGAATCTACCCGGC
>JAUMUH010000044.1:2179-11856 GCA_030530765.1 Rothia sp. (in: high G+C Gram-positive bacteria)
TGTGCGACGGACACCCTGCCCCCGCCCCCCCCCCCCCCCACTGGGGGGTCGGCGGGGAAAAAACACCCTCAACCCCCCGCCCTACCCTCTTCTGAGATGGAAAGCTAAGAACTAGCCAATGGTGGTGCCAAAAAGCAGCCCTAGACCGTAGGTGACGGCCGCTGCACCTAAACCAATGGCAATCTGACGTAGACCCCGCTTGAGGGGAGAGGCTCCAGAGAGCAGACCAACAATGCCGCCGGTGATACCCAACGCCAGAGATACCAGAACCAGGGAGAGAATAATGCCCAGGTTGCCTGAGACACCAAAGATAAAGGGCAGAATGGGGATCAGGGCGCCAGCAGCAAAGAAGCAGAAGCTGGCACCGGCTGCACCAATGTCAGTGCCAAGGGCTGCGTTATCTGTGCCTTCTTCCTCTTCTATTTCAGGGCGGTAAGACAGCGAATTGTCGCAGTCGCAGTCTAGATAACCGAAACGCTCCATGGCGCGGTGGTGGGCAGCGTCCGGCTCCATACCGCGAGCCTTATAAATAAGCTCTAGCTCGTTGGCATTGATATCGAGCTGGTGAGCAACATCCAGGGTGACCTGGGTAGGGCGGGAAGCGTCCAGCATCTCACGCTGAGAGCGCACCGAGACGAACTCACCGGCTGCCATAGAAAGAGCACCTGCCAGCAGACCGGCGATACCCGAGAGCAGCACCATCTGGGAGCTTGCACCGGAGGCGCCGATACCCATAATGAGGGCTACGTTAGAGACCAGGCCGTCATTAGCGCCAAAGACGGCGGCACGGAAGTTACCTGAGAGCTTCTCTCGGCCGCTGGTGGACAGAGCGCGAATGATTTCTTCGTGAATCGCCTCATCAGCTGCCATTGCCTCGGTCGCGTGGGGGTCATCAGCGTAGGGCGAGCGCCCCTCTGCCCTCTGTGCTAGTGCCAGCACAAAGACGGTGCCAAAGTGTTTTGCCAGGAACTGCAGCATCCGAGCCGAGACGGCAGGCTTGGGCTCAGGGTAGGCATGTTCGCCCAAAAGGGTGCGCCAGTGGTCCTGGTGACGTAGCTCTGCCTCGGCTACCTCACGCAGAATGTCTGCTTCCTTACCGTCAGCGCGTTCTGCCAGCTGGCTGTAGACCTTAGCCTCTGAAATTTCTTCTGCCAGGTAGCGGCGCCAGCGTTTGATGTCCTGAGCGCTGGGTGGGGGTACTGCGATGTTCTGTTCCATGGTCTGTCTTTCACTGAGGTGACCCGGGTAAAGAAAAGGCGGGGAGCTTTTTCTTACACTTCGGCCACGGGACGGTTGTGGGCCGAAGGTCTCGCTCGCCCGCATACATGCTGGGTGGTTTACCGGGCCTTACCTCTAAGAGGCTAGGAGCCAGTATGTCGATAAACCGCTTGGGGTAGCTGTGCACTACCACCTGGGAACTACTCCCCTTCGCTAAGGTTATAGAGTACCTGTCACTAAAGGCTCAGACAAGACCGGCGCAGGTGGCAATGGGCACAAACTTTCCTACTTATTTAGGCAGAAGCTGCCCAAGAAGCACCATACAATGGGGAGGGTGAACACCTCCACACAAGCATCTGCTACTCCAAACCTGGCAAGCGTTCAGACCTCCCGCCACGGAAGCACCCTGGGCAGAATTTCTTTATTCCTGATGATTCCCGGCGGACTTCTTGCTGCTGCCTGGGTCACTGCCGGGCGCTCGCTCCTGGGGGCAGGCGGTGATTTTGTGCCTGTCTTTGCGCTCAGCCTAGGCCCTGCTCTGGCTCTGGTGTATCTGACAGCTGCCTTCTTCAGCTTCAAAGAGGTGAAATTACAAAAAACCGGTGTAGGTGCGGGGCTGCCCTTGGTCACCGCCTTGGTGCAGGCGTCCGGCTGGGTGCTAGCCTTTCTTTTTGGGTTGCTGGTGCCTGACCGCATTGACGGTGTAACAGTCTCTGCCGCTGCTTCAATCTTTGGGTCCGACGTTGTGGGGCTATCTGCTGGCTTTGGCAATACCGCCGGCATCCTGACCTTTGCCTTTGCTGTTGCCGTTTTGCTGATGAGTATTTCAACCTGGCGTACCAGCAAAGAAGCTGCCCGCGGTATCAACGCCGATGTACGCGAGCAGCTTGAGCGGGAAGAATCAATCTACGATTTCTTGGACTAGCTATTAAAGACCTCAATAATTTTCTCTAGGGTTACCTGTTGATGGCGCAGATAAGCGGTGGCGAGATTGGGTTCTACCGCTTTCTCACCCGGTAGGGCAATGACCTTCATACCGGCAGCCAGGGCGCTGGTGACGCCGGAGGGGGAGTCCTCTAGAACAAGACACTGGTGCGGGTCTAGCCCCAGCCGCTCAGCTGCCAGCAGGTAGGGCTGCGGGTCAGGCTTAGGGGCGCTAACATCGGCATTGCTGATGACGAAAGAAAAAGTGCCGGGTGCTGCATCTGCCGTAATCTGAGCTACCTCGGCAGTGGCATTAGTGACAATGGCGCTGGGAATACCTGCCTGCCGAACCTGCGCCAGCAACTGTTCAATACCCGGTAGTAGAATAACCTGCTGCTCTGTGCGTAGCTTGGCGACGTAGCCAGAAAGCCAGGCCTCAATCTTAGCTCCATTGAGGGTAACCCCTTTGTCGTGGAGCCGGTCAATGGTGAACTGTACAGATACACCCAAAGAATCGAGGGTGTCTTGCTTGGTCCAGGTGCCGCCAAACTGTGCCGCTAGGGCGGTTTTTGCTTGCCCCCAGAGGGGTTCTGTGTCTACCAAGGTTCCGTCGTGGTCAAAGAAAATTGCTGCAGGCTTCATCATGCTTTAAGCCTACCTGCGTGCTGCTTTTTCAGGGGGCGGGTATGAAGGTTCTATTTCTGGAAAAACTTTCTTCACTAATGTGGCGCAAATAAGTTGAGTGGGGTAGACTCAACTTATGACGTGAGGTAGAACCTCACCACACCTTGCCCAGCAAGACCTAACAGACAACAAGCGAAGAAGAAAGAAGACCATGAACGCTCAATTCACCACGATGAGCCAAGAAGCGCTCTCGGCGGCAAACATGAACGCCCAAACAGCGGGCAACCCCACCCTAGAAACTGCCCAACTGCTCAAGGCCCTCATGGACCAGCGCCAAGGTGTAGCCGTAGCCGCCCTTACTGCAGCAGGGCTAGATGTAGACGCTATCTCTCTTACTGCTTCTACCGAAATCTCCAAACTGCCCAAGGCAGCAGGCAGCTCAGTAGCCCAGGCGCAGCCCTCCCGCGCCCTGCTCACCGCCATTCAAACCGCCCAAACCAAGGCAGCAGAACTAGGGGACACCTACGTCTCAACCGAAGTGTTGCTACTAGCCCTCGCCTCAGGTAGCGACGCCACCGCATCCGCCCTGAAAAATGCCGGGGCAACCCCCGAACTGCTTGAAACCACCATCAAGGACATGAGAGGGGATCGCACCGTGACCACCCCCGACCCCGAAGGCACCTTCGATGCCCTTACTAAATATGGCACCGACCTTACCGCCATTGCCCGCGAAGGCAAACTCGACCCGGTGATTGGGCGCGACAGCGAAATCCGCCGCGTCATCCAGGTGCTCTCACGCCGCACCAAAAACAACCCCGTGCTCATCGGCGAGCCCGGTGTGGGTAAAACCGCCGTGGTTGAAGGTCTGGCACAGCGTATGGTCTCAGGGGACGTGCCCGAGTCCCTGCGCGGTAAAACCCTGATCTCCCTTGACCTTGGTTCTATGGTTGCCGGGGCAAAATACCGCGGCGAATTTGAAGAACGCCTCAAGGCGGTGCTTGAAGAGATTAAGAAGTCCGAGGGGCAGATTGTCACCTTCATCGACGAAATTCACACCGTCGTCGGAGCCGGTGCCACCGAAGGCTCCATGGACGCAGGCAACATGCTCAAGCCCATGCTGGCTCGCGGCGAACTGCGCCTGATCGGCGCTACCACCCTGGATGAATACCGCGAAAACATCGAAAAGGACGCCGCCCTCGAGCGCCGCTTCCAGCAGGTCTACGTTGGCGAGCCGAGCGTGGATGATACCATCGGTATTCTGCGCGGTCTCAAAGAACGCTACGAGGCACACCATAAGGTGTCCATTGCAGACTCCGCCCTGGTGGCAGCCGCTAACCTGTCTAACCGCTACATTCCCTCCCGCCAGCTGCCCGACAAGGCAATTGACCTGATTGACGAGGCCGCCTCCCGCCTGCGCATGGAAATCGACTCCGCCCCCGAGGAAATCGACGCCCTGCGCCGCGCCGTAGACCGCCTGACCATGGAAGAACTCGCCTTGGCGGATGAAACCGACCCCGCCTCCGTCGAGCGCCTGGCAGCCCTGCGCGCGGATATGGCAGATAAAAAAGAAGAACTGGACGCCCTCTCAGTTCGCTGGGAAGCCGAAAAGGCAGGGCTCAACCGGGTTGGTGACCTCAAATCAGAGATCGACGAGCTGCGCTCCAAGGCAGAAATAGCCCAGCGCGAAGGCAACCTTGCCGATGCATCCCGTATTCTCTACGGTGAAATCCCCGCCCTAGAAGCCCAGCTTGCTGAGGCGCAGAAGGCTGAAGAGGCGGCGTCCGGCGCTGAAACCATGGTGTCAGAAGAAGTCACCGCAGACGATATTGCCGAGGTTATCTCCTCCTGGACCGGCATCCCGGCAGGGCGCATGCTCACCGGCGAAACTGAGAAGCTGCTCAACATGGAAGCCGAGCTGGGCAAGCGCCTGATCGGCCAGTCTAAGGCAGTTGCCGCCGTGGCTGATGCGGTACGCCGCTCCCGCGCAGGCATCTCAGACCCAGACCGCCCCATCGGCTCCTTCCTCTTCCTAGGCCCCACCGGCGTCGGTAAAACCGAACTCGCCAAGGCACTGGCAGAGTTCCAGTTTGACGATGAGCGTGCCCTGGTGCGTATTGACATGAGCGAATACGCCGAAAAGCACGCCGTTGCTCGCCTGGTCGGGGCGCCTCCCGGGTATGTTGGCTACGAAGAGGGTGGCCAGCTCACCGAGGCAGTACGCCGCCGCCCCTACTCCGTGGTGCTGCTGGATGAGGTCGAAAAAGCCCACCCCGAAGTCTTTGACATCCTGCTGCAGGTGCTGGACGACGGCCGCTTGACCGACGGGCAGGGTCGCACCGTGGACTTCCGCAACGTCATCCTGACTCTGACCTCCAACCTGGGATCTCAGTTTTTGATTGATCAGAGCATGGAAGCCGATGCCCGCAAGAGCGCTGTCATGGGCGTGGTCAACTCAGCCTTCAAACCCGAGTTCCTCAACCGCCTGGACGAGGTCATCATGTTTGACGCCCTCTCAGCTGATGAACTGGGCTCCATCGTTGGGCTGCAAATTGCGGCATTGGGCAAGCGCCTGGAAGACCGCCGCCTCACCCTGGATGTCACCGATGCGGCTATCGAGTGGCTGGGTCTTGCCGGGTACGATCCCGCCTACGGTGCCCGCCCCCTACGCCGCCTGGTGCAGCGCGAAATTGGTGACCGTCTGGCGCGCGGTATTCTCGCCGGTGCCATCAAGGACGGCGACACCGTGCGCGTGGACGTCAACCCCGACGTCACCACCGAGGGCCTCAGCGTCACCGCCGCCTAGTCAGCCCCGCCTTTAGGCTGTGCGCGAGGAAGGAGCAATCCTCCCTCGCGCTTTTGCGCGTAGGTCTAGACGAAGAATCAAATTAATGCTTCACTTATAAGTGAAAGGAGATGGTTCTGGTGACAGTAGTTTCTCGTCCTGAAAAAATTTTGGTGAGCGATCAGGTGAGTCAAAGCGCCCGCGACCTTCTGCGCATCCTGCAGGCAGATGGTGGACACCTTTTGGTAGAAAGCCATAATGGCGAGCAACGCTTGCTGTCGCAGGAGCTCGAGAGCTTTCTGCACCGTATTCTGCATGAGGTGATTGCTGAACGGCAGGTATCTTTGACTCCTGCACGGGCTGAGATGACTTCTAATGAAGCTGCACAATTTGTAGGAATATCTCGCCCAACGCTTATGAAGCTGACTCAAAAGGGGGAAATCCTGAGCCATAGGGTAGGTAGCCATACGCGGTTCTTGAAAGTTGACTTAGAAAATTACAAGCGCGAGAAAGCTCAACGGAAGCAAGACACGTTCAAGCAGCTGCGGGAGTTTGACCTAGAGCATGCAGACCTCAACCTTGAATGAGACTTCCGGACACGTAGGCTCACCGCTTCGAGTCTTCGTTGATGCAAATATTCTGTTTTCAAAAACATTGACAGACTGGCTTTACTTTTTGAGTCAAAACTATAGATACCCTGTTACTCTTCTATCGTCTGAAGATGTGTTTGCTGAGGTCATCAAAAATTTACGGGAGAAGAACCCCTATGCGCCAGGGCGCACTATTACCCACCGTCTGAACCTGCTGCGAGGGTGCATTGATGATGTTGTAGCAGATTATGAGGTCAAAGATCACCCGGCAGTGCGTGACGTATTAGATTTACATGTGCACGCTGCTGCTGCTGTTGAGAGTGACGCTGATATTTTGTTGACCGCCAACACTAGAGATTTCTCAGCGGATAAAGCGCCGTACACTCTTATGACACCTGATGAACTTTTTATATTTTTTTCTAAGTAATCAGAGCGCGCCTTTTTCTCAAATCGTTGAAGAACAGCGGAACTATTGGCGACGTCGTAATATCCAGCAGACCTTAGCTCAAGCGTTACAGCAAGCGAACTGCCTTATCTTTGCAGGGTATGTTCAAGAAGAGGAAAGGCGTATTCAGCTTTCGTTAGGATAGGAAGATGCCCACTGACACCAGGTTCGCAGGGGCAGCTGAGAATATCAGTGCCCGCACCGAAATAGCCGCCACTCACCGCGCAGCCCTACGCTCCATTCAAAGGGTAGTGAGCGAAACTGCTCGGTCCACCGACCCCGTAACCGCCCAGGCTGGCATCAAAAACCTGCTGGACGCCGGGGGATTGCTGGTGCTCACCGGTGCAGGTATCTCAACCGGCTCGGGCATACCTGACTACCGTGGCCCCGCCGGTTCGTTGAAAAATCACCGACCCATGACCTACCAGGAATTCAAATACGATGAGGTAGCGCGGCAGCGCTACTGGGCACGTTCCTTTGTAGGCTGGCGGCAGATGAGCCGCGCCCGCCCCAACACCGCCCACTACCTGCTGGCAGATTTACAAGCAAAGGGAAAACTGGCGGGCATCATCACCCAGAACGTGGACGGGCTGCATACCGCCGCCGGGGCAAAAGACGTAGTGACCCTGCACGGTGACCTCTCCCGCATTGACTGCCTAGACTGCGGTGCCAGCGAAGCCCGCACCTCCCTAGATACCCGCATCAATGCCGCCAACCCAGGTTACTTGGAGCGTTTGCAGGGTGCTGACCTGCAGGTTAATCCAGATGGTGATGTTGACCTTTCTGATTCCTTCATCAGCAACTTCCGCATGGTAGGCTGCCTTGCCTGCGGCTCAACCAAGCTCAAACCGGCAGTGGTTTACTTTGGCGAACCGGTGCCGCCTACCCGCAAGGCAGCGGTGGCGCAGCTACTAGAGCGGGCGACGTCCTTACTGGTGCTGGGCAGCTCCCTGGCGATGATGAGCAGCTACAAGATCGCTTTGGACGCCGCGCGGGCAGGTAAGCCCATTGCCGTCATTAACCAGGGCCCCGGCAGAGCGGATGCTAAAGCTACCTACCTTTGGCGTGCCGATGTGACCGATGCTCTCTTCGCCCTGACTGAGCAGAGCTAGGGGAATACAAAGAAGCTCATAAGTGAAGTCTAAGTCAGGCACAGGCTAAACACAGTTTCTGGGGGCAAGCTTGAAAGCACGTAAAGAACACAGCTAAAAACACCCCGGAGAACCCATGACCAGCATTATGACCGCAGCAGCCCTCGACATCGTCGCCATCCTGGCGCTGTGTACCATGTACCTGACCCGCCACCGCCGCCGCGACCTGGTGGTTTCATACCTGATTATCAACATTGGTGTATTCGCCGTAACCGTTGCCCTGGCCAACGCTGATGCAACTAGCGCCGGTATGGGTATGGGTCTCTTCGGTGTGCTGTCCATTATTCGCCTGCGCTCCACCGAGCTAGACCAGCGAGAAGTCGCTTACTACTTTGCCGCCCTAGCAATCGGTCTGCTCATGGGCATTGGTCTGGCGCCGACAGGTCTAGCTCTCGGCCTGGCCGCCCTGCTACTGGTAGTGCTCTTCATTGTTGACCACCCCAGGGTCATGGCAAACCTGCGCACCCAGACCGTCACTGTTGACCGCGCTATCAGCGACGAAGAAGCCCTCAAAATCTACCTGGCTGACAAGCTGGGCTACCGCATCGTCAGTGTCACCATCTCAGACCTAGACTTGATCAACGACAAGACCATTGCCAGCGTGCGCTACTCAGCAGCTGAAAGCCAGAAGCAGGTGAGCCAACCCGAAACTGCAGGGCTGTCACTGCGCTAAGCCCGCTAAAACTCCATAAAAGGAAGCCCTGCGCTCCCACCTCAGAAGAGGACGAGGATGCAGGGCTGAAGTATTTAAGCAGAAAGATAGCGGGCTGGGTTTGGGGGCAGCCTTAGTATAGATTTTTCCTATAGCTGATGATTTTGGTCTGTTAGGGTATTGCCTGCGATTTTTAATGCAGTTCTTGCGCTGGAGTAAAACTTCCATTCCAATGAGGCGGTATGCCCATACTTGATTCTTGCACCAATGGGTTGTTAACAAACTCAGTCATGAGTAACTCTGCTACTTTGGAAGACCACCTTGTTCCCGGTGAGGTTATCTCTAGCAGGTGAGCGATAAGAACTATTGCTCCAAAGATTCGCTCACTCTGATTGTCCGGCAGTAAAGAAAATTTACTGTTGGTCTTTAGCGCAACAGTTGATACCGGTGTAAAAGATTTATTCCAGAGCCTACCATGGTGGGCGCAGGTGTTGCGGATAATGGTTAGTTGTTCAAGCCAACGCGCAAAAGGGGATACCTTACGAACTTTGCGTTGCTGGTTAGTGCTGAGACTGTCGAGTTCAATAGATAGACCTAAGTCTTCAGCAATTTTACGCTGATCTGCGGCAAGTAATCCGTCAAATAAACGGGAAATATCAGAAAAATCAAGCACTTCTGCTAGCACCCAGAACGGGTAGCGATCATTGTATTTACTCTGATAATGCTTGATGGCTTCGTTGTTGCGACCAGCTCTATTCACTCTTTTACGCGCAGTTGCAATCCACTGCTCATGCTGAAAAGTTTGCCGAAAATTTGTGGGATCTTCATAAAATAATGGATTAGAAACAGCAAAATTCTGCCCTATTCGGGTTCGCATGGTGATTTCGATACGCTCAATTGCGTCATGAATCAGGGTGCGTAGTTTACGGTCTGCTTCGTAAAGAGCAACGGCACTTGAGAAAGTTGTTCCTGGTTGAAATTTATCAGCCTGTATGTGCTGAAGGAGGTCGGGGTACCAGTATGCTTAAAGCCGATAGTAGCTAACGTTAGATAACCACTGGTGAGCCTGATCATCGTTGATCTCCATGCCCCGTGAGCGTAGTAGGTCAATTTGGTTATCTAGCGTGATGCCTGGCTTCAAAGCGTACATAAGCAAGAACCTTCTTGGCGGTGATATAGATCCAGCCCACTACCAACCAATAACGGATGGTGCGGGCTGAACGGTTAGTAGTAACTGTAGCACAGCGCAGAATATGTGTGTTAGAGGATGAGGCTTATTCATGAGGGTGTT
>JAUMUH010000045.1 GCA_030530765.1 Rothia sp. (in: high G+C Gram-positive bacteria)
CACTGCCGAGCAACTAGCCGCCCTTCCCTCCCAGCACCCCCTCAAAACCGCCCGTACTGGTGAATCAGCAATGATTCGCACGCTAACCGGGCGCAGTGCTGAGCACGCCCCGGTCTGGTTTATGCGTCAGGCAGGGCGTTCCCTACCCGAGTACCGTGAAGTTCGTGAGGGCATCCCGATGCTGGACGCGTGCCTGACGCCTGAGCTTGCCGCTGAGATTACGGTGCAACCGGTGCGCCGCCACAAGGTGGATGCCGGTATCTTCTTCTCAGACATCGTTATTCCCATGAAGCTTGCCGGTGTTGGGGTTGATATCGTGCCCGGTCGTGGCCCGGTGCTCGATACCCCTGTACGCACTCTTGACGATATTCAGAAGCTGCCCGAGCTAGAAGATGCAGCTCTTGACCCTATCCGTGAAGCCGTAGCGCTGACCGTCAAAGAACTTGGCTCAACCCCGCTCATCGGTTTTGCAGGTGCTCCCTTCACCGTTGCCGCCTACATGGTAGAAGGCGGGCCTTCCCGGGATCACCTGCGCCCGCGCACCATGATGCACGCTGACCCCGAGGCATGGGAGGCACTAGCTGCCTGGGCTGCCCGCACTAGCGCACAGTTTTTGGCTGCCCAGATTGAGGCAGGTGCTTCAGCGGTTCAGCTCTTTGACTCTTGGGCAGGCTCCCTGAGCGAAGCTGACTACCGCCGCTTTGTTCAGCCTCACTCGGCAACCACCCTTGCTGCCGTTGAGCGCTACGGGGTACCCCGCATCCACTTTGGCACCGGCACCGCCGAACTTCTGCCTGCCATGTTTGAAGCCGGGGCTGACGTCATCGGTGTAGACTACCGCCTACCCCTATCTGCTGCCCAGCAGCGCCTGGGCGGCGGCGTCGTCCTACAGGGCAACATTGACCCGGCTCTGCTGTCTGCCGGCTGGGCCGCCCTAACCGCTCACACCGATGCAGTCATTGAAGAAGGACGCAGCGCCCCGGCCCACGTTATCAACCTGGGGCACGGAGTGCCCCCCAGCACTGACCCTGCCGTGCTGACCGCCCTTGTCGACTACATCCATACCCAGACCCAACAGAGCTAGGAATACCACCATGGAAACCACCGCACAGCACACAGACACCGCGCTTGTCATTGGTGGCGGTATTTCAGGTCTGTTAGCTGCACGTGAACTCGCTAAAGCCGGTAAACGCGTGACCCTGGTAGAGCGCGAAAACCACCTGGGTGGCGCCGTTGGTGCCCACCAGTTAGCAGGTTTAGTGCTTGATTCTGGCGCTGAATCATTTGCCACCCGCAGCCCGGTGGTGAGTGACCTGTTGGCTGAGTTAGGGCTGGCAGATCAGATTGTGCAGCCCAACCCGCTGGGATCCTGGCTTTACCTACCAGAGGGTGCCTTCCCAGCGCCGTCCACCGGTGTTCTGGGTATTCCCGGTAGCTTCGATGACCCTGCGCTCAAGCAGATTCTGGGGCGCAAGGGCTACCGCCGTGCCCAGCTCGATAAGGTGCTACCGCGTTCGGCCGGTTCAAATGCTAGAACCCTGGGGGAGCTGGTGCGGGTTCGTATGGGGCACCAGGTGCTTGATCAGTTGGTGACGCCCGTGGTTTCCGGCGTTCATTCCACCCACCCGGATCAGTTAGATATCTCGACCATTGCCCCCGGGCTGCTGGCAGGCTTGGCTCAGCACGGGTCTTTAGCTGCCGCCTCTGCTTCTTTGCGGGCTGCCTCCCCGGCGGGGTCTCAAGTAGCTGGTATTGACGGCGGTATGAACCGTCTCTCTGAGGCACTGGTTGATGAGCTCTTGCAACTACGGGTGCGCCTCGTGGGCGGGTTTGACACCATTGCGGTGGACCGGGACCCCGCTACCGGGCACTGGGTAGCTATCCAACGCCAACCCGAAAACGGGGAGCGCACTGCGATCTCTGGCAAGTTATTGGTCGTTGCTACCGACGCCCAGACCGCCGTCCGGCTTCTGGGCCCCTACCTGCCTGCAAACTCCCTACCGCCGGTCAAGCCGGGCCCCGAGGTTGCGCTGGTGTCTCTGCTGCTCGATGCCCCTGCACTTGACTCTAACCCCCGTGGTACCGGTCTGCTGGTGGGCGAAGCTGCCACCGGCGTGCGTGCTAAAGCCCTGACCCATGCCACCGCCAAGTGGAGCTGGGTTGCTGAGAAAGCAGGGGAGGGGCAGCACCTGGTGCGCCTGTCCTACGGGCGGGCTGGTCAGGAAGATTCCCCGTTGTCAGACCTTGCCCTGCACGATGACCAGCTGGTGACCCTGGGATTACACGACGCTGGGCGTCTCTTAGGCGTGCCCATCTCAAAGTCATCACTGGTAGCTGCCGATGTGGTGCGCTGGCGCTCAGCTTTGCCCTCTGCAACTCCAGGTCACAAGGACCGCGTAGCAACGTTCCGCTCAGCCCTAGATGAGCTGGATGGGGCGACCGCTGTGGGTGCCTGGATTGCAGGCACCGGGCTGGTCGCCGTTGTGAGCGACACTGCCCCGCATATTCAGCGGTTCATCAGCAAAAACTAAGGTCACACAGTTTTATCACCCACCTGAACCTACGGTTAAGGAAGAAAAATATGTCTCATACAAGTTCACCCCACAGCGCTCAGACCCACGGTACCGGTAGCTACAGCCACGGCTCGCACGGGCACGCTGCAGCCCGCCCCACCGCCAAGGATGCGAACGGTAAGATTCAGGGTCAGCGCCCCGGCGAGGTAGCCGAGGGTGATAGCCAGTTCCACTACGCCCTCTATACGGTTTTCGCCCGTGATACTGCCCCCGCTGCTGATGCGGCAAGCAGTGAAGCCACCGCTGAGCTAGAAAAGCTGGTAGCTGACCTTGAAGCAGCAGGTGTTACCACTCGTGGTTTCTACGATATTTCTGCCATGCGTGCCGATGCGGACGTCATGGTGTGGGTTCACGGTGCTGTGCCTGAAGACCTGCAGACAGCTGTTCGTCAGCTACGCCGCACCCGCGCTTTCTCTGGCGCTAAGATCGTGTGGTCAACCATGGGTGTTCACCGCGATGCAGAGTTCGCAGCAGGACACACCCCCAGCTTTGCCAAGGGTATTGCTCCTGAGAAGTGGGTCTGTGTCTACCCCTTTGTGCGTTCCTTGGACTGGTACACCATTAACCCTGAAAAGCGCCGGGAGATTATGAAGAACCACGGGCTTAAGGGCGTGGACTTCCCCCAAGTGCTGCCCAACACCATTGCCACCTTTGGCCTCAACGACTACGAGTGGCTGATCGCCCTTGAATCCCCTGAACTGGTGCTGCTGGTAGACCTCATGCGTTCCTTCCGCAACACCGAGGCGCGCCACTATGTGCGTGAAGAAATCCCCTTCTACACCGGTCGCATGATTGAGGTGGCTGAGGTCGCTGAGGTGCTGGCCTAATGACCGCACTCCCCAACGACATTCGCCCCAACCTCACAGACCCAGAGAACACCGCCTCTAACGGCCCGGCCGTGCTCAACGAAGAAACCCTTCAGAACTACACCTCAGAGCGCACCCTGAGCCGCCCCCGCGCGTCCGCACCGGAAGACTACGACCTGATCATTCTTTCCTCCTTCGGCGGCCCTGAAGGCCAGGAGGACGTGATCCCCTTCTTGCGCAACGTCACCGCTGGCCGCGGCATCCCCGATGAGCGCCTGGAAGAGGTGGCAACCCACTACCGCGCCAACGGCGGTGTCTCACCCATCAACGCTCAGAACCGTGCCCTGCTCGCCGAACTAGAAAAGGCACTGGCTGAAAAGGGCCCGAACGTGCCTATCACCTGGGCTAACCGCAACTGGGAACCCTACGTTACCGACGTCGTTAAGCGGGCATACGACGAGGGCAAGCGTAAGATTCTGGTGCTGGCAACCAGCGCCTACCCCGGCTACTCATCCTGCCGCCAGTACCGTGAAGACTACGGTCTAGCGCTCGACAAACTGGGGCTAACGAGCCAGATGCAGATTGATAAGGTGCGCCAGTACTGGGACACCCCCGGCTTCATCACCCCCTTTATTGAGGGGCTGGCCCAGGGCATCAAGGACGTGCGCGCCCAGCTAGAAACCGCTGAGACAAAGGCTGCCGGTAACGGTAAGATTCGCATCATGTTCGCTACCCACTCCGTGCCCACCTCTGCCGCTAATGAAGCAGGGCCCAGGGGAGTGGACTACGAAGGCGGCTCAGCCTACGTTGAAAAGCACCTGGAAGCTGCCCGCGCCGTCCTTGCCGGAGTGCAGGCAGAAGCCCCCGAGCTGCTGCAAGAGACTGAATGGGAGCTGGTCTACCAGTCCCGTTCAGGCCCTCCGAGTATGCCCTGGCTCGAGCCTGACATCAACGATGCTCTTGAAGCTATCGAAGGCAAGGTGGACGGCGTGGTCATTGTGCCCCTGGGTTTCGTCTCAGACCACATGGAAGTCATCTGGGACCTGGACACCGAGGCACTGGATACCTGCGCTCGCCTGGGCTTTGCCGCCGTGCGAACCCCCACCCCCGGCACCCACCCCGCCTATGTGGAGGGGCTGCGCCAGCTGATTGCTGAGCGTGTAGCTGCTACCGCCCCTGACCAGGACGCTGACGGTGTGCAGGCTGCCCGAGCGTCAGTCTGCGGTGGTTCTGGCTGGTTTGATGCCTGTAACCCTGATTGCTGCAAGTCACTGCGCCCCGGCAGCGACAAGCCCGTGATCGCCGATTACAGCGGGGAAAACCGCTAGTGGCACCCAAGAACTACACTGTAGGCACCCGCGGCTCCGCCCTGGCAATGACCCAAACCAAGATGGCAGCCGACCAGGTGGCAGCTGCCGGCGGGTTTGAGCTTGCCCTGGTTACCGTCAAAACCGAAGGGGACGTGCTGACCGGCCCCCTCTCACAGATGGGCGGAACCGGAGTCTTTGCCGCAACCTTGCGCACCCGTCTGTTAGAGGGGCAGGTTGACCTTGCCGTTCACTCCCTCAAAGACCTCCCCAGCGCACCCTGCTCCGGCCTGGTCATTGGGGCAACCCCTCAGCGTGAGGACGCCCGAGACGCCCTCTGCGCCCGTGACGGGCTGACTCTGGCGTCCCTACCTGAGGGCGCGAGGGTTGGCACCGGCTCACCCCGCCGAGCAGCCCAGCTGCTGGCAGTTCGCCCAGACCTGACCATCGTCGATATTCGTGGCAACGTAGGCACCCGCCTGGCGCGGGTTGCTGGCAAGGAAGCCTACGGTGTTGGCGGGCACGGTGTGCACGGCGAGAAAAAACTGGGCGCTATTACCGGTGACTGTGATGCGGTGGTGCTGGCGGCTTCTGGGCTCAAGCGTCTGGGGCTAGAAGAAACCATCACCGACTATCTGCCGGTTGATGTGGTGGTTCCTGCCCCCGGCCAGGGGTCTTTAGCACTTGAAGTGCGCGAAGAAGAGCTGAGCGAAAACCCCAGCCCACTGGGCCAAGCCCTGGCTGCAGTAGACCACCGACCCACCCGCTTGGCGGTAACCGCCGAGCGTGCCCTGCTGCGCCGTCTTGAGGCAGGCTGCGCCGCCCCCATCGGTGCCTATGCTCAGTTGCTAGGTGAGGAGCTGACCATGAGCATCTGCGTGGCATCCCCGGACGGTTCCCAGACGCTGCGCCACACGGTCACCAGCACAGACCTGTCTCTAGAGGGGGCAACAGCGCTGGGTATTCGCGCCGCCGAAGAACTGCTTGACCAGGGCGCAGCCCAGCTGGCAGGTCTAGCCGATGCCTTTGAAAGGAACAGCTAATGCCCCAGGTTCTTGTGACCCGCGCCCCGCGTAAGGCAGCTGCCTTTGCCCGGGCACTAGAAGCTGCTCTGCCTGCCCAGAAGCCGGCAGAGCTGCAGCTGCACTGCGCCCCTGTGCTAGAGGCGGTACCTTATACCGCCGAAGAATGGGAAGAAACAGCCTTCTCACTGATTCGTGGAGTCTTTAGCTGGGTTACCTTTACCTCCGCTAACGGGGTTGCTGCCTTTGAGCAGCTAGCCCGCCAACTGGGGCAAAACAGCCTCACCCTGCTGGGTGCTGCCCAGGTAGCCGCCGTGGGCACTGCCACTGAAAAAGCGCTCACCGACCTGGGGGTGCTGGTGGACTTCGTGCCTGAGCAACAATCTGCCGCCGGTATGGTGGCAGAATGGCCGCTGGACGACGAGTGGGAAGACCCCACCGAAGAAACCCTGCTGCTGGTTCAAGGCACTACCGCCTCTGCGGCCCTAGAAACCGGGCTTAGCGACTACGGCTACACCACCGTGACACTGCCCGTCTACGACATGCAACCCTACCCGGCAGCTCACCCGTTGCTTGAGAGAACCGAAGAGGACGCCACCGCCCTAGACTTGACCGCTGCCCAGCAGCTTCTGGACGAAATCGATGTGCTGGTAGCAACCTCACCCCTGATTCTTACCACCCTGGTGGGTGACCGAAAAGGGATCCTCCCGCCGATTGTTGCCATCGGTGCATCCACCGAAGAAGCAGCCAAAAACCTGCCCCCCGCCGTCCTGCCCGAAAAAATTCTGGTAGCTGCCAGCCCCGAGCCAAGTGACCTAGCTGCAGCCGTAGCAGAAGCGCTGAGCTAGTCCGTCAAGAAAGAAGAACCGTGACCCACCCGATCTTGAACCTGCCGGTGCGCCCCCGCCGTCTGCGCACCAGCGCACCTATGCGGGCACTGACCGCAGAAACCCGCCTAGCACCTGCCAACCTGATTCAGGTGCTCTTTGTACGAGATGGCATCGATGCACCGGTGCCCATTGCATCGATGCCCGGCCAGTATCAGCACACCCTTGAATCCCTGCTGCCCGAGGTGCAAAAGGCAATTGATGCCGGTATCGCCGCTATCGACCTCTTCGGCGTGCCCAAGGACGAAGACAAGGACGCCGCCGGCTCAGCAGCCTGGGCACCAGAGGGAATTCTCAACCGAGCTATTGCCGCTGTGCGCAAGGAATTTGTCGAACAAATCGTCATCATGGCAGATACCTGCCTCGACGAATTTACCGACCACGGCCACTGCGGGCCGCTGACCGAAGACGAATTCGGGGTAGTAGCCGTTGATAACGATGCCGCAGTGGACGCCTACTGCAAAATGGCAGTCTCCCAAGCACAGGCAGGGGCACACACCGTTAGCCCCTCCGGTATGATGGACGGCCAGATTGCCGCCATGCGCGCAGCCCTGGACGAAGCAGGCTTCCCCCAGGTATCAATTCTTGCCTACTCCGCCAAGTACGCTTCAGCCTTCTACGGGCCCTTCCGCGAAGCAGTTGCCTCCACCTTCACCGGCGACCGCAAAACCTACCAGCAAGACCCCGCCAACCGCCGCGAATCCCTCTACGAGGCAGCCCTCGATATTGAAGAAGGCGCAGATATGGTCATGGTCAAGCCCGCTACCGCCTACCTGGACATCATCCGCCAGATTGCAGATGTTTCCCCGGTGCCGGTTGCCGCTTATCATGTCAGCGGTGAATACGCCATGATCGAAGCCGCCGCTGCCTCCGGCTGGATTGACCGTAAAGCTGTGGTGCTTGAAACCCTTACCAGTATCCACCGCGCCGGTGCTACCATGATTCTGACCTACTACGCCACCGAAGCAGCCAGCTGGCTCAAGGAAAGGTAAACCGCATGACCGTTTCAGAAGAACTCTTTGCCCGCTCTGCTCGCGTTATTCCCGGCGGCGTCAACTCCCCGGTACGCGCCTTCAACTCAGTAGGCGGAACCCCCGCCTTCATGGTTGAGGCACAGGGGCCCTACCTGACCGATGCAGACGGCCGTAACTACGTTGATTTGGTCATGAGCTGGGGCCCCGCCCTGCTGGGTCACAAGCACCCCGGCGTCATCGAAGCAGTTCACGCCGCCGTTGAACACGGCCTATCTTTTGGTGCCTCAACCGCCGCTGAAACCGAACTTGCAGAGCTAGTAGTTGACCGCATCAACACCGCTATCCCCGGTGCCATTGAACAGATCCGCATGGTCTCCACCGGCACCGAAGCCACCATGACCGCCACCCGCCTGGCACGCGGCTACACCGGCCGCGACAAAATCATCAAGTTCGCCGGCTGCTACCACGGCCACGTCGATGCCCTACTCTCAGAAGCCGGTTCAGGTGTTGCCACCCTGGCGATGCCGGGCTCAGCAGGCGTCACCGCTGCAACGGCAGCTGAAACCATCGTCCTGCCCTACAACGACGAGGACGCCGTACGCGCAGCCTTCGCTGCCCACCCCGGCCAAATTGCCGCCATCATCACCGAAGCAGCCCCCTGCAACATGGGTGTTGTACCCCCGGGGCAGGGCTTCAACAAGTTCCTGCGTCAAATCACCGAAGAAAACGGGGCGCTCTTCATCTTTGACGAGGTGCTCACCGGCTTCCGCGTCTCAGCCGCAGGCTACTGGGGCTACTCCGCCCCTGCAGACGGCGGCTGGGTGCCCGATATCTTCACCTTCGGCAAGGTCATCGGCGGCGGTATGCCCATGGCAGCCCTAGCTGGTAAGCGCCAGGTCATGGAGCACCTTGCCCCCACCGGCCCCGTCTACCAGGCAGGCACCCTCTCAGGTAACCCCATCGCCATGGCAGCAGGCCTGGCAACCCTCAAGGTAGCAGATGCCACCGTCTACCAGACTATTGATGCTCGCAGCAGCCAGCTACAGGCAGAACTTTCCTCTGCCCTGAATAAGGCGGGAGTCAACCACTCTCTGCAGGTTGCCGGTAACCTCTTCTCCCTCTCCTTTGGCACCGCCGAAGCAGGGGTCAAGAACTACGCTGAGATCAAGGCATCAGAAACCTACCGTTACAATGCCTTCTTCCACTCCATGCTCAACTCCGGTGTTTACCTGCCGCCCAGTGCCTTCGAGGCATGGTTCCTCTCCGCCGCCCACGATGACGCCGCTATGAACCGCATCATCGCAGCCCTGCCCGATGCCGCCCAGGCAGCAGCGGAGGCAAGCGCCTAAGTCCTTCCTCGCGCTTTGCCTAACGCATATGCCGCTGGTCTAGCGATGCAAGGTTCTGGGTGTCGCGGTCAAAAAGCCAGTTCTTATCGGTCAGCAGACGGGCAAACACCAAGCCCAGTCCCAGCGCCAAGAAGCTAAAGAGCACCTGCACAAAAGATGCCAGGGCTTCATTGACCTGGCCGTTAGAAAAGTGCGCCATTGACATATAGAAGGCAACACCGGGCACCATAGTCACCACAACGGGCACTGACAGGGAGATGCGGGCTATGCGCCGCTGATAGGCTCCAGCGAGCAGGTCTGCCAGCAGACCGGCGGTAAAGACAGCCGCCAAAATGGCCAGGTGGGGTGCCCAGTGCTGGTTCTCTACCAGGGAGATGCGGGCAGGGTTGACCAGCAGGGCAATAAGACCTGCCCAGAAGCAGGTTAGGGGAGTGGCGGCAAAGAGCATAGCAAAGCCAAAAGCGGCCACAAAGGAGGCAAGAGCCCGCAGGGCAAAGAGTAGCAGCGGGCTTAGCTCCGGCAGGGGAGCCTGCTCTAGCGGCAAACTAAAAATGAGGGCTAGCAGCCAGACCGAGAAGGATCCGCTGACTAGCAACAAAAGCACATAGGTGAGCCTGTTGATACCGGCGGCAAAGTCCATGCGGAACAGGTCGAGAATGCCGGTGACCAGGGGGAAACCGGGCACTAGGTAGAGTATTGATGAGATAAAGCCAACCAGGTGGTTATCGGCTATCAGCCCCGGGGTGATCAGCAGGTTTATTGCCCCTACATAGAGTGAACCCGAGAGCAGGCCGCAGAGCATCCAGACCGCTGCATGGTTCATACCGCGGTGCGCCAGTGTAGAGCGCAAAAACTGCCCGGCCGCAGCAGCCAAGAGAACCACCGCGCACTCAATAGCGCCGCCCCGGTTGAGAAAAGCGAAACCAGCACAAGCAAGACCGGCTGCCAGCGCCAGTAGCCAGGGCGCGTAGAGGGGTTTCACCCGGGCTATGCGGTCGAGGGTGTCGGACGCCTGGGCGGGGCTAATCTGCTGGGGCAGGGACGAGACAAACTCACCGAGCAGGTCAATCTTATAGGCGTTGATGCCCTTGATACGGGTTTCCGCCACTTCTGTTCTGAAGTTATGACCGGTATAGGAGGTCGTAGAAATCTCGGTGAAACTAAGCTGGGCGTGGTGCTCATCGAGACCTACCGCTTTGGCAAGCCGTGCCATGGAGGCTTTGGTGCGGTAAGCACTGGCACCTGATTGCATGAGCATCAGCCCCAGTTTCATGACCACTGCAGACTGGGCAAGGAGCTTGCGGTGCTCAGAGGCTGAGTTACCCAGGTAGATAGAGTTTGTAGGGGCGTCCATGACGGTTATGCTCGCACCGGCCAATCACCACTAACATCAGCCTGTTTACCGATGCGGTTGAAATACTCTTGAAGTTCATCAGCCTGCTCCTTAGCCCAGCCGATTTGCAGCTGATGCAGGCTAGTGGCGGGCTGTTCAATTTCTTCGTATTCAAAGCTCATAGCGGTGAGCAGACGCTCAGCTGCCAGCGCGTCGTCCTTGGAGGTGTGGGCGTTCTCAAGCTCTACCCCGTATTCGGCGGCAAGCACTTCAAGGGTACGCTTGCCCTTTTTAAATTTATGGACGTGTTTGTTGATGACTAGCGGGTCTAGCACGGGGTAGCAGGTCAGTGGCGGGTAGCCGTGGCGTTCTAGTTCAAAGTGCATGACCGAAAAATCGTAGGCGGCATTGAAAGCAATGACAGGCACGCCATCGGCGAAGAGACCGCCCAGCGCCATTGCTACCTCATAGGCGACCGTGGCGGCAGGTTGCCCGTGTTCGCGGGCGTATCCGGTGGTAATCCCGTGAACAGCGGCAGCCTGTTCAGGTATTTCAATGCCGGGGTCAGCTAGCCATTCACCGGCGCGCAGTACTTCACCCTCGGCGTCCACGAGGACTAAGGAGGCAGTGACGATGCGGGCAGTGCGCGGGGCAACGCCGGTGGTTTCAAGGTCAAAGGTGGCGCGGGGTAGGTTGGTCCATGAGCTCATACTTCGATACTAGCCATAAAAATGCGGTGTTCGAAAATATTTTCTAGTTTTTGGTGCAGATGCTTAAAATGTCAGCCATCTGTGATGAGATGATGGTGAAGGACAACAGGGAGGGTATCAGATGGTAGCTCAGAACTTTTCGGTTGCGGGTAAGGATGCCCGTTTGCTGCTGGGTGCACCCGGTACAGGGAAGACCGAGCGCCTGGTTCAGGCTGCCCAGGCCTTCTTAGACGGTGGAGCTGACCCTGCTCGTTTGCTGGTGCTCACACCCTCCCGTGTTTCTGCTACCCGCTTTCGTGAGGAACTGTCCTCCCGCATATCTGCCACGGTTTCTACCGCCCCGGTGCGTGCCTGGCAGGCCTATGCTTTTGACCTTCTACGCCGTGCTCATGTGGCGGGGTATCTGCCGGGGGTAGAGTTCTCGCCGAAACTGCTGAGCGGGCCGGAACAAGACGTGCTGATTGGGGAGCTCTTAGCCGGTCACCGTAATGGGCAGGGCACAGCAGTGACCTGGCCTCACGATCTGCGTGAAGCCCTTGATACCCGGGGCTTTCGCCATGAGATACGTGATTTATTTGACCGCCTGGCAGAGCATGACCTGTCAGCAACACCCCTGCAAGAGTTAGGTGAACGTGAGAACCGCCCCGAATGGGTTGCTGTAGCTAAACTCTATGCCGAGTACCGGCAGGTGCGCGCCCTACGCGCCCCGCAAGCCTATGACCCGGCTGCTCTTATTCACGAAGCGGTTAAAGTATTTTTGGCCAACCCCGATTTTCTGCTAGCTG
>JAUMUH010000046.1:0-5345 GCA_030530765.1 Rothia sp. (in: high G+C Gram-positive bacteria)
AGCGATGCTGGGTCAGCCCGTTTCCATGCTGATTCCCCGCGTGGTTGGCTTCAAGCTCACCGGCACCATCCCCTCCGGCGCAACCGCAACCGACGTCGTTCTGACCATCACCGAGATGCTGCGTGAACACGGCGTCGTTGGCAAGTTCGTAGAATTCTACGGCGACGGCGTGGGTCAGGTTCCCCTGGCAAACCGTGCAACCATCGGTAACATGAGCCCCGAATTCGGTTCAACCGCAGCCATGTTCCCCATCGACGAGAAGACCCTGGACTACCTGCGTCTGACCGGTCGCAGTGAAGAACAGGTGGCACTGGTTGAGCAGTACACCAAGGAACAGGGTCTGTGGCATGACCCCAGCGCCGAGGTCGAATACTCCGAGTACCTCGAACTGGACCTCTCAACCGTAGTTCCCTCAATCGCTGGCCCCAAGCGTCCTCAGGACCGCATCCAGGTATCGGAGGCAAAGAAGCAGTTCGCATCAGACATCAAGAATTACTCAGATGCAGCAGATAAGTCAGCCCAGGTGTCTATGGGCGACGGCCGCGAGTTCGATCTGAAGAACGGTGCAGTTTCTATCGCTTCAATTACCTCCTGCACCAACACCTCCAACCCCTCTGTGATGATGGCAGCTGGCGTGCTGGCACGCAATGCAGCAGCCAAGGGCCTCACCGCTAAGCCCTGGGTTAAGACCTCTATCGCACCGGGGTCAAAGGTCGTTACCGACTACTACGAGAAGGCAGGCTTGTTGCCTGACCTTGAGAAGCTGGGCTTCTTCGTCGTTGGCTACGGCTGTGCAACCTGCATCGGTAACTCCGGCCCGCTGGAGCCCGAAATCTCAGAGGCAATCCAGAAGGAAGACCTGTCAGTCACCGCTGTTCTTTCAGGTAACCGCAACTTTGAAGGCCGCATCTCACCCGATGTGAAGATGAACTACCTTGCCTCACCGCCCCTGGTCATCGCCTACGCCCTGGCAGGTACCATGGACTTCGACTTCGACACTGAGCCCCTGGGCCAAGACGCTGACGGCAAGGACGTCTACCTCAAGGACATCTGGCCTGACCCCGCTGAGGTCCAGAAGATTATTGATGAATCCGTTTCCACCGACATGTACAACAAGGAATACGGCACTATCTTTGACGGCGATGAGCGCTGGCAGTCCCTGGACACCCCCACCGGTGACACCTTCGAGTGGGACGCAGAGTCCACCTATGTGCGTAAGCCCCCTTACTTCGAGGGCATGAGCATGGACATCACCCCCGTTGATGACATCAAGGGCGCTCGCGTTCTGCTCAAGCTGGGCGACTCAGTAACCACCGACCACATCTCACCGGCTGGTTCCTTCAAGGCAGACACCCCCGCTGGTCAGTACCTGATCGCTAACGGCGTTGAGCGTAAGGACTTCAACTCCTACGGCTCTCGCCGCGGTAACCACGAGGTCATGATTCGAGGTACCTTCGCTAACATCCGCATCAAGAACCAGCTGCTGGACGGCGTAGAAGGCGGCTTCACCCGCGACTTCACCAAGGGCGGGGAGCAGAGCACCGTTTACGATGCATCGGTGAACTACCAGGCTGCCGGTATTCCGCTGGTCGTTCTTGGCGGTAAGGAATACGGCACCGGTTCATCCCGTGACTGGGCAGCTAAGGGCACCACCTTGCTGGGTGTCAAGGCTGTTATCGCTGAGAGCTTTGAGCGTATTCACCGTTCAAACCTGATCGGCATGGGCGTTGTACCCCTGCAGTTCCCTGCTGGTGAGTCACACGAGTCCCTGGGCCTGACCGGTACCGAGACCTTCGACATCAGCGGTCTGACTGAACTCAACGAGGGCGTAACCCCCAAGACTCTGAAGGTTACTGCAACCGCAGAGGACGGCAAGGTCACCGAGTTCGATGCTGTAGTTCGCATCGACACCCCCGGTGAAGCTGACTACTACCGTAACGGCGGTATTCTGCAGTACGTTCTGCGTAACCTGGTTCGAGGCTCCTAACCCGGCCAACACAGCGAGGGCGGCTCTCCCAGCGATAGGGGAGCCGCCCTTAGTTCTTCCTCTTTCTTGGTAGCAATGAATGATATGAAAAGGCCCCGCGCCGTCGGACGGTGCGGGGCCACATTTATTGAGCTCAGGAACTCCTAAGCTTTACGCTGACCGGTCAGCTTTTCAAAGTCGATGATGCCGGTTTGGGTATCGTAGTAGCGTTCCCAGAAATCAGCGTTCTTGATGCCCAGTTCGCGCGGGTCGAAGATAGGGTCAAGACCCTGCTTGTGCTGCTTCTCGTAGTCCTTGAGGACTAGCAGAGCAGGCTTCTGAATCACCAGGATACCCACGATGTTGAGCCATGCCATAAGACCCACGCCGATGTCACCGAGTGCCCAGGCCGCACCTGCTGTTGAGATGCAGCCGTAGACGGAGGCAACGATGATGGCTAGCTGCAAGAGCCGTAACAGCACCTTGTTGATTGCCCTGTTCTGTATGTTGCGGGTGAGGTAGCGCAGGTTGGTTTCTGCCATGTAGTAGTAGGCAACGATGGTGGTGAAGGCGAAGAAGGTGAGTGAGATGGCAATGAAGGCGGGGCCTGCACCGGCAATGAAGGTGTCAAAACCTGCCTGGGCGAAGGCGGGGCCTACCGCGGCGTCCGGTGAGAGGCTACCTGAGCCTTCAGCGAGGATGGGGGTCTTATCTGACCCGCCCTCATAGACGCGGTACATGCCGGTTGAGAGGATGAGGAAGGCGGTTGCGGAACAGACGAAGAGGGTGTCGATGTAGACCGCCATCGCCTGAACAAAGCCCTGGGAAGCAGGGTGCTTAACCTCAGCAGCTGCAGCGGAATGGGGGCCGGTGCCCTGCCCAGCCTCATTGGAGTAGATGCCGCGCTTGACGCCCCATTCGATGGCTGAGCCGATGATTGCGCCGAAGGTGGCGTGCAGACCGAAAGCTGATTCGAAGATGAGGGCGAAGATGCTGCCAACCTGGTCTATGTTGATGAAGAGGATGATGATGGCGGCGATGATGTAGACAATTGCCATCACGGGTACAACAACGGAGGCGAAGTTTGCAATACGTTTAACGCCGCCGATGACGATGAAGGCCAGAACGACGGTGATGCCTACGGCGCTCATCCAGGAGTGAACGGCGGGGAAGGCGTTTTCGAGGCCTGCAGCAATGCCATTTGCCTGCACGCCGGGCAGGAAGAAGCCGCAGGCGAGGACGGTGGCGAAAGCGAAGAGGGAGGCGTAGACCTTGAAGAGGCCGGAGTATTTGGTGTGGCGGTATGCCTTTTCGAAGTAGTAGGCTGGTCCACCACGGTATTCGCCGGTGACCTTGTCGCGCTCCTTGTAGATTTGACCCAGGGTTGACTCGATGAAGGAGGTGGATGAGCCGAGGAAGGCGACCAGCCACATCCAGAAGACGGCGCCGGGGCCGCCAAATGCAATCGCAGTGGCAACACCTGCGATATTGCCGGTGCCCACTCGCCCTGCTAGCGACATGGCGAGGGCTTGGAAAGAAGATACGCCGTCTGCCGATGATTCACCCTTGAAAGTGGAACGAATCATTGCCGGAATCTGGCGGATTTGTAGGAGACGGGTGCGGATGGTGAAGTAGACACCTGCCAGGAGGCAGAGGTATATCAGTGGCTTTGACCAGATGATATTGTTGGCAGCTTCAATGAATTCGGCCATAGAAAGTCCTTGTGGTGTGTGGACCCTGCCAATCGCAGAGTGATTCATGACATATGAATTGTGTTACAGCATAGCCTGTTAACTGTTTTTCTGCACCTTGTGCCCAAAAATGACCGCTACGGCGGGGTGAACCCTCATATCGATGGCATCTTGTGTCTTGGTGAAGTCGTGCAACCTGGTGCGTCAGCGGTAAAGTAATGGGTGTGCTGCCGTTAAAGAGGTAGCCAATACCGGCTAAAGATCGTCAGGAGAAACAGTGGAGCTTCTACAAACCATTACCGGGCCAAGAGACCTTGACACGCTCTCGCGAGCCCAGATGGGGCAACTCGCCACCGAAATCCGCTCTTTCTTGGTTAAGCATGTTGCTGCCACCGGCGGTCACCTGGGCCCTAACCTTGGTGTGGTTGAGCTGACCATGGGTATCCACCGGGTTTTTGATTCACCTAAGGACTCCATTGTTTTTGATACCGGCCACCAGTCATATGTTCATAAGCTACTGACCGGTCGCCAGAACTTTGAAACCTTGCGGCAGAAGAATGGTCTGGCAGGCTACCCTGAACGGGCTGAATCTGAGCATGACATCGTGGAGTCTTCCCACGCGTCCTCATCCCTTTCATGGGCTGACGGTATTTCCCGCGCCCGTAAACTGGCGGGGGAGACCGACCGTTACACTGTCGCCGTCATTGGCGATGGCGCACTAACCGGTGGTATGGCATGGGAAGCTATCAACAATATTGCTGCCGATAAGAACCGCAAGGTTGTGCTTGTGGTCAACGATAACGGGCGCTCCTACGCACCTACGGTCGGCGGTTTTGCCAATCAACTGGCAGCCCTACAACACGAACTACAGCACAAACTAGATAAGGTGCGGCTAGATAGCCGATATGAGCGCACCCTGACCGCAGCTAGGACCAAGCTGCAAAAGGGCGGGTCCTTTGGGCAGATGCTGTACCGGGGTCTACACGGCATGAAGGCTGGCATCAAGGACGTTATGGTGCCCGGCGGTCTATTTGAAGATCTGGGCATGAAATATGTTGGGCCCATCGATGGGCATGACCTTGAAGCCGTTGAATCAGCCTTAGAATCTGCAAAGAACTTTGGTGGCCCCGTTATCGTGCACGCTATCACCGAAAAGGGGCACGGGTATGCCCCGGCAGTGAATAACAAAGATGATATGTTCCACGCTGTAGGCGTGATTGACCCTGAAACCGGGGAGGCGCTGGCTAAGTCTTCTGGTAAGTCCTGGACCTCTGTTTTTGCCCAGGAAATCAAAGACATTGCTGATGAACGAACTGACATTGTGGGTGTCACCGGGGCGATGCTGATCCCGGTTGGTCTAAAGCCCATGGCCGCTGCCCACCCCGAGAGGGTCATTGACGTAGGTATCGCAGAACAGCACGCTATCGCTATGAGTGCCGGTCTTGCCTATGGCGGTCAGCACCCAGTCATTGCTCTCTACGCAACCTTCCTCAACCGCGGCTTTGACCAGTTGCTCATGGAAGTTGCCCTGCACAAAGCAGGGGTCACGATTGTGCTTGATCGATCCGGTGTCACTGGCCCAGACGGCGCAAGCCACCACGGTATGTGGGATCTTGCCCTGCTACAGTTCATACCCGGGTTGCACCTAGCTGCTCCCCGCGATGCAGTGACCCTGCGTGAAGAATTAC
>JAUMUH010000046.1:5355-11559 GCA_030530765.1 Rothia sp. (in: high G+C Gram-positive bacteria)
TGAAGCGGTTGCTATCGGTGACGCCCCCACTGTGGTGCGCTACCCCAAGGGCTCTGTCGGTGCTGATATCCCTGCCCTTGAACGCCTCAGCGATGGCACCGACGTCCTGGCGCGGCTGGGTGCTCCCAACGCTGAGAGCGGGCAGAGGGACGTTTTGCTGATTGGTGTGGGTGCTTTTGCCCGCCTAGCCCTAGAGGTTGCTACCTTGCTTGAAGCCCAGGGCGTTACTGTTACCGTCATAGACCCCCGCTGGGTTATACCGGTACCTACCTCTGTGGTGGAGCTTGCCGGTCAGCACCGCATCGTGGTCTCTCTTGAGGACGGCGTGCGGGCAGGGGGCGTGGGCTCTCGCATCCGCCAGGAGATGCGCGCTGCAGGTATTGATACCGCTCTGAATGAGCTGGGTCTGCCTGCTGAGTTCATCAAGCACGCAGAGCGCGGTGAAATTCTTGAAGAGGTTGGGCTAACCCCAGAGAAGATTAGCTCCGATATTTTGGCACAGCTTTCTGGGACCATGGTGCCCTTTGCCCGCGGGGCAGGGGAGAAACCCAAACACACCCACTAGCCACTTGACCAGCAGCTTAACTGCCGGGTAACAGAAGAAGCCGAGGACGCGCGTCCTCGGCTTCCCTGCCTTAAAAGCTGGTTCTAAACGGGGTTAGCTGAGCGGGGTGCCCCTATACCAGGGTCAATTTTAGTTGGCCCGTTAGCGCCGGGGCGGATATCGAAATCAAAGATTTCAGTTGGGATGTAGACGGTAGCACAGGAATTGGGGATATCAACAACACCTGAGAACCTGCCTTCGATGGGGGCAGCACCCAGTAGCAGGTATGCCTGTTCTGGGCTGTAGCCAAACTGGGTGAGGTAGTCGATAGCGTGCAGAATAGCTCGCTGGTAGGCAAGCTGTGAATCCAGATAGCGTTGCTCGCCCTCTAGCGTTACTGAGGTGCCAGAGAAAGCTAGCCATTCTGAATATACCGGGCCACCGCGTCCCGGCATGAAAATAGCGTTTTCGCTCACGCCGTATTTCTCCATGCCACCCTTGATGATATCGACGTGCAGGTCAATGTAACCGCCCATCTCGATAGCGCCGCAGAAAGTAATTTCTCCGTCGCCCTGTGAGAAGTGCAGGTCGCCTACTGAAAGGTTAGCGCCGGTCATAAAGACGGGGTAGAAAACGCGTGAGCCCTTGGTGAGGTTCTTAATATCTTGGTTGCCACCGTTTTCACGTGGGGGAGCGGTGCGAGCAGCTTCAGCTGCAACGCGGTCAAAGTCGCTACCGCTGAGCGAACCAAGGATGGCGCCGTTCGGCTCAGGGGGCAAAGCTAGAGCAGGAACTCGGTGAGGATCGGCGGCGATGAGGTCGCCCTCGCGTTTATTCCATTTCTTGAGGAGTTGGGCTGAAGGTGCGGTACCCATAAGACCGGGGTGGGTGATGCCGGTGAACTTCACATGCGGGATGTGGCGGGAGGTACATTCCCCACCCTTAAAGTCCCAAATCGCTTTATAGGCATCAGGAAATTGCTCAGTGAGAAAGCCGCCGCCATTATTACGGGCAAAAATACCGGTATAACCCCAGCCCTGCCCAGCTAGCGGGCCTTCTTCCTGAGGAATAGGGCCGATATCGACGATATCAACGATGAGGAGGTCACCGGGCTCTGCACCTTCAACAGCGAAGGGGCCAGCTAGTGCATGCACCTTGTGCAGGGGTGCATCACGGATGTCATCAGCAGAGTCATTGTTCTTGATGAATCCGTCAAACCACTCCCGGCAGTCTGCTCGGAATGTGGTGCCGGGCTTGACAGTCGCAACCGGCGGGATATCTGGGTGCCAGCGATTATGACCAATTTTTTCTTGCTGGTCAAAGGGCTTGGCGGAATCGAGGGGAAACAGAACTTCAGGCATTTTAATCTCCTAGTGGCCTGTGGGTTATTTGGGTCTACCTCGGTCTAGGGCCGGGGAAGTTTTTGGTGTAACGGGTTATGCGTTACCGGCGCAGGTTTGGCAACGCCAGGTTTTGAAGTGACCACCTGTGGTGCGTGAGCGCTTGCTTGGGCTGACTCGATGAGTTTGCCAGCTGTTGAGGTGAGCTTAGAAATACCCACAGCAGAAATAAGTTTGCGGGCATCAGACTGGCAGATGGGGCATGGGATTGTTTTGGGTGCCGACGTCATGGGGTAGTTGCGTTCGAAAACCCCACAGGTGGAGCATTTGTAATCGTAAAGAGCCATCATCACCCTAACTTCTAGTGACCTAAGTTACAGGCTAGTCTAGTGTTTTGGGCTGATCCTGGGAAGATGCTTTGTGTAATAAATATGAAAAATTTTGAAATGGATAAAAGAGAGGCCGAGGACGCGCGTCCTCGGCCTCTCTCATGTATGGAAAGTTTTATGTGGGGTTAGCTGACCCAGATGCGATCGCCCTTTATCTCAACCTTGAACTCAGGCAAAGCAGTCTCAGCGGGACCGCCTTGGGGTGAGCCGTCCTCAAGAGAAAAAACTGAAGAGTGGCAGGGACAGTTCATTACTTTTTCTTTCTGCGCATTAATCTGGCAACCCTGATGGGTGCAGACCGATGAGAAAGCGTGAAAGACACCTTCGGTTGGTTGGCTAATCATTACCGTGGTTTGACCTGCCGTAGCCTTAATGACCCCGCCTACCGGGACATCGGCAACAGCAGCCATATCGGTTGCCTGCTCCGGTGCACCGGGATCAACGGACTGTGCGGTCACATCTGCATCCATTGAAGAGCCACAAGCGGTTAGCGCCACAGCACCGGCACCAGCGCCCACAACACCAACGGCAGCGCGGCGGGTCAC
Source organism: Rothia sp. (in: high G+C Gram-positive bacteria) (assembly GCA_030530765.1). Taxonomy (GTDB): domain Bacteria; phylum Actinomycetota; class Actinomycetes; order Actinomycetales; family Micrococcaceae; genus Rothia. The sequence goes on from JAUMUH010000046.1 coordinate 8,174, forward strand.
CCCGCTCTTAGCCGGGCTCTGTTCTTCTTTACCTGACTGACAACCACAGTTAGTGCACACGAAGCAACTCCTTAGATGTATTAATTAGTGACCACGAATATCGTAAAAAATCTCAGATAAACGCTCTGCTACCAGTTCAATTTGCCACTGACGCGCACCCAAATCAAGCAGGGCAGACCTAACTTGCAGAACAGAAGAGTCAGCAGGAGGCTCCCAGCACAGCCGCCGCAAAGTGTCCGGTGCCAATAAGTTCTCTTGGGGGAGCCCCACCTTATCTGCCATATCAAGGACGGCAGGTTTCGCCGCAGTAAATAGCTCTGCGGATTCAGGGCGCTTAGACTCCCAGGCTTTAAGCGGCGGTGGGCCAGATGCCGGGGTAGTGAAAGGTACCGGATTGGTATCATGCTTAGCCTCGCTAATGGACCGCACCCACCGGGGAGCTTCCCGCTTTAAAGCTCTCGTCTGAAAGCCTGGAATCTGCAGAATCGCAGGAACAGAACGAGGCATGAATTTGGCCGCCTGAATTAAAGCGGAATCCGGTAACAAGCGTTTAGGTGCGACGTCCTTCTTCTGAGCCAAATGCTCACGCTCGTACCAAAGGTTACGTAAAGCCGTCAGCTGACGGCGGTTCTTGAGCTCCCTTACCCCCTTAGTCTTGCGCCAAGGGTCCTTTTTTTCTTCTCGTGTGCTGTGCTCAACCTGGTATCTAAACTCTTCAAGCGCATACCCCAACTTACCTTGTGCACGGAGCACATCCTCTACCGCATCCCGCAAATCTAGCAGAATTTCAACGTCCAAGGCAGCATAATTTAGCCAGTTCTCGGGTAAGGGGCGCTTAGACCAGTCCACCGCCGAGTGCTCTTTGGCTAGTGTGTAGCCAAGCAAATTCTCAACCATGAAACCAAGCCCCACACGCTCAAAACCGGCAAGTCTGCCACCTAGCTCGGTGTCAAAGAGAGCATCGGGGTACATGCCCAGGTCAGCTAAACAGGGCAAATCCTGAGTGGCAGCGTGTAAGACCCACTCGGCACCTGCCAAGGCCTCATTGATGGGAGCTAAGTCATCAAATGCTTCAGGGTCAATCACAATAACCCCGGAACTCCCACGCTTGAGCTGCACCAAAAAAGCCCGCTGGCCATAGCGGATGCCTGAAGCGCGTTCTGTGTCAACGGCAACGGGGCCAGTCTGTTCTGCAAGAATCTTTGCAACTCGGGCAAGCCCCCGGCCGGTGTTAATAACGCTTGGTGTTCCATCTGCTGGTGCAGTGAGCGGGACCAGCTCAGGTATATCCAGCCCCTTAGGCAACCCAAAATCATCGCTCACCGGAGCAGGTGAAACCGATGAAGCTCCGGAGGGCTCAGCGACAGGCATACAAACTCTCTTTCACGGCGGCAGGCATACCCCACCATTATGCCACCACTTAAGGTTTGATCGGCTTCTCTTCAAGCGTCATACATATCGAGTTAATGCAGTACCGCAGGTCGGTGGGGGTGCTGTAGCCCTCGCCCTTGAATACGTGACCCAGGTGCGAATCGCAGGCTGTACAGCGCACCTCAATGCGCACCATACCCATGCTACGGTCCTCTACATAGCGCACCCTGTCTTCTGCCAGCGGGGCGTAAAAAGAAGGCCAGCCACAGTGACTATCAAATTTCTCGGTTGAACGGAACAGCTCGGTGCCGCAGGCACGGCAACTGTAAACCCCTTCGGTTTTGGTATCCCAGTACTCACCGGTAAAAGCAGGCTCAGTGCCGCCCTTTCGTAGTACCGCATACTCAGCGGGGTTCAACACCGCCTTCCAATCTTTAACAACGGCACCGACACCGGGCACTGAATCGCTCATCACAGCAACCTTTCTGACATGCAGAGACCAGTTTTCTTTATCAACTAGCATATGTCAGTGACCGCTCTTGACGGCTAAAGCGGCTGCCTTACAGGCACACCTGTGCTCTAAAATAGACTCCATGGTGCAAATACAAGATCAGACGAGACCCACAAAAACTTGGAAGCCCCTAACCATCGGAGCTGCATGTGGCGCTACCCTCGCAACTATCGGTTTAGCGGGGTCAGCTGGTTTCGCCTCCTACTTCGCCCGCCGAGTAGTGGTGCCTCCTAAAAAACCCCTTGAAGACGTCCGTGTGCACTCCCTGGGCTACAGCACCATCACCCCTGCTAGCGGGCAGCAGCCTAGCAGCATCACCATAGACGCCACCGATCGTACCCGTTCTCGGGGAAATTACGGCTTTTACTTCTCAGGTGGCGCCGGTTTTGCCCTGCTGGGGGAGGTCGTCAGTTTTTCCCCTAAAGAACAGACCGTAACCCGCGAAATCCTTAAGGTCACTAAAGGCGACATATCCGATATAGAGCGGGGCAGGCTCTCAGGAGTAGTAGCACCCACCCCGCAGGAAGCAGGCTACGCCGCCGATGACATCGAACTTGACCTGCCCGTGGGCACGGCACCTGCCTGGCTAGTGCGCCCGGGTGCTTCACTCAAGACTGGCGAAAAAGAACAACGAACTGCTAGTTCCCCTGGGTCATTTTCAGAAACCTGGGCAATCATGATTCACGGTATGGGGGCAACCCGGGCAGAAACCCTTCGTGCTCTTGACACTACCCAGGCACTAGGGCTGACTTCTTTACATATGAGTTACCGCAACGATCGTGAAGCACCAGCAAGCGAGGACGGGCGGTACGGGCTGGGCTTCACCGAATGGCAGGATGTTGATATTGCCATTGACTACGCCCTTGCCCACGGTGCCAAAGACGTGGTACTTTTCGGGTGGTCGATGGGGGGCGCTATCTCTTTGCGTACTGCTGACAAGGCACGTAATCGCCGGTTTATCCGCGCCCTTGTGCTCGATGGCCCTGCCGTGGACTGGGTTGAACTCATGCGGTATCACACCCAGCTCAACAAGGTACCTATGCGCATTGGGCAATTGGGCGTGTCAATGATTACCCACCCCATGCTCAACGTTTTTAGCGGTCTAAAAGAGCCCATTCACCTTGACGAGATTTCATGGCCGCACCGTGCAAGGGATATCAGTGTGCCTACCCTGATAATGCACTCGCTTGATGATACTTTTGTGCCCGTGGGGCCCTCACAAGAACTGGCGTGTAAGTCTTCCCTGGTTGATTTTGTACCTTTTAAAGACGCAGCCCACACCCGAGAATGGAACGTAGACCCTGACAAATGGCAGCAGACCGTGCTGGACTGGTTAGGCTCCAAGCTCGGCTAGATTTACACCTACAAGGACGCCGCCGCGCCCGCTACCTGCTGGGCAGGGGAGCAGGCACGGCGTCCGTAGGGCCGTTGCTGCTGATTAGTGAGCTGCAATGTCGGCGTAGGAACCACCGGTCAGCTGAATAATGGCGTCTGCCGCCAACTC
>JAUMUH010000047.1 GCA_030530765.1 Rothia sp. (in: high G+C Gram-positive bacteria)
GGCGTGTTCATAGAGGGTAATAATTCACCGGTGGGCGCAAGATAACTTCTGTTTGTCATCTATTATGTGGGCATTGAGCTGTTTGCCCACCCGTGAATAAACCTCATTATTTTAGGTATTAAGGAGGCTTATTCATAAGGGTATTCAGCGAGCTACGCGAGCACACTCCCGCCACTGGCCCTCTCGCCCGGCTCGCTAGCGCTCACTAGGCGATTCACGTCGGCCCCGAGCCAGCGGGCGGGAGGTGTGCTCGCTGCAACCGGTTCATTCTGACCCCTTTATGGATAAGCCTCAAACCTTTTTCTACCTAGTAGCTACCACACCCAAGCCTAAAAGATGTTACTTGCCGTCAGCCTCTGCTTCAGCTGCTGACTCGTAGTGAGATTCCTTGAAACGCACCTTGGCTTCTTCTACCAGCTTCTCAGCGAAATCCTTATCTTCCCAGCCTTCGCCCTTGACCCACTTGCCGGGCTCAAGGTCCTTGTAGCGCTCAAAGAAGTGCTTGATTTCGTTCTTGAGCTGCTCTGAAACATCGGCGATAGTCTGGATGTGGTTATAGCGCTTATCTGAGGGAACGCAGAGCACCTTGTCGTCACCGCCAGCTTCATCGGTCATACGGAAAACACCGATGGGGCGAGCTTCAACCAGTACGCCGGGCACAACGTCGACGTCCAGGATGACCATAGCGTCCAGGGGGTCGCCGTCCTCCCCCAGGGTGTCTTCAAAGTAGCCGTAAGCGGTGGGGTACTGCATGGAGGTAAAGAGCACGCGGTCAAGGCGCAGGCGGCCGGTTTCGTGGTCGATTTCGTACTTGACGCGTGAGCCGCGGTTAATTTCGATGGTGACGTCGAGCTCCATGGGAGTCCTCCTGATCTAGTTTGTGCGCAAATGCGCGTATGTATCGGGTCTAGTCTAGCGGACAAGTCAGGTTATGGTGGTGTTAGTTCTTTATTTGGAGGTTCATATGTCTGAGTCTGAGGCACCCCGCAGGCGGGGGCGAAACTGGTGGCTCGTTTCTGCCCTCCTCCTGGTAGGGTGCGTAGGTGCTGGCACCTGGGCTGTGCCCACCTGGTTACAGGCACAGCAGCTGCGAGCAGGGGCAACCGCCCCGGCCGTCCCAACGCAGGCACCAGAGGCAGATACAGCCGGTGAAGGTCAACCGGTCGATGCCGCAGCCCTCAGCAAGGACGCCGCGGCGGTCCTCGATGCATTAGGGCAGGGGTCAGTATCAGCCCAGGTGACAGACGCTGCAACCGGGCAGGTGCTCTACAGCAAAGAGGCAGCAGCACCCCGGGTACCTGCCTCCAACATGAAAATGCTGGTGGACTACGCCGTGCTGGCAACCGATGCTCAAGCGCGCTTCAAAACCTCGGTAACCCAAGATGACTCAGGCACGCTCACCTTGGTCGCTGGCGGCGATACCCTACTGGTGCCCGGGGAATCTAACCCCGGTGCGGTCATGGGTCACGCAGGTATTGCTACCCTGGCACAGAAAACGGTTCAGGCACTCAAAGAGCAGGGGGCAAACGGGCAGCTGACCGTCAACCTCGATACCTCTATTTTTGCTGGGCCAACCCTCAACGAGGACTGGGCGCAAGAAGACATCGACTCAGGTTTCATCACGGCAGTAACCCCCCTTGCCTTCTTCTCTCACTACGCGCCGTCCTCAGACCCCAGTGCGGCGAGCACCGACCGCCCGTCAGATGCACCTGAGCAGGTACACCAATCTCTTATAGCGGCACTCAATAAAGAGGGGCAGGGTGCCGGGCTTAGCTTTGTTGCTGGGCAGCAGGTAGCCAGCGGTGAGGGTGCCCGGGAGGTGGCTTCTGTGGAGTCTGCCACGGTAGCCCAGCAGAGTGCCCTGATGATGCAGCAATCTGATAACTCGCTGGCTGAGGTTTTAGGGCGCAACCTCTCGGTGCTGCGCGGCGGTGACGGGTCACAGGCAGATGCTATTGCACAGATTTGCGCGGTGCTAGAAGAACACAGTCTGCCAACTGACTACCAGCAGACCGATGTCAGCGGTTTGTCCATGAATAACAGGGTCAGCAATGAGCTGCTGACCGAGCTTGCCCTGCGGGCAGTCAAGGGTGACGATACCGAGCGCCTGGCTCTAGCCGGGCTGCCGGTGGCTGGCTACACAGGCACCCTGGGGCTGGGCAGCCGGTTCAATGACCCCGATGAGGCAGCCGGGCGCGGCTATGTGCGCGCTAAAACCGGCACCCTCAACAGCGTGCTGTCACTGACCGGCTACACCGTCACAGAGGGTGAGCGGGTGCTTGTTTTCTCGGTTGTTATGAACGATCTGGACGATGCCGAAGCGGCTAAGAGCGTCATGGACCGTTTCGCCGCAACCCTCACTAGCCGATAGGTACAAGAAAGCCGGGCTGGCTCTCTGCAGCAGAGAGCCAGCCCGGCTTGACTGCATCACCGGGGTTTAGCTGACCCAGGTGCCGCGGGTTTCGCTCCAGTTGATGGTGGTTCCCGTTGTAAAGGTGACGCGCACAACGCCGTCGCCGTGGCGCACTTCATCGGTAGCGGGGAAGCCGAGCGCAGCGGGGCCGCCCATAGCGTGCCAGCGGGCTGAGATGGCACCGTATCTGCCAATGGCACAGGCACCGGTTTGGGGTGTCCAGTAGACAGAGGTGACGTAGCCGTTTTTACTGAAGTCTTGGCGTGATGCGCCCCAGTAGCGGTATTCGGAGTTCATGGGGTAGCCCCAGCCGCTTTCAAAGTTGTTGCCTGCATATTTACCGCCGATTGCACCGGGCCAATAGATGGTGTGGGCGCCATACTGGGGGGTCCAGTAGATGGTGCGGTTGTTTGAGAAGTTCTGAATGTACCCGCCGTTGATCGAGCTAAATTCGTTACCGGTAGGCTGACCGTAGGTAGCTGCCCCGCCGTTAGTGTAATAGTGGTTTGCTATACCGCCGCGCAGTGCGTAGGTGGGGGCATCATCAACAGCAGCAGCCTGGGGTGCTGTAATAGAAGAGACATAGTCGTTGGGGCCCCTACCGGCTTCGTAGCGGTAGATACCGACATTGCCCAGCACACGCCAGGGCAGGGAGGTGCCGTAACCGTAGGCTAGGCCGATGCCAATAACGTTTGCTTCAGGAGCCAGCACGGCAGCGCGGTGGGCCGGTGAGTTCTTCCAGAAGTTAACCAGGACGCTGAGGTCATCGTTGTAGGAAAGGGCAATTACTTCTCGAACAAAGCTGTAACCCTGCACCTTGGGGTTGTAAATGAATTCGGTGCCGTGTGAGAAAGCACTGGCTCGCACCTGGCGCTCTGCCTCTGAGCGCATGACACCCGCTACGGTGGCTGAGTGTTTGACCGGTGCTAGACCGTTTTGTGCGCGGAAGGTGTTGATGAGGTTGAGCAGGGTCTGCTGGTCAGCGGCACGCTGGGCGTCTGAAACGCTACGCATATCTGAGAGAGCAGCGTTGGCTGTTGTGACGGTTGCCGCCAGTGCCAGCCCTGTCAGGGTGAGGGTGGTGGCCTGGCGGCGGGTCGGCTGGGGGCTGCGGACGAGGTCAGGCAGGTTGTTCATGGAAGTTCCGTTCATTTATTGCTTTAGCAGTTGCATGTTCGGTGTAAATAACTGAGCACAACTTTATAGAATCGTGACCTAATTTTTATCATTTCGTGACATTTTTAGGGGATTTCTGTTGCACACCGCCGGTGCACGAAAACAGGGGCGCGGCACGAAAACCAATGTTTTACCTTATCAGAAGCAGTTTCAAACCAGTTGATAAACAGCGGTTAAGAAAAGGTAATTTTTCTCAAATTTCTTGCGCGACACGCGGGTGTTGGCTCTTCTAACGCATAGAAACCTAGGCAAGAAAGGGTGTAACCGACAGGTTTTCTGACGCCGTTTATGCGGCGAAAAAGGATAGTTGAGAGGGAATATAAACCATTCTCTCAACATTTATCATTGAATTTTTAACTTACTTTGAGGTTTATTCAAAAGGGATAAATGAGCCGGGCGGAACGAGCCATACAGCCCGCCCGCTGGCTGCGATGAAGCATGGTTTTCCGAGTTCGCGAGGAAAGAAAAACCATGCGGAATCAGCCGAGCCCTGCGAGGCTGGGCGTGAATCGCCGGTGATGAAGCGCCGTGGGTGCGAGCTAGCGAGCACGCAAGAGGGCTTGGAGTCAGCGAAGCGTTAGCGGAGCTGGTGTGTTCGTGGAGCTTGGCGAATGCCCTTTTGAATAAACCTCTTTTTATGGTTTTCAATCTTTTTTCTGATAGATGCGTTCTTATCTTGTCAGCCACTCTTGCTAGCCTTGAAACACCCTCATACGAAGGAGCGCACCCATGTTCTTCCTTGAAGCAGACCCGGCTCAGCCAAGCCCACCGAACCCCAAGATGCCGGTTTTCTCTACCTCTGACCTGGTGGCATCAGCTCAGTGCGAGTTCTCTGTACTGCATATACTCGACCAGAAGCTGGGCAGGGTGCCGCGCACTAAACCTATACCCGATGAGTCAAGGGCACGGGCAGCTGCACTGGGTGAAGCCCACGAGGCCCGGGTGCTGGCAGGCTTTATTAAAGAGTTTGGGCGCTGGGACGGGGAGCGGGGAGTCTATGAGGTGCACCCTGCACAGCGCTATGAGCGGGAGCTTCTAGAAGAAAAGCACAGGGAGTCACTGGCTGCTTTGAAAGCCGGTGCAGATGTGGTGTTTCAGGCTTCTTTTTTTGACGGCAGTTTTCACGGTCGAGCTGATTTTCTCATCAAGCAGCCCTCTGGGGCATACCGGGTTGTTGATACTAAACTGGCCCGCTCTGCGCGGGTGACTGCACTTTTGCAGCTGGCTGCTTATGCTGATCAGTTGCAGCAGGCAGGTATTGAAGTTGACCGGCAAGTGCAGCTGATTTTGGGCAACGGGGTGCAGACCTTGCACGATGTGCAGACCATTGCCCCGGTTTTTGAAGAGAAGCGGGAACGTCTGCTTACCCTTGTGGCCCTGCAAGCTCAAGACGGCATGGAGCCTGTCCGCTGGAGCACCGACCCAGCCTACGGTTTCATTAGCCGTTGCGGTACCTGCGATGAATGTCTGCCACAGGTGGCTGAGCACCGCGACATGCTACTGACTCAGGGGATGACCGTGCGCACCCGTAACCTGCTGGTGGAGCGCTACGGTATCACCGGTATTGACCAGCTGGCGCAGCTTGCTGGCACCCCTGCCCTGGGTGGGCAGGTGCGCAAATATGCAGAGCAGGCAGCCCTACAGACGGGGGTCGCCCAGCCCGATGCCACGGTGACCTTCACACACGAGGGTGAAGAAAAGCAGGTCAGCTACAAGCTACTGCCTAAACATTCCCTGCATAATCTGCCGCGGGCGAGCGCCGGTGACCTCTTTATCAGCGTGAGAAGCGACGGGCTATGGCAGGACGGCGCCAACCCCGGCTCCCAGTATACCTGGGGGCTTCTACGCGCTAGCCACGGCAGGAGAAGCCTCCCCTCCGGCTCCCAGTATACCTGGGGGCTTCACTATCTGCTTGGTATCACCTACTACCCCGATTCAACAAGTGGGGAACCCGAATGTAAAACGATGTGGGCGCACAGCCGTGCTGAAGAGCGCCAGCTGCTGCTGACCGTCCTCACCGAGATCCACCAGCGCACCCAAGAGCACCCCGGCTTGCACCTTTACCACTTTGGTAGTCAGCTCAAATACGCCCTGCGGGAGCTAACAACCCGGCACAATCTGGGGGAGGACTACCTGGCTGATGTACTCCGTAACAATGTGCTGGTAGACCTTTCTGAAGCTAGCCGCCAGGCTATGCGTGTCTCATCAGGCACCCACCGGTTAGCGGGGTTAGAGCCCCTGTATATGGAAGGGCAGCTGCGCCCTTTTGAGATCCCCGATGGTGCCTACACAGATCTTGTGGCAGCCCGCGCAGAAGGTAAGGGTGAGCGAGCAGAAGCCATTACCGCTGCCCTTGAAGGGGATGCACGGTTTGACGGGGTCTCCCTCATCAGGTTGCGTAACTGGTTGCTGAGCCTGGCAGGGCGCAACGCCTGGGGCGAAGCGAGCCAGCCAGCACCCCTGGTGAATGTAGATGACCTACTGGTGCAAGCTGGCAAAGATGAAAGGGAAAGCCAGATTGAGCGTTCCCTACGCCTCTTTGTTGAGGGGGTCAACGCACCCGGTGCCTTAGAAGCCCAAAAAGAAGCGGTTGCTATGGTTGCTTCTGCCACCGGCTACCACCGCCGCGAGCGCCACCAGTTCTGGTGGGAACATTTTGACCGTTTGACGGCCCCGGTGGAGGACTGGGATGAGACACGGGATGTGTTGATTTTTGAGCGGTTAGCGGTTGAGCAGGATTGGCATAAGCCTGCCGGGGCACGGTCTTTGTCGCGGGTTTTGGGCGGGGTGGCGCGCTTGGCGCCTGGTTCATCAGTGAAGGTGGGCGATAAGAATCTTTTTGCCATGTATGCCCGCCCGCTGCCTGAGTTTTTGCAGCGGCAGACTGAGCAGCAGGCGCTTGAGTATGCGGCCTTGCATGAGGGGGTTTTACCTGCCCCGGCTGAGAGGGCTGGTGCTTTCAATGTTGAGGTGCTTGCCCTTGATGAGCTTGAGGGGCAGGACGGTGCGGTGCAGGTACGCTTGCGGGAGAGCCTGAGGGGTTTTGGTGGTGAGCCACCGGTGCCCTACCGGGCCTTGCCTATGGCGCTTACTCCGTCTACGCCTATTCCAACGAAGGCGCAGGAGGATTCTTTGATGGAGCTGGCGGCACGTACCGCCCAGTGCTTGCCTGAGCTGCCGCAAACCGCGGGTACCGATCTGCTCTTGCGGGTTGCCCCTCGCCTGAAAGACGCTACCGGGAACAGCAAGGGCGGGCTGCCGCGTGCTGCTGATTTTGCGCAGTCACACGGTTCGATGGCTACGGTGGAGGCTATCTATAGTGCGGTGTCTAGCCTTGACCGGTCTTTTGTGGCGGTGCAGGGCCCTCCTGGCTCCGGTAAGACCTTTGTTGGCTCGCATGTGATTGGGCAGCTGGTGCGCTCTGGCTGGAAGGTGGGCATTGTTGCCCAGAGCCACGCGGTGGTTGAGAATATGCTGGCCGGTTGCATCAAGAACGGTGGGGTTGACCCGCAGCAGGTGGCTAAGGTGGCGGGTAAGAGCCAGATGCCTGACTTCCCCTGGCAGGAGGTAGAGAACCGGGATGTGCAGCAGTTTATGAACGCTGCCGGGGGCAGGATTTTTGGTGGTACCGCCTGGGATTTTGCCTCTGACCGAAAATTCCGGGCTGAAAGCCTGGATCTACTGGTGATTGATGAGGCGGGGCAGTATTCGCTGGCTAATACCCTGGCAGTGGCTCGCTCGGCTAAGAACCTGCTCTTGCTGGGTGACCCGGCGCAGTTGCCGCAGGTGACCCAGGGTGCCCACCCCTACCCCGTTGATGAGTCTGCCCTGGGCTGGCTCTCTAGCGGGCGCACGGTGCTACCAGAGCAGTTTGGTTATTTTCTTGATGTTAGCTGGCGTATGCACCCGGCGCTGTGTGCCCCGGTTTCGCAGCTCTCTTATGAGGGTAGGTTGGGTGCGGCAGCGGCAGGGTCTGAGCGGCATCTCGACGGGTGGGCACCGGGTGTCTACGTCAGCGAGATACCGCATACCGGTAACAGTACTTTCTCTCATGAGGAGGCAGCTGAAGTGGTGCGCCTGGCTCAGTTATTTATTGGGCACCTCTGGACGCCCGGCGCCGGGCAAGCGTCCCGCCCACTCGCGGCAGATGACCTTATTGTGGTGGCAGCCTATAACGCCCAGGTTGAGGTCATCCAAGAAGCGCTGCTTACTGCCGGTCTAAGCGGTGATGACGGCGGGGTTCGGGTGGGCACGGTCGATAAGTTCCAGGGGCAGGAGGCACCGGTGGTGCTGGTGTCCATGGCTGCCTCAAGCGCCGGGGACTCACCGCGGGGCACCGACTTCTTGCTCTCGTCCAACCGGCTCAATGTGGCGCTATCACGCGGCATGTGGGCGGCAGTCATTATTAAGTCAGAACGGTTCACGCACTTTCTGCCGGGCACCCCTGAAGCCCTGATGCTCCTGGGAGGGTTCACCCGGCTCACCCGGCAGGCTCAACAGGTGCCGTCTTTCGCTACTACACCGCTCATCGCTCAAAGAGAGGATAATAAATGACATGGCATTAAAACCCACCCACCGATCCCGCTCCCCCTATCTCTTTCACTTTGATGGGCAGACCGTGGCACTTGGTGACCCGGAATTTCTACAGCGTATTAATGACAGGCTGGTAGAACAGGGCTACGCCACCCGCCCAACCTTCTGGGACCAGGCATACCTGGCTGACCTCTCAGCAGTCAACCCCGAGCACTTTGGTGGTGACCTAGAGCAGTTTGCCCAACCCAGTGACCCCGGTCAGCTCAACAGCGTGGGGGTGAACTGCAGCCAGAGTGAGTTCTGGTCTGCCATGTACGCCCGCAGTTTTGCCAACGCCCCCGGCATTGAGGAAGAAGAAACCCTCTATATGCCCCAGCTCCCCAGCTGGCTAGAGAAAACCCGTGCCTGGGTGCTTGACCCCATTGCCCCCTCTGATGGTGCAGAGAACCCCGAAGGCTGGGTGCGGGTGCGCGAACGCAACGGCAGCGGGCAACCTGTAGGTCTTTTTCAGCTCACCAGCCCAGACTTCTTCTGGGTGTTTGGGTCAGCAGCCGAGCTGGTTGAAATAGCCAGGCTCTGCCGCAACCTTGCAAAGATACGCACCGGCTTTAGCCGAATGGGCGTCTACCTGGGCTATGACCTCTCCCCCAGCAGTATCACCCTGCCCATCGAGTGCCGCACCCCCCTTGAAGAGGAGCTTTTCCTAGCAGGGGTAGATGCAGAAACCCTCTTCTGGGAGGTCTAAAGCCTCCCAGCTACCTGCACATACAGCCCCGGTAGGGCATACTGGAAACCGTGTTCGTTCTAACCTTTATCGCCCGCTCTAAGACCGCCGACTTCACCGCCCTAGCCGCCCGGCTAGAGCAGCTGAGCCCCGCCGTCCAGTTCACCCAAACCTACCCCGATGAACTGCAGGGGGCATTTGACAACGCTAAAGACGCCCTGACGGCAGCCCTTGACGGTGCACGCTACGGGAGTTTCTGGGTAGGAATTGGGGCAGGGGAACTCACTGTGCCCCGGTTCGCTGCAGCACTGAGGGCAGTTGCCACCAGCGACGGTGAAGGCTCAGCCCTCAATAAGTCCCGCTCAGCCGTTGAGCAGGCACAAACCGGGGCGCCACCACGAGGTATCTGCCTGCACGCCCACGATACCGCCACCGCCCACCAAGTAACCGGTCTACTGCGGTTACTCTACCGGGTGGCAGCCGGGCGCACAGAAGCAGAATGGCGGGTGCTTGACCTGCTCATCCCCGGGGTGCGCGGCCAGCAAAAAGCGGTAGCAGAAGCGCTGGGCATTAGCTCCCAGGCGGTCAGCAAAACCCTGGTGCGTTCCCTCTGGCATGAAGACCTCGCCTCCCGGGCAGTGGCAGAAAGTCTGATGGAAAAACTCTAAAGCCAGGTTGGGCAGGGTAAGATGAGTGCAGAACTGCAAACCATTGGGATTTTAAACAACCAGCTAAAAGCCCCTGCACCACAACAGGCATACGCTAACCACACCATTGCGTAAAACCCCATCCACCGGCAGTTCCACGTCACATCCCAGCCCTCTGAAGGGAACCTAATGTCTCAGAGCAACAATGAGACTGCGGCTCGCCCCCACAGCAGCCAAAGCCCCACCCCAGCCCCACTCGCCGACGAACAGGCAGGCTTCCACAAAAGCCTAGGCCCGCGCCAACTACAGATGATCGCCATCGGTGGCGCCATCGGCACAGGACTCTTCCTGGGAACCGGCGGCCGCCTAGCCAGTGCAGGCCCAGCCCTCGCCATCGACTACCTGGTCTGCGGCATCATCGCCTACTTCATTTTGCGAGCACTCGGTGAGCTAGTCGTCCACCGCCCCTCCTCTGGCTCCTTCGTCTCTTACGCCCGCGAATTCTACGGCGAGAAAGCAGCCTTCGTCTCAGGCTGGTTCTACTGGATCAACTGGGCAATGACCTCCATTGTGGACTCCACCGCCATCGCCATGTACGTCAAATGGTTCGGGCAATACAGCGACTTCATAGCGGGCATACCCCAGTGGGTTGTTGCCTTCACCGTGCTCGTGCTCGTGGTTAGCCTCAACCTCATCTCGGTCAAGGTCTTCGGTGAACTAGAGTTCTGGTTCGCCCTCATCAAGGTCGCCGCCCTGGTCATCTTCCTGATTCTTGGCATCTACTTTGTCATCTTTGGAACCCCCACCGGCAGCGAAACCGGCTTCAGCCTCATTACCGACAACGGCGGCTTCTTCCCCGAAGGCATCATGCCCGCCCTAGTTATCATGCAGGGCGTGGTTTTCGCGTACGCCTCTATCGAGCTGGTGGGCACCACCGCCGGTGAAACCAAGAACGCTGAGCAGGTCATCCCCAAGGCAATCAACACCGTCATCTGGCGTATAGCTATCTTCTACGTTGGCTCAATCACCCTGCTGGTTCTGCTACTGCCCTACACCGCCTTCTCAGCAGACGAATCCCCCTTCGTCACCTTCTTCGGCTCTATCAACGTAGATTACGCAGCACCCATCATGGAGCTGGTCGTTATCACCGCCGCGCTCTCATCCCTCAACGCTGGTCTCTACTCCACCGGTCGTATTCTGCACTCCATGTCCGTGGCAGGCTCCGCCCCCAGGTTCGCCCAGCGCATGTCAAAAAGCGGCGTGCCCTACGGCGGCATCCTGCTCACCGCAGGTGTGGCATCCCTGGGCGTCATCCTCAACATGGTTGTGCCCAATCAGGCCTTCGAGATTGTACTCAATGTGGCGTCCCTGGGCATTATCGCTGGCTGGGCAACCATCGCCCTGGCACACATGAAGTACGTCTCCCTGGCCAAACAGGGCAAGTACACCCGCCCCAGCTACCGCATGCCCCTCTCGCCCTACACCGACTGGGTCGTGCTCATCTTCCTGGCAGGCGTACTGGTTCTTATCGCTTTCGACTACCCCATCGGCACCTACACCGTAAGCTCACTCTTCATCATTATTCCGCTGATGATAGGCGGCTGGTTCGCCGCCCGCAAGAACATCTACACCATTGCAGCACAGCGTGAAGGCTACACCGGCATCAACCCGGTCATCGCCCCACGCCGCGAAACCGAATACCTCAAAAACCGCAAAAAGTAGGTTCACATAAAAGTGCGGGTGGCCGCTGATGCGAGGGCCCCCCCCCATGTGTATGATCATGTGGGTGCACGTGGACGGGGGGGGCGAGTTGGCG
>JAUMUH010000001.1 GCA_030530765.1 Rothia sp. (in: high G+C Gram-positive bacteria)
CCCCCACCCTCATCGACCCCACCGATGTCATTGCCCGCGTGGACACCACCACCATCTGCGGCACTGATTTGCACATTCTCAAAGGTGACGTACCTGAGGTAGAAGCCGGGCGCATTCTGGGGCATGAAGCCGTTGGCACCATCACCGAAGTCGGTAGCGCCGTCACCGATCTTAAAGTAGGCGACCGTATCATCATCCCCGCTGTTTCAAGCTGTGGCAAATGCTCTTACTGCAAGGCGAATCAGCAGTCCCACTGCCAGTCCAACCCCGGCGGCATCGGCTGGATTTTCGGCTACATGATCGACGGCACCCAAGCAGAATACGTGCGTGTGCCCTTCGCTGAAACCTCCGTGCACCTGGTACCCGAAGGGCTAGATGATGAAGAGGTTCTTTTTCTCACAGACGCCCTGCCCACCGGCTTTGAAATCGGTATTCTCAACGGCAACACTAAACCCGGCGACACCGTAGCCGTCATCGGCGCAGGCCCCGTAGGTCTAGGTGCCATCATGACCGCTAACCTCTGCGGTGCCGGGCGCGTCATCACCGTTGACATGGACGACAACCGCATGAACAAGGCATTAGAGCTGGGAGCTACCGACAAGGTCAACGCCGCAGACCCCGATGCCATCGAAAAAATCAAGGCACTTTCTAACGACGGCTTGGGTGTGGACGTCGCCATTGAGGCAGTAGGTATACCCCAAACCTTCCAAACCTGCCTAGACATCGTACGCCCCTACGGCACCGTAGCCAATGCCGGCGTACACGGCAAACCCGTGGAACTGCCACTGAACACCATGTGGATCTCAAATGTCACCATCAACATGGGCCTGGTCAACTGCAACACCGTGGGCAACCTGCTCAACATGGTCAAATCCGGCAGGCTGGACGCCAAGAAAATGGCAACCCACCACTTCACCTTCGACCAGTTCGAAGAAGCCTACGACCTCTTCGCCAACGCCGCCGACCACAACGCGGTAAAGGTGGTGATTCGCCGCCAGGGCTAGGGTCTAGCTACCGCTCGCGCATCGTCTGCAAAAGTGCTATCTTGTCTTGTCTGCACTTTACACACACATCAGGAGAACACTCTTTTGCACACGCACCCCCCTTACCGGGACGCCGCCACCGAGGCTGAGCTGAACCCCACTTTCCCCCACCTCAGCTTCCGCTACCTCAGCGAAGCTGACATGATAGAAGCCGGTGTGGAAGACGTCCACGCCTGCATCGACGCCATGGAAGAAGCCCTAGCCCTGCACGCCCGCGGCGACTACCGCATGGCGGGGCACCTAGGTGAATCCCACGGCGCTAAGGTGCAGTTCCCTGTCAACCCCATGCACGAGGGCATGCCCATGGACGGCCCCGACCGCCGCTACGTTGCCATGCCAGCCTACCTGGGCGGCTCCTTTCGTATGCTGGGTGTTAAAACCTACACCTCCAACGTGGACAACCGCGATAAGGGCCTGCCCCGCTCCATCCTCATGCTGACCCTCAACCACGCAGATACCGGCGCACCCCTTGCCTACATGAGCGCCAACCTGCTCTCTGCCTACCGCACCGGCTGCGCCTCCGGCGTCGGTGCCCGCCACTACGCCCCCAAGAGCGCCAAGGTGCTGGGTCTGCTGGGCCCCGGCGTCATTGCTAAAGCAACCGTTGCCGCTCTCATTGATGCCCGCCCCAGTGTGGAGCACATCAAGGTGCTAGGCCGCAGCCAGAAGGGCATCGACAGTTTCACCGAATGGGCACGCGAGAAGTACCCCTCCATCACCCTTGAAGTTGTCGAAGAGCTGGAGCAGGTCGTTCGAGATTCTGACATCGTCACCTTCTGCACCTCCATCCACGTGGGTGACCCCGAAACCTACCCCACCGTCCGCCGCGAATGGGTCAAGACCGGCGCTTTCTTCGCCATGCCCGCCGCCTGCAACCTGGACGAGGGTATGTTTGACCAGGACGTTCGCCTGCTGGTGGATAACGCCCGCATGTACGATGCCTGGGCTGAAGAAACCGAACCCGGTGCCTCCCACAACTATGTGTCCATTATTGGGTGCAAGTTTAACGACCGTATCCATAACGGCCTGATGCCCGCCGAGCGCCTGCGCGACCTGGGCGAGGCACTCAACCACCCCACACCCGAGGACGAAGAAGAGAAGATTACCGTCTACTCGGTGGGCGGCATGCCCATTGAGGACGTAGCCTGGGGCACCGTGGTCTACCGCAACGCGGTGAAGAAAGGCATTGGCACCGTGCTTAACCTCTGGGACACCCCCGCCATGGCATAGCCCCCAGCTTTTAGGCATTGGTGCAGAAAATCGTTTTTGGTGCAGATTTTCTACACCACATCAGAAAAACTGCACCAACCCAAACCCTTTGCGCAACGAAAGGACGCCGGTGAGTTACTCACCGGCGTCCTTTCAGCTTATACACCTACGCGAGGGGCTACCAGATCTTGACGCGTTCCTGCGGTTCCAGGTAGAGGTCACTGCCCGGCTGCACATTGAAAGCCTCGTAGAACTCATCAATGTTGCGCACCACCCCGTTGACGCGGAACTGATCGGGGGAGTGAGGGTCTACCTGTATCATCATTTCCATCCACTGAGGCCTAGCCTTAGTGCGCCAACCCTGCGCCCAAGCAATAAAGACCCGCTGGGTAGCGGTCAAACCGTCCAGCACCGGTGCGGTCTCTAGGGTTAGCCCCGCCCGTTCCAGGGCAATCTTATATGCCTTCAGAGCAATAGATAGGCCGCCCAGGTCACCAATGTTCTCACCCAGGGTCAGCTCGCCGTTGACGGTGAACTTCTCAGGGTCTAAACCGTCTGGGGTATAGCTGTTGTACTGGTCAACCAGGGTGGCGGTGCGGGCGGTGAACTCGGTGCGGTCATCCTCTGTCCACCAGTTATTGAGGGCACCGGTGCCGTCATACTTAGAGCCCTGGTCATCAAAACCATGGCCAATCTCGTGCCCAATCACACCACCAATAGCGCCGTAATTCACCGCATCATCAGCGTCCACATCAAAGTAGGGTGCCTGCAGAATTGCCGCCGGGAAAACAATCTCATTGGCAGGGGGCATGTAGTAGGCGTTAACGGTTTGCGGGGTCATCAGCCACTCGGTCTTATCAACCGGCTGCCCGATCCTGCCCAGCTGAAACTCGTGCTCAAACAAGGACGCCCGGCGCAGGTTCTCAAAGAGATCATCGGTTAGCTCAAGGGCAGAGTAGTCACGCCACTTATCGGGGTAACCAATCTTGGTCACGAACTGGCCCAGCTTCTCAAGGGCACGGGCGCGGGTTTCCTCGGTCATCCAATCCAGCTCGGTGATGGAACGGCGGTAGGCCTCCAGCAGGTCTTCAACCAGCTGCAGCATCTTCTGCTTGTGGCTGGGCGGGAAGTGCACGGCAACGTACTCCTTGCCCACCTCTTCACCGATGAACTGCTCAACCACACCAACACCGCGCTTCCAACGCTCGCGCTGCTGCTCAGAGCCAGAGAGAGTCTTGCCGTAGAAGTTGAAGTTCTCTTCAGAGATTTCAGCAGTCAGATAGGGGGCGCGGGCGTGCGCCATCTGCCAGACGTACCAGAGCTTCCAGATGAAGAGCGGCTCGGTTGCCCACATCTTTGATACAGCCTCAAAGTAGGAGGGTTGGTTAACAATGACGGTGCCAAAAGCCTCGGTGCTGCCACCTAGCCCCTCAATCCAGGAGGTGAAGGGGAAGCCAGGGAACTTCTCTTCAAGGTCGGCAGCTGCCACCGGGTTATAGCGCAAATCAGCGTTGCGGTTCTTGACGGTATCCCAGTGGTGGGAGGCAAGCTCAGTTTCATGCACCAGCACTGCTTTAGCGGCATCGGCTGCGGGCAGGCCAAAGTTCTCAGCCAGACCGGTCAGCTCAAACATGCGGGTAATGTGCGCCAGGTAGGCCTCACGAATCTCGGCGTACTTCTCTTCACGGTAGTAGCTCTCATCAGGCAGACCCAGACCGGTCTGGGTCAGGTAGAGAACATACTTCTCAGGGTTCTTAGCGTCAATGCTGGTGAACCAGCCAAAGACAGAACCGTGCCCCTTGGTATCAAGGTCAGCCCAAGCCGCAACCAGGTCATCGGGGGTTGCCGCCGCCAGAACAGGTGCCGCTTCATCGAGTAGCGGGGTGAGGGCGTCCTGCTCAATCTTCTCGGTGTTCATGAAGGAGTTATAGAGAGCACCAATGCGGGAGTCAGGCTGCTCGGTGGCGAACTTCTCTACAATCTCACGCACATGCTTCTCAGCATCATCGCGCAGAAAGTACATGCCGCCGTCCTTGGAACGGTCTGCGGGGATCTCATAGGAGTCATACCACTTGCCGTTGACGTAACGGAAGAAGTCATCGGCAGGGTTCACTGCCGGGTCTAGCTGGCTAATATCAATACCGGAATGTGTCATACACCCTATTTTATGGGTAAGGACGTTACGCTGCGGCTTGAGTGCGGGGCTTTGGCTCAGAGCGTGAGCGGCGGGTGTTTGTATGGGTCTTTACTGGCTGCTGGTGCGAACGCCGCGCCCCGCCGTCCTTCCCGCTACCTCCGAGACCGCCGAACCCCGCCGTCCCGCCGAAAATTGCACGAAATGCACCTTTTTAGCTGCTAGAAAGGTGCATTTCGTGCAATTTTCGTCAGCGCAGCCTGTGGGCAAACTTACTATTACATGCAGGGCTGCAAAGCTGTAAGCTTGTTGCTTATGTCTTCTACGCACACCCCCTCGCAGAACCCCGCCACGGGTAGTCAAAAAAAGCTAGAACCGGCGGCGCACACCGCGTCCATGCCGGTGGCCCACAAACTTGAAAAAGCCGAATTCCTGCTACTTGCCATCATGGTGGTTGCAGCCTTCGTGCTCATTCTCAATGAAACCCTGCTGGGTGTTGCCCTGCCTAATATCATGAGCGACCTGGGCATCACCGCATCCACCGCCCAGTGGACCTCCACCGGCTTCATGCTCACCATGGCAGTGGTCACCCCCGCCTCAGGCTTCATCATTTCCCGCTATTCCATCCGCACCGTCTTCGTCGGTGCAATGGCCGTGTTCTCCCTGGGGACGCTGGTAGCAGCCACCGCCCCCGGCATCGCCTTCCTGCTGCTGGGGCGTGTGCTGCAGGCATCCGGAACCGGCGTCATGATGCCCCTGCTCATGACCACCATGATGCGCCTGGTAGCCCCCAGCAAAATTGGTCAAGCCATGGGCATCATCGGCATGGTCATCTCAGCTGCACCCGCCATGGGCCCCACCGTCTCAGGTCTCATTCTCAGCATGGGCAGCTGGCGCCTGCTTTTCTGGCTGATTCTGCCCATTGGCATCATCGCCCTGCTCATCGGTATGCGGCTCGCCCCGGCAGACGCCAGCCAGGGCAGCGACCAGAAACTCGATGCGCTCTCCATGCTGCTCTCAACCCTGGGCTTCGGCGGCCTGGTGCTAGGTCTTTCCTCCATGGGTGGCGAATCAGCCCACGGCGGCGCCCATCTGCCCGTCAATCCCTGGGTTATCGTCATTGCAGCTGCCGCCATCATCGCTATCTTTGTCTGGCGTCAAATCAAACTGCAAGCCCGCGGCCCCTTCATGGACATGCGCATCTTCCGTGCCCGCCCCTTCACCCTCACCGTGCTCATGAGCTCCATCGGCATGGGCGTCATGCTGGGCACCGCCATCCTCATCCCGCTCTACACCGCAAACGTGCTGGGAATCAGTGCCCTAGCAACCGGTCTCATGCTGCTACCCGGCGGCGTGCTCATGGCAGTGCTCAGCCCCGTTGTTGGGCGCCTATCCGACCGCTTCGGCGCTCGCGCCCTGGTGCTGCCTGGCGCTGTGCTTTTTAGCGCCTCAATTTGGTTGATGAGTACCTTCTCAGTCTCCACCCAGCAGTGGTACATCATTGCCACCTACATGCTGATGACCTTCTCACTGCCCTTCATCAATACCCCCATGATGGGTATGGGTCTGGGGTCTTTGCCGCAGCATCTCACTGCCTTTGGCTCTTCCGCTATGACTACCTTCCAGCAGGTCTCAGGTGCAGCGGCAACCGCTGTCTTTGTGGCGCTGCTGGGTATGGGCGCTGCCGCCCACGGCGGTGAGGGTATTGAGGCCTATATGGCAGGTGTACACCTGGCATTCTTGGTAGCTGCCTTCTTGTCCTTTGGATCGATTCTTATTGCCCTCTTTGTGCCGAGCGGTAAGCAGGTGCCCAGCGGACATATGGGACACTAGCCCTTCTCTGTGCATCTGAGGCCCGCTCTCACTAGAGGTGAAAGCGGGCCTTAGGTTTTTAAGGAGGAGTGAGACGGCAGAAGGACGGCGGGGCGCCAGCTGTCTGCTGGAGATGGGAAAGCTGGTAGTTTGCTGATGATAGATACCCATAATTTGTCGGCAGGTCGGAGATTGCCAACCGTGAGGGGTTTAATAATTTCGTCCTACGGGGCATTTTTGCTAGTCATGAGCTATTTTTACAGCTTGCCTTGCCCCCATAAATAGCTACAAATTCAGGGGGTGGCAGGTCGCACCTTTTTAAGTTTCTGCAGGTGGTTGGTTCCCTGTAGGCTCGCGAATTTTTTTTAGATGAACAGTACAAATAGAGATTGCAAAATTTTCAAAAACAGCCCACAGTATTTACCTCTAAATACAGCCTGTGTGGGGTTTTCTTCTGACGCTATGGCGCCTGTTGGTAGAGAGTTATCCCATGTAGAGTTCATATTACTCTTCTGAAAGTCGGCCTCCCACCGGCTATAAAGCAGAAGGGTGTCCTAACCCCATAACTAAAGGTATTACCATGAAACACCTCGTAAAGGGCCTGACCCTTCTCGGAGCTTCCGTAGCTCTAGTTAGCTCATCCTTTAGCGCAGCTACTGCTGCACCCGATACAACCCTAGAAGGCGCCTCTGCCTCTCCTTACATCATTGGCGGTTCTCAAGCTCAAAGCCCTTGGGCTGTTCAGCTTAAGTTCCGCTCACAGGGGCAAGCAGGCACCTTCGCCTGCACCGGCGAGCAGATCAACTCTCAGTGGGTGCTGACTGCTAAGCACTGCATCGACGGTGCTTACGGTATGCAAGTTTACAAGTCCAACAGCCAGATTAACCCTGGCACCCCCATCAGTGTTGATCGGATGGTCGCCGCACCCCAGGGTGATATCGCGCTGGTACGTTTGTCTCAGCAGAGCCCGCTGGCGTCCTACCCTCAGCTAGACCTCAACTACAAGCCCCGGTACGGTGACACCGGTACCATCATGGGCTACGGTCTGGGTGCTAACTCCCAGCCCACCACCACCTTGCGCTCTGCCGCAGTTCGCGTTGACGGTAACTCCTACGACGCTTACTACGGCTCTGCTGTTCACGTTTCTGGTGTTACCGGTGCCGCTAACCACGGCGACTCCGGTGGCCCCCTGCTCATCAACGGCAAGATTGTTGCTGTTTGCTCAACCGGTGACCAGGCAGACCCCGGTGCTAACATCAACGCCGGGTCAAACTACGCCCTGCTGTCACAGGTTAGCTCTTGGATCACTTCAACCGCTGGTCTCAACAGTGGCCCCGTGGTAGAGCCCGCCCAGGATGTTGACTCTACCCAGGAGCTTATCCCCGCAGCGGCATAACCCCTGGCGCCCAACATCAGGGTTGGTGTAACCAGTTGCCATAAGGCTCTGTGGTCACCCCGGTAGATAGCCGGTTGGTTGCAGAAAATAGGCTGGTGGCACCATATCTCAGCTAAGGCAGGGAAGAATTTTCTTCCCTGCTTTAGCCCTTTTAAACACTCTTGGGAATTAGGGTAGTGCGTATGAGTATTGCATACCGTCAGCTGGGCAAAAGTGGCTTGACCGTTTCGTCTGTGGGTCTGGGTTGCAACAACCTGGGCAGAGAAAAGACCGACACTGAAAGCCAACAGGGCACCAACCGGGTGCTAGAAGCTGCCCTTGAAGCCGGCATCACCCTCTTTGACCTGGCAGATATTTACGGGGCGCAGCCCGGGGTGTCTGAAACCATGTTTGGGTGCGCCCTGCGCGAGCTGGGAGTGCCCCGAGATGAGATTGTTATCGCCAGCAAGTTCGGGCTGGACGCCGGCGGGCTGCAGGGCAAGGACTTTGGCGTGCGCGGCTCCCGCCGTTACATCATGCAGGCGGTTGAAGGTTCCCTGGCGCGATTGGGTGTGGATTACCTTGACCTCTACTTTCACCACACCCCCGACCCTGCCACCCCTATTGAAGAGACCTTGGCGGCACTGGGCGCCCTGATTGAGCAGGGGAAGGTGCGCTATGTGGGTAGCTCCAACTACTCTGGCTGGCAGATAGCCCAGGCGGAATATATAGGCCGTGAGTTGGGGGTACGCTACATTGCCGCTGAAAATCACTACAACCTGCTAGACCGCCGGGCAGAACTTGAAGTGCTACCAGCTGCGCGCAACCTGGGGCTGGGCGTCCTGCCCTACTTCCCCCTGGCTAACGGGTTGCTGACCGGTAAGTACAACCCCGGCAAAGGGGGAGTGGGGCGGCTGACCCGCATCAAGCCCCAGCTGCTTGAAACGGCTAACTGGCAGCAGCTACAGGCCTTCTCAGATTTTGCTGCCGACCGCGGGCTGAGCGAAATTGAGGTTGCCTTCTCGTGGCTGGCACAGCAAGAACCGGTTTCCTCCGTCATCGCCGGTGCCACTAACGCCGAGCAGGTTGCCGCTAACGCCGCTGCCATTAGCACCCGCTTCAGCGCAGAAGACCTGGCAGCCCTCGATGAGATTTTCCCGGCACCCCAAAAAATCGCCCTCTTCTAAAGGGAAGGTGCGCCCCGCCGTCCACCTGTTGCTTGCTTTTGCCGATATAGGTCTAGAATTACCCCTTGTTAACACAAAGGAGCAGCATGACCAACCCCCACCCCGCCCGGGTGAACCTCTACACCTGGATTATCTGTTTAGGCGGGTTCCTCTTTGGCTACGACACCGGCATTATCAACGGGGCACTACCCTTCCTACAACAGGACTTCCGCCTCACCCCCGCCGCTGAAGGCATCGCCACCTCAGCCCTCACCCTGGGGGCAGCCTTTGGCGCACTGGTAGCAGGGCAGCTCATTGACCGCTTTGGCCGCCGCCGCGTGCTACTGGCGCTGGCACTGGCCTTTGTTGCAGGCTCCCTGGGGCTTGCCGCCTCCCACGCCCTACCGCTCTTTGTGCTCTTCCGCGTCATCATCGGCCTAGCCGTCGGTGCGGCATCTGCCGTGGTGCCCATCTACCTGGCCGAAATCTCACCGGCAAACCGCCGTGGCTCAGTGGTCACCCGCAACCAGTTCATGATTGTCACCGGTCAGCTGGCAGCCTACGTCACCAACGCCATTCTGGGCAACGTTTACGCCCATGAGGTGATGATTTGGCGCGTCATGTTTGCGGTCTCCATCATCCCCGCCATCCTGCTCTTTGCCGGCATGCTGATCGTGCCCGAATCCCCCCGCTACCGTAAGGACGCCACTGTGCAGCGCGGGGCGGTAGGGCAACTCTGGCGCGACCCAGCACTGCGCACCCTGCTGCTCACCGCAGCCGCCATCGGCATCGTGCAACAGGCAACCGGCGTCAACGCTCTCATGTACTATGGCACCCAGGTGCTCCGCGAAGCAGGGTTCTCAACCGACGCTGCGCTCACCGCCAACATCTCCAACGGCGTGCTCTCAGTGATTGGCGCTGGCGTTGGCCTCTGGTTTGTGGGTAAATACCCCCGCCGCACCGTGCTCACCATCGGCCTAGCAGGTACCACCTTCTCGCTGGCAGCCCTCGCCGCCAGCTCCCAATTCCTAGACGCGGCAGCCCGCCCCTGGGCAACCCTGCTCATCTCCATCATCTTTCTGATCTTTCAGCAGGGTGCCGTCTCACCGGTCACCTGGGTGCTCATGAGCGAACTTGTCCCAGCATCCGTACGCGGGGCAGGCATGGGAGTGGCAACCTTCGTCTCCTGGATAGCGAACTTCGCCGTCTCCCTCACCTTCCCCCTGCTACTGGCAGCCCTGGGACTAGGCTCCACCTTCGCCCTCTTCGCCGTTATCGGCCTGGGGCTTATTGCTTTTACACGGGCGCGGGTACCAGAGACAGCGGGGAGGGAGATTTAGGGGTATCTGGCGCGCAATCGGATTGTTGGTACACCCTGGTGTGGCATTGTCTCCCTGCAATACCTGGATTTTTTGCGGTTACTAGCAATGTGGAGCTGGTCGTGTTTGAGATCTTAATAGGGACTGTTAAGGTGCCGTTGTATTCACTGTCGTCACAAACGTTCTCAATCTTAATTTGGGTGCACGTGCCATTATAAGAGCTAGTCTAACCGCAAGGTACTTGGTGCTGCTGAAGTCTACCGGTTGTTTTAGCCGTGAGTTTGCTGAAGCGATCAAGCGTGAGGCGAAATTTAGAAATTTTGTTAATATGTCAGTACAAATATTGACAGGACAAAGTGACATAGTGCACGCTAGTAGTAGACCGCTTTGGCGTGAAGCCGAACCGCAGACTGTAAGTAAAGGACACTAAATGTACGAGCTGTTGACTATGGGTCGCATCAGTGTAGACGTCTACCCCGATGATATTGGCGTAGGGCTTGAAGACGTCACCACTTTCCGCAAATACCTGGGTGGTTCCCCCTCCAATGTGGCTGTTGCGGCAGCTAAGTACGGTCATAAAACTTCCGTCATTACCAGCGTAGGTGATGACCCCTTCGGTATTTACCTGCGCCGGGAACTCAACCGCTATGGCTCAGACGATAAAAATGTCATCGTTAACTCCAACTTGCAGACTTGCGTGACTTTCTGCGCTATTAAGCCTCTGGAAGATTTCCCTCTCTACTTTTATGGCCGCTTCCCAACTGCCCCTGACCTGCAGATTATGAAGGGTCAGATTGATACAGAAGCTGTAAGGGAAGCGCAGATTTTCTGGACCACCCTCACGGGCCTTTGCCAGGAACCCTCTCGTGAAGCTCAGCTATACGCTCATGATGCCCGCCCCCGAGAGAAACTGGCAGAAGGTCAGCACACCATTCTAGACCTGGACTACCGCCCCATGTTCTGGGCCAAGCTAGAAGACGCCACTGCGGCTGCTAGGGAATCTCTGAAGTATGCCACCATTGCTATTGGCAATCGTGAAGAATGTGCCACCGCAGTAGGTGATGGTACCCCCGATGAGCAGGCTGACCGCCTTCTTGAGGCCGGTGTCAAAATTGCTGTTGTCAAGATGGGTGCCAACGGTGTCATGGCAAAAACTGCTACTGAACGCATCGTCTCAGCCCCCGTTCCCGTTGAAACAGCTAACGGTCTAGGTGCTGGAGATTCCTTTGGTGGCGCCTTCACTCACGGCATCCTTTCGGGTTGGCCCCTACAGCAGGTATTAGATTTCGCTAACGCTGCTGGCGCTATCGTTGCTTCGCAGATTGCCTGCTCCGAGGCTATGCCCGTCGAGTCAGAGGTCAAGGCTCTGCTTGAAGAACGCGGTCGAGGCTTCTAATTACACGAGAGTAAGAGAAAGTATCATGACGATTCACCTCACAGAAGACCGTGATCCCCGGCGCTATGAGCACCTCACCCGTACCCGTCTGGAAGACCCTCAAGCAGTGTTCCGTGCGGCGTCCTCACGTAAGCGCCACCCCGGTATTGTCTATGGCAAACAAAACTTCATTGTTGCAGCTGACCACCCTGCCCGCGGTGCTAACAAGGTGCGCAATGAACCACTAGCGATGGCAGATCGCCGTGACCTTCTGGATCGCTTACAGATTGCCCTGGAAAACCCAGCGGTGGACGGTGTACTTGCGTCCCCCGACATCCTAGATGACCTGTTGCTTCTCGGTGCTCTCGATGGCAAGTTGGTTTTTGGCTCCATGAACCGTGGCGGCCTCTCTGGGCTAGTTAATGAAATGGATGATCGCTTTACCGGTCACACCGCTAAAGCGTTAGAAAAATTAGGGGCGGATGGCGGTAAGATGCTGACCCGTATCCATTACGGCGACCCCTCTACCGTAGCCACGCTAGAAGCCACCGCACAGGCTGTGGATTCATTGACTGAGCGTGGTATGTACGCCATGGTCGAACCCTTCATCTCAGAAACCGTGAACGGTGCCATTAAGAATGACCTTAGCGCTGATGCCGTCATTAAGTCAGTTGGTATCGCCAGCGCCCTGGGCGCATCTAGCGCCTACACGTGGATGAAACTGCCGGTAGTTGAAGAGATGGAGCGTGTGATGGCATCCACCACCCTTCCTACCGTCTTATTGGGTGGGGACCCCACCGGCGCCCCCGACGAAATCTTTGCCACCTGGGAGGCAGCCCTCAAACTGCCCGGTGTGCAGGGTCTGACCGTTGGAAGGGCCTTGCTCTACCCCGAGGACGGCGATGTAGCGGCTGCCGTAACAACCGCAGCTTCCCTGTTGAACACCTCAGAATAACCCAAGTTTTAGATTTAAAACCTGAGAGAGAAGATCATGGCAACTCAGAAAATGTCAGTAGCCCAGGCAGTCGTAAAGTTCCTGGGTAACCAGTACACTGTTGATGAAATCGGCGGCGAAGCTTACCGCGAACGCACCATTCCCGGCATGTTCGGTATCTTCGGCCACGGTAATGTTGCCGGTGTCGGTCAGGCGCTGCGCCAGTACCAGGAGTTTGAACCTGAGCTTATGCCCTACTATCAGGGGCGTAATGAGCAGGCTCAAGTGCACCAGGCTGTGGGTTATGCCCGCCATACCCGCCGTCGCGCTACCTACGCAGTGACCACCTCCATTGGCCCTGGTTCATCGAACATGGTGACCGGCGCAGCCCTAGCAACCACCAACCGTCTGCCCGCGTTGCTGTTGCCCTCTGACCAGTTTGCTACCCGCGTCGCTGACCCCGTGCTGCAGCAGCTAGAGCGTCCTGATGCCGGTGACATCACTGTCAATGATGTTTTCCGGCCGGTATCCCGTTATTTTGATCGCGTGTGGCGCCCTGAAATGGTCTTCGCCTCCCTGCTCAACGGTATGCGCGTGCTCACCGATCCGGTTGAAACCGGTGCTGTTACCATCGCTCTTCCGCAGGACGTCCAGGCTGAACTGATTGATGTTCCCGAAGAATTCCTGGCACCTCGCGAGTGGCGTATTCGCCGCCCCGATGCAGAAGACGCTGAAATTCGCGCAGCGGTTGAAGCAATCCGTGGTGCTAAGAAGCCGGTCATTATCGCCGGTGGCGGCGTTCACTACGCTTTTGCCACCGAAGAGCTGAGGAAGTTCGCAGAAGCAACCGGCATTCCCGTTGCCTACACACAGGCAGCTGTCGGTGTGATGGACTGGGACCACCCCCTGTGCCTGGGTGCTGTTGGCTCAACCGGCTCAACCGCCTCTAACGCTCTTGTGTATGATGCTGACCTCATCATCGGTATCGGCACCCGCTACGAGGACTTCACCACCGCCTCCCGCACTGCCTTTCAGAACCCCGATGTTCGTTTCGTCAACATTAACGTTGCTTCTTTCGATGCTTACAAGCATGGCACCTCTCTGACTGTGGTGGCAGATGCTCGCAAGGCGCTGGTCAAGCTCAATGACGCGATGAGCGGTTTCAGTGTGAGCGCCGAGCAAGCAACTCAGATCGTAGAAGAAAAGAAGCGCTGGAACGCTATCGCAGATGCTGCTTTTGCTGAGCGTTACCGCCCCTTGATGAGCCAGAACGAAATTATTGGTGCGGTAAATGAGGCAATGGATGATCGGGATGTAGTTGTCTGTGCCGCTGGCTCTCTTCCTGGAGACCTACACAAGCTTTGGCGTGTCAAGGATGCCTTTGGCTACCATGTCGAGTATGCCTATTCCTGTATGGGGTATGAAATTCCTGGTGGTTTGGGGATCAAGCGAGCATCACTGGCGACCGGAGATGGGCGTGATGTTGTGGTTATGATGGGGGACGGCTCCTACTTGATGATGCACACTGAACTTGTCACCGCTGTTGCCGAGGGTATCAAGCTCATTACCGTACTGATTCAGAACCACGGATATGCCTCAATCGGCGCGCTCTCTGAATCACTGGGTTCCCAGCGTTTTGGTACTAAGTACCGTACGCATGATGCTGAAAGCCACAGCTTTGACCACGGTGAAAAACTACCCGTCGACCTTGCTGCAAATGCCGAATCCTTAGGTGTGCGGGTTATCCGCGTGCAGACCGGCGAGAATGCGCGTGAAGACCTCATTGCAGCGGTTGCCGAGGCGAAGGCTGCCCCCGAAGGCTCGGGCCCCATCGTGATTCATGTGGAATCAGACCCCATGATTGACGCCCCCTCTTCAGAGTCTTGGTGGGACGTACCCGTTACCGGAGCCTCACGTCTTGAGTCAACACAGAAAGCCTACGAAACCTATACCGAGCAGAAGGCTACGCAGCGTAATTTCTTCTAGCTCTGGTAAGTCGCACCGCTACAGCTAACAGAACCTCTCACAAAGGAGAACCTTATGACCTACGAAGTTAAGCACTACATCAACTGCGCAGAAGTAGCCAGCGCAGGCTCAGAGCGCCAGGACATTCTTAATCCTGCCACTGGTGAGACTATCGGTATTCTACACCTGGGCGGTACTGCCGAACTTGAAGCTGCTGTGGCTGCGGCAAAGAGTGCATCTGTTGCTTGGAGTGAACTTTCCCTGGCGAAGCGAACCGCTATTCTCTTCAAGTTTCGTGAACTGTTGGTTGCTAACACCAATGAGCTGGCGGAGCTAGTTGTACGCGAGCATGGTAAGGTGCTCTCGGATGCCAAGGGTGAAATCGCTCGCGGTCAGGAAATCGTAGAGTACGCCTGCGGTATCACCAGCCATATCTCTGGCGTTTATACCCCTCAGGCGGCAACTGGAATTGATGCTTTCTCTATCCGCCAGCCCCTGGGGGTAGTTGCAGGTATCACGCCCTTCAACTTCCCCGTGATGATTCAGCTGTGGATGGCACCTATCGCTATCGCTTCGGGTAACACTTTCATTCTCAAGCCCTCAGAGCGTGACCCCGGTGCAGCAAACTTTATTGCTAAGCTCTGGGAGGAAGCAGGCCTGCCCGCCGGCGTCTTCAACGTACTGCACGGCGGCAAGGAAATGGTAGACGGGCTACTGAATCATAAGGGTGTAGACGGTATCTCTTTCGTCGGGTCAACCCCCATCGCGAAGTACGTGCATGCTACCGCAACTGCTAACGGCAAGCGCGTGCAGGCTTTAGGCGGTGCAAAGAATCATGCCCTGATTATGCCCGATGCCAACATGGATGTTGTGACCGACCACCTCACCGCCGCTGCTTTCGGTGCTGCGGGTCAGCGGTGCATGGCTATCTCTGTTGCTGTTGCCGTGGGTGATGCTGCTGATACCGTAGTAGAGCGTGTTGCCGCTAAGGCCCGTGAGGTAAAGGTGTCAAACGGTATGGATGCTGGGGCAGATATGGGGCCGCTGATTACCGCAGCTTCCCAGGAACGCGTCAAGCGCATTATCACCGAGGCTGAGACCGATGGTGCTGCCATCGTGGTGGACGGACGTGACTTGGTAGTAGCTGACCATGAAAACGGCTTCTTTGTTGGGCCCACCCTCATCGACCACGTGAAGCGTGAGATGAGCGCTTATGCCGAGGAGATTTTCGGTCCCGTTCTAGTGGTTGTGCGCGTCGATTCACTGGAAGAGGGAATCGAGGTTATTAACTCCAACCCCTTTGGCAACGGTACTTGTATCTTCACTGATTCCGGTTACGCAGCCCGCAAGTTCACCCGCGACATCAAGGTGGGCATGGTTGGTGTCAATGTTCCCCTGCCGGTTCCTCTGGCTAACCACTCCTTTGGTGGTTGGAATGACTCTCTCTTTGGGGAGCACCATATCTACGGCGAGGATGGCTTGCGTTTCTACACCCGTAACAAAGCTGTTACCCAACGCTTCCCTGAGCGTAAAGACGCCTCTGGCGCCTCCTTCAACTTTGAGTCACGCGGTAATAACTAGCCGATAACTGACTGGGCGGATGGCTTCGTCCTCTCTATGTATATGCCGCTGCGTACTATTGGTGCGCAGCGGTATTTTGTTGTGGGATACGGCAAAATTTTTCTGTAGTAGACAGGTTGAAAAAGAGTGCCCCTAACCACCTAATTTGATAGTATGTCAGTACATATTTGGTTGAGTGTTTGAAGGCAAACACCTGACCGACCGGCAACACATTCCAACGATGAAAATGTGGAGAAGACCAATGACCGACAACAAACTTATTATCGGTACTGCTCCTGACTCATGGGGCGTCTGGTTCCCCGAGGACGATGCGCAGACTCCCTGGCAACGTTTCCTCGACGAGGTAGCAGAGGCGGGCTATAAGTGGATTGAACTCGGGTCTTACGGCTACCTGCCTTCCGACCCCGAGACTCTTGCCAAAGAGCTTAAGGATCGAGACTTGAAGGTCTCGGCAGGAACCGTCTTCACTGCCTTTCACCGCGGCCTTGACCAGTGGGATATCGCTTGGGAGCCTGCCCGCAAGGTTGCCGAACTCACTGCAGCTATGGGTGCTGAGCACATTGTGGTGATTCCCGCCCTCTGGCGTGATGATAAGACCGGTAAGGAACTGGAACCTTCAACCCTCACCGATAAGCAGTGGGGAGACCTTGCTGCCGGCCATAACCGTCTAGGTGAGACCCTGCAGAAAGAATACGGGCTCTACCAGCAGTTCCATTCCCATGCTGACTCTCACGTCGAAACCATGGAAGAAATTGAGAAGTTTCTAGCGGTAACTGACCCCAAGCTAGTCACTCTCTGCCTTGATACCGGCCACGCAGAATATGGTGGCGCTTCATCCGTTGAATTGATTGAGAAATACCCAGAGCGTATCGGTTATCTTCACCTCAAACAGGTCGACCCCAAGATTGGTGCGCAAGTGCGAGCTGAAGAGATGTCCTTTTCTAAGGCAGTTCGCCTGGGTGTTATGTGTGAGCCTCCCTATGGTCTGCCTGACCTGTCCAAGGTTATCGAAGCTGCCGAAGCTCTGGGTCGCCCCCTCTTTGGCATTGTTGAGCAGGACATGTATCCTGTCGATTCCTTTGATACCCCCCTGGCTATTGCTCAGCGCACCAAAGAATACCTGCTCGGCTGTGGCTCCCGCACTTTTATTTCCTAAATTCTTTTTCACTAAGGACGGCGAGACCTGCTTTGCTGCTCTGTTGCAGTAAGGCGGGCACGGCGTCCTTACCTCTATCTAAGGAGAATCATCTTATGGCTAACGAACTGCGTATCGGCATTGTTGGCGCTGGCCGAATGGGGTACGACCACATCAAACGTATCCACTCAACTATCGACAATGCCGTTGTTGCCGCTGTTGTTGATATCGATGAAGCTAAAGCACGGCAAGCCGTTGAAGGTATCGAAAATGCTCAGTTTTTCACCAACTTTGAAACCGCCCTTGAAGCCGATGCCTTTGATGCTGTTCTCATTGCTACCCCCGGCTTTCTGCATACCCCCGTGCTGCTGCCTGCTATCAAGAAGGGTCTTCCCATCCTCTGTGAGAAGCCGCTGACTACCGACTCTGTATCCTCATGGGAAATTGTTCAGGCTGAGGTTGAAGCAAGCAAACGCCTGGTTCAGGTGGGCTTCATGCGCCGTTTTGACGCAGGCTACAAGAAGATTCGCTCACTGGTTGAATCCGGTGAATACGGTGAGTTGCTCCAGCTTTCTTGTGAGCATATCAACCCCGATGTACCTGCTTCCTACACCGGGCGCAATCTCATCGATGACACTGTGGTCCATGAATTTGATGGTATTCGCTTCCTTACTGGCGAAGAAATCAAGAATGTGCAGGTGCGCGCAGGGAAGAAGAGTAAGTATGCCTCGGCTGATCTGAATGACCCTGCCCAGGTGCTTATCGAAACCGAAAACGGTGTTCTGGTTACCGTTAATACCCATGTAGTAGCCCAGTATGGTTATGCGGTAACTACCAAAGGTATCTTTGAAGAGCAGCACGTCTCGGTCGGTGAAGACCAAATATCTGAGAGCTTTGAGCCTCGATTCGTAGATGCCTATGATGCTGAGGTACAGGCGTGGGTCGATGCCGTTCTATCCGGCGCCCTTACTGGCCCTTCAGCCTGGGATGGATACGCAGCTGCTGTCTGCTGTGAAGCTGGTATCGAAGCTGAAGCTTCAGGGAAAATTGTAGAAGTTATCTTGAAGGAGAAGCCAGACCTTTATAAATAGGTGTTAGTGGGTTACCGGGTTCCGTAAATCTCCACTCAGGCAACCCACTAATTTTCTTCCTCTTACAGGGGTGTATAACCGTCGCGCAGCAGTACGCGGCGGTTACTTTTATGGCGGCATCTCCGTGAAATGGCAAATCGAAGGTGATTTTACGGAAATCGGTCTCTGTGCAGATGGATAAAGGCGCAGAAAAGATAAACCCCTAGAGGGCTAACCTTTGGATAGACCGAAACCGCCCCACACAATGTGAGGGGCGGTTCTTTCTAGCGGAACAAGGTTTCTAATAAAAGTATCTAGTGTTTCTTGGGTTCTACAATGTAGATAGCTCCGGTGGTAACACCCACTTCAACCTCTTCTAGGCTCTTGCCACGAGTCTCTGGTAGGAACTTGACCATAATCAGAACTGCAATAGCGTTGATAACGGCGAAGCCGAAGAACGTGTTGTTCAGCCCAACTGCCTCAAGAGCGATCGGGAAGAAGTAGGCGACGAAAGCGTTGGCAGTCCATAGGCAGAGAACCGAGAAGCCCATACCGAAGGCACGAATCTGTTGGGGGAAGATTTCTGAGAGGAGTACCCAGGTGGCCACATTCAGGAAGGTCTGCATAGAACCCACGAAGCCAACGATGAGGAAGAGTAGAACCCAGGGACGGATTGTGGCGTTCTCTGGTAGCCAGAAGGCCGAAGTGCCAATGAACAGATGCAAAAGGGTGACTAAGGAGTAGCCAGTAATAACGGTGGTGCGGCGGTCGATTCGTTCCATCATCCACAGCGCGATGAAAGCGCCGATAACAGCGATAACACCCGGGGCGATGTTAGCAATGAGAGCTGCGTTATGGGAGAAGCCTGCTTCCTGCAGCACGATGGTGCCGTAGTACATGATGGAGTTGATACCGGTGAACTGCTGGAAGACAGCCAGGGCTACACCAACACCGATAATGCGTAGAATCCACTTGTCCTTGAGCATGGAGCTGACCTTGGGGGTCACCGAGCGTCCCTCTTTTTCAAGAGTACGTTCGATATCGCGTACTTCAGCTTCGGCACGCTCAGGGGAGCGGACGGCCCTTAGGACGGACAGAGCCTCTTCCTTGCGGCCCTTAGAGAGTAGCCAGCGAGGAGATTCTGGCATGCGGAGCATACCGAGAAAAAGGAAGATAGCGGGCACGGCACAGATAGCGAGCATGTAACGCCAAACATTCTCATGGTGACCCAGGGTAGTACCAAGAAATGCGTTAACCACGAAGGCAGCCAGCTGACCAACAACAATCATCATTTCGTTGCGACCAGAGAGGGAACCTCGAATCTCATAGGGTGCCATTTCTGCTAGGAATACAGGGACAACGGTGGAGGCGCCACCGACACCCAAACCTAGCAGGACGCGGCCAACCAAGAGGGAATCGAGACCGGGAGCAAGTGCACAGAGCACCGCACCAGCAAAGAAGATAGCTGCCAGGATGAGGATAGTCTTTTTGCGACCGATAGTATCTGACAGGTAGCCGATGGTGAGTGCACCAATAGCTGCGCCTGCTAGCAGGGTTGAGGTGACTAGACCGATTTCACTGGTTGCAAGACTCAGTTGCTGGGTCATAGGTTCGATAGCACCGTTGATAACGCCGGTATCGTAACCAAACAGTAGGCCGCCGAGAGTTGCGACGAGGGCTACCTGGCCCAGACGCTTGGAATGGGGGCCTTTGGTGAGTGGCGGCAGGTTAGCTTCGGATACAGTAGGGGTATGAGAAGACATCATTGCCTCTTTCTCTGTAATAAAGGCAGCTTAGTTGCTGCTCTGTGCGCGTTCTACCATTTCGCGCATGGTCTTTGACTGGTACTTGGAAACTTCTGTGGCATTTTCGTTCTCTGCAAAAACAGAGGACGCCATGATGGTATTGGGGTCATCGAGAAATCCGATTTCCTTAAGGCCACCAAAAAATTCGCTCCAGTTGACCTCGCCGTCACCAATCTTGAGGTGTTGGTGGACGCGGACAGGGTTACCGGGAGGGTTAGTGATGTAGCGCAGGCCGTGGGAGGCGTGATGGTTCATAGTGTCTGAAACGTGGACGATGCGGATGCGGTCCCCTGCTTCACGCATGATGTCGAGTGGATTTTCCTGCATGTGAAAGGTGTGGGAGGCAACATAGACCATACCCAGGTTCTTGGAGTTCAAGCCTCGGATGACTCGCCAGGCTTCAAGACCGTTTTCTACGAAGTCATCGGGGTGAGGGTCAATGGCAACGTGAATACCTTCGCGTTCGATGATAGGCAGGAGCTCTTCCATGGACTTGTAGAAAGCATCCTCAGACTTTTCTGCCTGCTCGGGGCGGCCTGAAAATTCAGTTCCGATCTGGTTTACGCCAAGGTCAACGGCAATTTGGAGGACTCGTTTCCATTTGCGGACGGCTGCTGCACGGGCTTCTTCTTCCGGCCAGGACCAGCGGAGCACAGGTAGGAGTGAAGCAATTTCTACTTCAGCATCTTTAGCGGCTTTGGCAAGTTTCTGGACGAGGTCGTCATCTGCTTTAGGGTGACTGAAGAAGGGGAGAAAGTCCTTATGGGGAGTCATTTGTAAATAATCAAACCCCATATCCTTGGCGACTTTGGGGAATTCTAGGAGGGAGTGGGTGTGATGGAATGGGGTTGGGTCAAGTGCAATCTTCATTAAAGCTCCTTGGCGGTAGCGGGTCAGGTGACTGTTAGGTTATCTACCGATGCAGCCTGCATTGTGCCTGTGTCATAACACACTATACGCATGTCCTGACATATTGACAATATTACTATGGTGCGGGTCTCTTTATTTTTATTTCCCCTTATGGTGCGAGTGAAATTGAATAAAAGGCCAGTGAATAGCTACTACATCGTGCTGTTCTTGCCCTCTATGGCGGCGGTCATCTGTGAAGGTAGCAGTAGGTGCAGGCTGCCTTGATGCACTCAGGCCGTAAACTGTCTTCCCTTGAGCGACTTGGGCTGGAATATTTCAAAGATGTAGCGGTGAGGGTATAGTTCTGAATAGTGTGTCTCTTCTGTTGTGGCTCTGCGTGCTATCTGTGTCTCCTAAAACAGCACTTTTACAAGGAAGAACTCATGGAACAGAAAAACATTGGTGTAGGTCTTATCAGTATCGGGTGGATGGGTAAGGTCCATGCCCGTGCCTACTCTGCCTTGCCTGTTGTCTACCCTGAACTCGGGATTAAGCCCCGCCTGATTATCGCTGCTGATACCGCGCAGGATCGTGCTGACTATGCCCGCGATGTCCTGGGTTTTGAAGAGGTAACCCTTGACTATCGGGAAGTGCTGAACCACCCCGATGTCGATGTGGTCTCTATCTGCGCCCCCAATTTTCTACATGCCGAAATAGGGAAGGCCGCAGCAGCTGCTGGTAAGGCCTTCTGGATCGAAAAACCTGTGGGACGATCAGCCAGCGAAACCAATGAGGTGGTAGAAGCAGCTGAGGCGGCTGGAGTTGAGACCGCAGTAGGGTTCAACTATCGTAATACCCCTGCCATCGAGTACGCTCGACAACTAGTCGCGGAGGGAAAACTGGGGCGTATTACTAACGTACGTGGTGCCTTCTTCGCTGACTATTCGGCAGAGCCCAACGGAGCGCTTTCTTGGCGCTTTATCCGCAAACTGGCAGGTACCGGCGTGCTGGGCGATTTAATGGGCCACTTAGCTGACCTCGCCCACTATATTGTGGGACCGATTTCTGAGGTGAGTGCTCTAACTTCTACGGTTTACACTGAGCGACCTAAGCTGCCGGTGGGTCAGGGAACCCATTTTGCCGTGATTGAAAATGGTGAAATGGCTCCAGTGGAGAACGAGGACTACGTTGCTCTGTTGATTCGATTCGGGCAAGATGCTGTGGGTGCAGGTGCCGTAGGAACACTGGAAGCATCCCGTGTGGCGGTAGGGCCTCGAGCCCAGTATTCCATCGAAATCTATGGCACAGAAGGTTCAGTACGCTGGGACTTTGAGCGTATGAACGAACTAGAAGTTGCGCTTGGGCGTACTGGCCCCACCGTGGGATATACCAGGGTGATGGCGGGTGCTGATTTTGGTGACTTCGCAAAATTCCAGCCTGGTGCAGGAACATCGATGGGGTATGACGATCTTAAGGTAATCGAGGCGAAGAAATTCCTCTTAGCTTTTACCGGCGGTGAATCTGCTAACGCAGATGTTCACGATGCTTTGCTAGCTAACCGTGTGGTGCAGGCGGCAGAAGATTCTGCAATCAGTGGCACCTGGGAGACAGTCCGACCGGTAGAACGTACAACTGCTGCGCTCGCACCGTCCTCACTGCT
Organism: Rothia sp. (in: high G+C Gram-positive bacteria); assembly: GCA_030530765.1. Lineage (GTDB taxonomy): Bacteria > Actinomycetota > Actinomycetes > Actinomycetales > Micrococcaceae > Rothia. The sequence goes on from JAUMUH010000001.1 coordinate 22,433, forward strand.
GTCTGGTCACGGTAGAGGCTTGTAGCAATGGGCAATTAGCTAACTCAAGTAGATGAATGCCTATTGCTGGTACCCTCTAGTGACCTGTGGCATCAAAGTGGTGGGTCGTTATGGTGCCTCCAGGGTCCAGGAACCCCGCAACCAAAGGTTGCGGGGTGCTTTTCTGTTTAGGCGGTATAGGGCAGGCGCGGATCAATATCTTGCCCATCCCAGGTGGATCGCACCCAGCCATGGTGCGGGTCATCTGAAATTAGCCAGTCACGCACATTGCCGGGACCAGCCATAACGTTGAGATAGTAGAGGTCGTAGCCAGGGGCTGCCATAGCCGGGCCGTGCCAGCCGTAAGGTACAAGCACTACGTCACCGGTGCGAATCTCTGCATTGATATCAATGGGCCGCTTATCTGAGGCATAGACTCGCTGATAACCAATAGCATCAGTAGCTTCAGCCGGTGCACCGGGGGTCTTGCGAGTCTCAAAATAGTAAATTTCTTCAAGCGCAGTTTCGCCCTCTTTCTCCTCATCGTGCTTGTGGGGAGGGTAGGACGACCAGTTTCCGGCCGGGGTGATGACTTCGCAGACAATGAAACGGTCAGCTTCAAGGGTTGCCGGGGTACCAAAATTATGAACCTGACGGGAGCAACTGCCCGCACCTCGAAGCTCCACCGGAATCTCAGCCTTAGCCAAGTGGCGTACCGGGTAGTCGGTCTTAGCAGGAGCTGTAGCGATGGCGACACGGACACCCGTCTCACCGGTAAGAGTTACTGCCCTATTGATGCCGGTATAGAGCACATCTGCGGGTCCATGAAAAACAGATTCTCGGCCAGAGAGCTGGTAGGTCTCACCTTCGACGGTCACAGTGATATCTCCTGTGAGCGGTATGATGATACGCTCTTCATCTGCGGCATCCAGCGTCAGGGGTTCGCCAGTAAATTCTGCTGTTTTAATGCCGGTATACTCCCAGCCTGGAACCTGAACTCTTGAATCATAGGTGCCTAGCGAAAGATCCCAAGGGCCGAAAGATGCACTACCGGCGGGATAAAGCCACTCTGACATTACTTTTCTCCTTGTGGTTAGGGCTGTTGAAGGTTTTGGTAGGGTTTTCTCGCCTGCTTTATTGCGAAAGCGTCATCTCAAAACTGTAAAGGTCAGCGCGGTAAACGTGCCTGCCGGTTTCAACGCGGGTACCAACGTCATCGATGGCAGTGCGTTTCATGGTGACTAAAGGCGCACCTTCCTCTATTTCTAATGTTTTAGCCTGGAAGAGGTCAGCAACCGTTGCGCCAACAGTTTGGTGCGCAAGGGAAAAGGTGACGCCCAATGAGCGTAAAACATCGTAGAGTCCCTGGTGAGTAAGTTCTTCTGGGGTAATTGTCCCCAGGGTGGTGGGAATCCAGTTTTCCATAACTGCTAAGGGCTTGTCATTTTCAAGGCGTAGACGAAGCAGATGGTAAACCTCGTGACCAGCAGGTAGCTGGAGCGCTTCGTTAACCGTTGCCGGGGGCACAATAGTTTCAAAGACCAATACCTTGGTGCTTGGGGTAACACCGCTTCGGGAGAGGTCTGCATAAAGAGATGAGAGTGAAAGGGGTCTACGAATCTCGTTGGCAACTACCTGGGTACCAACACCGCGTTTTCGGACGAGTAACCCAGCGCGGACAAGTTCGTCCATAGCTTTGCGTACAGTGGGGCGGGAAAGGTGTAACTGAGCTGCTATCTCCAGTTCGTTAGGAAGCATTGTGCCTGAAGTCAGGTTCCCGTTAGAGATAGCGGTCTTAACTTCGCTTACCAGCTGATGGTAGAGCGGCATGGGGGATGATCTATCAATGGATAGCGAGGAGAGGGTAAACACGGAACACCTTATCTTGCTTGTAGGTGCGATTCATATGTCACTTTGTAAGGACAATTTAAGTATATATGAAGGGTGCGACCAATACGTCATGCGCGTTTCAATTATTGCAATATAAACATATAGATAATGCACACCCTCTCCTCTCCAGGGGTGGAATTGGGGGCGGAGGCAATAGCCATGGGGTAGAGGCAACGCTAAATAGCTTGTTGAAGCCCGTCCCTACCCCCTTTTTTACCCACCTTCCTTAGAACGCGGGGGTCTAGAGTAGAAAAATTATTGCCCCTTCAGCATCTGGTAAATCACCGAGTCGTCCTTACGGCCTAGACCCTCGTGGCGGCCGCGCAGGTAAAGCTGTTCGGCGGCGGACGCCAGTGGCACCGGCTGTGCCACTTGGCGGGCGGCATCGGTGACCAGACCCATGTCCTTGACGAAAATATCCAGGGCAGAGTGCACGTTATCAAAGTCTTCACCGACCATGCGCTCGCCGCGGTCGTTGAACATGAATGACTGTGCTGCGCCGGTGTTGAGCACCTGGTGGCATTGTTCAACGTCCAGCCCCATAGAATCAGCCAGGGCAAGAGCCTCACCGGCAGCCGCAATATGTATGCCGCAGAGCAACTGGTTAACCACCTTAAAACGCTGGCCGTCCCCCACGCGTGCACCCACTACCGGGTAGTTTGATGCCATGGCGTCGAGCAGGGGTGACACTGCCTCAATGTCGGCAGCTGCACCACCAACCATCACCAGCAAATCACCGGTGCCCGCACGGGCAACACCGCCAGAAACCGGTGCATCAACAAAGTGGGTGGTCACAGGTTCCAGCTGGGCGGCAGCAGCTTCAACCGCAGCCGGGCCCACGGTAGACATCACCATCACCTGAGTATCAGCAGATAGCGCCTGGGCAATGCCGTTTTCACCAAAAAGGACCGCCTGCAGCTGCGCCCCGGTTGCCACCATAATGACCACCGCATCAGCACCCGCAACAGCATCAACCGCGCTGGGAGCGGCAGCAACCTGGGGAGCTACAGCCTCCAGGGCAGCCGGGTTCATATCGAAGGCAGTGACCTGGTGCCCTGCTGCAGCAGTCACCAAAGCCATGGGGGCGCCCATAGCGCCCAAACCGATCCAAGCAACCTTCAAAGACATCACTAAACTCCTTTGTTTTCCTGAAAAATTCTTAAGCTGCCGTTGCGCTCTTGAGGCGGGCAACGACGTCCGCCAGTGCCTGTTTGCTACCCACGTTGCCGGGGAAAACAACGTAGGGGTTGCCCAGCACCTCCGCCGGGGCATCCAGCGGGGTGAAGAGGGAAATCTGTCCGGGGAAGAACTGCCCCTCAGCCCTAGCCAGGCGAATACCCAGGCCTCTATGCGCCACCTCATGGGAGGTAATGCCGCCCTTTGCGATGACCCAGGCGGGCAACACGGTGCGAACCTTTTGCACCACCTCCACCACAGCATCTGACACGCTGCGGGCAATCGCCAGGGACTCAGCCGGGTCATCGGTAGAAATGAGGGTGCGGCTGGTGTAGACCACGCAGTCCTGGGTTTCTAGCTGCTGCCGTACAGCCGCAACCACGGCGTCAATATGCTCTGCCCGATGTGCCTCATCAAGCAGCTTTTCGACCTGCAGCTCAAACTCAGCCAGCCCGCTCTTAGCCTGAACCTCAGCCAGCTGGGCGGTGGTTAGCCCAACGTGGGAACCCACCACCAGCAGGCCGTGGGGCAGACGCCCAGAATCCAGCTTGATGCTTTCAGGGGTTAGCACCTCAGCTCCCTGTTGCCCGGCCAGGGGGCGCACAAAGGACGGGCCACAGCGGCTAATAAAGACCTTCCCCTCAGCCTCAAGCTGGGTGACCGCATCGGCAACTACCTCCATATCGGAGTAGTCGGTGGAGTTGACAATGACCCACTGGCGGTTGGACGCCCCCGCCAGCTTCTGACGTACAAGCTCAACCCCACCTTGACGGATATCCTCCAGGGAAAGGGAGAGAACCTGGTCAGCCTTCACCTGTCCGCCAGACTTCTCTTCCAAGAAAGCAGCCAGGTGAGAGGTGTGGTAGCCGAAGGTGGCGTCCTTGGCGAAGTCGGTGTGCTCAACCAGCACTGCCTGCCCATCGACCATGGCGTAGTGAACATCGCCCTCGGTAAAGCGACCAGCCTCTAGCATTGCCGGGCAGAAGAGGAATACATCGGTTTCGATACCCGCCTCAGCCAGGGTGTCAGCCAGGGCATTAGGTTCAGCAATCACATGCCCGCGCAGGGTTGAATCGGAGCGGGACACCAGATGCAGCCCGCCCGCCTTTACCTGCTCACCCAACTCCTTGAGCACCCCGGCGACAATGCGCTGGTTCTTGGCAATAGCGTCCGCCTCATCCAGGGCACGGGTGTTGGTCAGCACGAAGCAAGAGGAACCTTCATCAGCTAGGGTCTGAGCCAGCAGGGCTGCATCTTCTTTAAAGGCAACTGGCATGTCAGAGACACACTGGGAGCCGGTGGGGTCATCATCAAGAACGAGCAGGCGGCGGGGGGAGGTGAGCACGGGGGCGTCCTTTCCATGGGTGTAGAAGGGCAGGGAGGATGTTAGGCAATTATTGCTACCAGTGGCCACATGAGCAGGCAGACCGCAAAGCCAACCAGAGAAGCAAAGGTAGTAACAACGCTGTAGGACTTCAGGGTGTTAGCGGTAGTGACCTTGAAGTAGCGGGACCAGACCCAGAAGAGGGAGTCATTGACGTGAGACAGCGCCATAGAACCGATACCAATGGTGACGGTCACCAGTGCCACCTGTAAGGGGGCTAGCCCCATGGTGGCAACCAGGGGCGCCAGCAGGGGAGCGGTGGTCAGTGTTGAAACGGTTGCTGAACCCTGGGCTGCACGGATTAGTGCAGCCATAACCCAGGCAAGAACCAGAATATGCAGGCCGCTGGCTGCCAGAACATCGGCAACAGCGGTTGCCACGCCGGTAGTTGAAAGGACGTGGCCGAAGGTGCCGCCAGCACCGGTAATGAGGATGACTGCTGCAACCGGGGGCAGGGATGAATTGATGACATCCTCAGCCTGGGTCAGCCCCCAGCCGCGGCGGTAGCCCAGCAGAACAGTGCAGAGCAGCACGCCGATGAGCAGAGCCATGGGGGAGGCGCCGATGAAGCCCAAGAAGATGCGGGCAGCATTATCTTCTGGCAGAACCATAGCTGAAACAGTGGCACCCATAATCAGGAAGAGCGGGGTGAGAATGAGGGCAATAATCAGACCGGTTGAGGGCGGGTTCTTGACCACGGGGAAGGACTGGGTGTTAGCGTCCTCGTCAACCTCCTGCCCCAGTTCAGCTGCTGCTGCCGCGTCAATCATGGGTACGGGGGAGAAAACCTTCTTGGTGATGCTGGGGATCAGCAGCTGGGCGCAGAACCACATGATAGCTGCCGGAATTAGACCCAGCAGAAGCACCATGCCCACGTTGGCACCCATGAGCTCAGCGCCGCCTACGATGCCCGGGTGTGGGGGTAGAACAACGTGTACGGTCAGCAGCGCCAGCACGGTGGGCAGGGCATAGTTGAGCATGTTGCCCTGCAGGCGGCGGCCCACAGAGAGGACGATGGGGATTAGCACGATCAGGGCAACGTCAACAAAGACGGGGATGCCAAAGAGGAAGGATGCAACACCCAGTGCCCAGGGGGCGCGCTTGGGGCCGAACTTATCGAGCAGGGTCTTGGCCAGGACGTCCGCGCCGCCTGATACCTCGATGATGCGACCCATCATGGCGCCCAGGGTGACGATCAGCGCCACAGAGCCGAGGGTCTTGCCCATGCCTGCGGTGAGGGTGGGGACGACCTCGCTGAGGGGGATGCCGCCGATAAGGGCTAGGGCAACTGAGACTAGGAGCAGGGCTAGGAAGGGGTGTGCCTTGGCTTTAATGATGAGCGCTAGGATGGCTGCTACTGAGGCTAAACCTAGCAGAACAAGTGTGGTTGTTCCCATGAAATCCTCGTTGATTCCGTTTGCTTGAAGCGGTGTTCAAGCAAGACTAAACTTATCTGATATCAGATGAGTATAATGGTTTGTGTCATAGAGTCAAGAAGTCATTAAGTGGGTGGGCCAAGATGAGTCGGCAAAAATCAGAGCTAGTGGTTGACCGCATCCTGGTAGATATCGAACGGGGAAAATACAGCATCGGCCAGTCCATGCCCTCAGAAGCAGAACTCGCCGATACCTATGACGTCTCGCGCCTAACCGTGCGCGAAGCCATCAAATACCTAGCCAGCAGGGGAGTGCTAGATGTTGGGCACGGGCGCCGAAACCGTATCGCTGCCGCAGAAACCTGGTCTATTCTTGACCCCGACATCGCTATTCTGCGCGGCAAACTCACCGGCAACAAAACTGCCTGGGCACTTGACCTCATTGAAGCACGCAGAATTGTTGAAATCGGCGCTGTTGACCTTGCGGCCCGCCGCATCACCGATGGGCAGTTGGACGACATGCGCCAGCTACTAGAGCGCATGGACAAAGAAGAATCTGTGGATGATGTAGTGCAAGCCGATATGGCCTTCCACCGCCTTATTCTTGACGCCGCCCAGAACGACTACATCACCGCCACCTATGAGAGCCTTGAAGCTATTTTGCTTTCGATTCGCCGTCACACCTCGTCCTCACAGAGGGTGCGCGGTGAAGCGCAAGAGTGGCACAGGGCAATCTTTGCGGCCTTAGAAGCCAAGGACGCCACCGCAGCTCGCGCTGCTATGGGCGGGCACATGCAACAGACCCTGGTGGCGGTAGAAGAAACTTTAGCGGCGCAGAGGGACTAGTGGGATGGCTGGTAGCTCCTCTCTATGCTACAAGGAATATGCTATTGGCAAGCCAATACAAAAAATACAAAAGATAAAAAAGAATAAAAATGGTAGCCTGGTTGCATGCTTACCGATTCCGCGACCTATATGGAAGAGAACGGCATATGCGATATGGGTGAGACGATCCGTGCATTCGATGAAGCGTTTACCCCCGAAGAGCAAGCCAGAATCATCACTGAAGGTCTAGAGGAGCGGCAGCGCGGCGCTTCCTTCTTTAAAGAAAGCTGGTAACCTATACCAACCAAAGACGGTAACCTCCGTTCCATGATGCGCCGTGCAGCAGAAAAGTACGGCTATCTTTATGAAAATGAGGGGTACGAAGACGACACGGTGGATTCTAGCCGAACCTATGCAGCGAGCCTAGCCCAGCCCTATCTGACTCGTGAAAGGGAGGTTCGGGTTCTCACCATTTTTGCTACCTGGGTGGATAGCACCGGGGGATACGAGTACACCGTTTTGTACGGGGCTGAGAACGAAGCTCAGGACGAAATCTTGGATGAAAAACGGGCAGTGAACGGCCGAGAATTTTCAAAACTGCTGCGGCAGTCAATTGAAAACGCAGAAGCTAAGCTTGAAGCCCGCGGCCATGTATCTATCTGGGGCGGTGACATGATTGACCTGCACGGTCTTATAAGTGGTGGGGGTCTTGGTGCTCTGCTTGACCATCTCGAAGTTCCAATTCCAGGGCAGCAGGTTCGACCGGAGAATGGGCAGGCAGGAAGCTCTTTCTTCCGTTAATGGAGCGGCGAGCTCTTTTATGTTTGCCTAGCAGCCTATAAGGCAGGAGGTTAGGTGCGCGGGGCGAATAGCTTCAAGCCCGTAGCGTGCGTGGCCCAGTACGGGGAAGTTGCGCAAGATGGTGTGCTTCTTCATTCAGGGTGGCAAAGACGCTTTGCGGAGTGCGCCCCGGATGCTCTGCGCCCTGTCCCGCCAGAGGTAGGGATGACACTGCGGCTTATGCCGTTATGGGCAGAAATATGTAGCAGACTTTGTAGCAGCTAAAGAGTTTACGGATGAAGGCATCTGAGGCATATTGGGCACGGAAATTGAAATCTTGTGGGTGAAGAGTGTTGCCGCTCATGTCTGTTGAGTTTCTTTCAAGCAACCCCTAAGAATCAATGCTTTTAAGGGGTCTTGCTGCGGTGGGTTGAAAGTTTGTCACCTCTTTAGGGGTAAAGCGCAAAAAATTGTGTGAACACTTGTGCAGAACTAAATTTCGTTCTATTGTATTCGTATTGTGCAGCAGTTCACGTATAGCGAGGGCTTGGGCATGCATATAGCCACAGGCGAAGCCATTTCTACCCCGCTAGAAACATACAAAGGAGTAGCGCATGAGCGTTAATGCCAAAGATGCACCCATGAAGATTGAGGGTAAATACCTTGATCGTATTGGCATCCCCTCAGTTCTTAAATGGGGATTCCTGGGACTTTTAATCTTTCAGACTGGGCTTGGTGTTGAATCAAACTTCATCACCCCTCACATGGTTGAAGTGTTGGGCAGTACTGAAGCGTCAGTCTCACTGATTATCACCTCTTACTCCCTAGCGGTTCTTGTAGCCAGCTACTTGTCAGGTGTGCTCTCAGACCTCATGGGTCCAAAAAAAGTCATGATGATTGGATTCGGTATCTGGGCTGTCTTCCAGGTCGCCTTCCTGCTCGCTCTGCAGACTGGCAGCTATGGACTAGTTGCTGCTGCCTACTTCCTGCGCGGCTTCGGTTACCCCCTCTTCTCTTTCTCCTTCCTGGTGTGGGTTAACATCACCGCCCTGAAATCCATGCAGGGTACCGCCGTCGGTTGGTTCTACGTTATGTTCACCGGTGGTCTGCCCACCCTCGGTTCGCTCGTTGCTATTGGTGCTATCCCCGCCTTCGGCGGAGGCGTTCAGGGTGAATATGGTGCGATGTGGGTTGCTTCGGCGCTTGCTTTCATTGGCTTCTTGATGGTTATGTTTGGCTGCCATGATGAAAAGGGGAAGCGTCGTATTGCTCCTGAGAGTGAAAGTACTTCAACCGTTCTCTTCTCAGGTATTCGTCTGCTCTTCTCGAACACCAAGGTAATGCAGGGCTTCCTAATCCGCCTGATTAACACCGCACCCCAGTTCGGCATGTTCGTGATTATGCCTGTTGTTATCTCCGATAACCTCGGCTGGGGGCAGTCGCGCTGGCTGCTGATGACTGTCTGCATCTTCGCCGGTAACATTCTCTTTAATGCTTTCTTCGGTGCTGTTGGTGATCGAATCGGCTGGGTTAATACCGTCCGTTGGTGCGGGGTCTTCGCCTCCGCAGTTGGTCTACTTGCCTGGTGGTATGTACCCCACTGGGTACCAGCGGGCTCAACTTGGGGTTATATAGTTTCAGTTATTGCGGGTGTTACCTACGGTATCTGTCTGGCAGGTTTCGTCCCTATGGGTGCAATTATGCCTGCTAATGCCCCTGAACACCGCGGTGCCGCAATGGCAATGTACACTACCGCAGCAGGTGGCGCGGCATTCCTTGGTACCGCGGTGGTCTCCATTGTTCTGGGTGTCACTGGTGCAATGGGTTGGGATGTCTTTGCACAGAAGTCAGCTGTTATCTGGGCGTTCGTAGCTCTCTACGGGTGCGCTTTCATTATGGTAGGTAACTTGCGCACTGCTCAGGACGACCCGGCACACCGTAAGGCCATCCGTGATGCTGACACTCAAGCACTGGCAATTCAAGCCGCTAATGAGCGTCGTGTCAACATCGAAAGCAAGTAACCCCTAGCTCTTAACCTTGAGCGTCCCCTCTTGCATGAGAGGGGACGCTTTTGTGCCCACTGGGTACCAGAATGACGAGTCGCCATATGTTGTGCGTGGCGGACGTGTGTTTTTACTGTGTGTAGTTACTGAGTTTATTGACCGAGCTCCTCAAGGAGTGCTCTGGCTGTACTTTCGTCGGTCACTATGGTGTTAAAGAGTCCCATGCGGGCGCCAATAATAGTTGACTTCACTTTTTCTTCGCCGAAGGCAATCACCACAGTGTGCGGAATTTTCCGAAGGGTTTCGAGGGGGATGCGAACAGTGCGTTCGGAACCCGGGAAGTTAAGGTCGGTACCTGTGCTGTCGAAAAAGTGCAGGCAGATATCGCCTTCTGCAGCTTGCAAGCTTTCTTTGGGGATTGCTGATGATAGAGAAGTCCGACCGGATGTCTTTGAGCCTACACCCAGAATCGCGCCTTTAGCGGTTGCCCACAGGTGTTGTAGTTGCTGGAATGAGGGGTCTTCGAGGAGTGCTCGGTGCATGGGCTTTGAGGGGATGGCGCTAGCAAAGAGCGGTATATAGGTTGCCCCAGTGTTTTGGGCGAATCCCCGAGCAATTTCATTGGTCTGGTGCCAGGCTTCAGGCTCTGCTAATCCACCTACGGCTGGTGCGATGACAACACCAGGTAGCTGGGGTAGTGGTAGGCGGGATGCGCTGTAGGTTGAGATGCCTGATGAAACAATCATGCCATCACCGGTCTTAAGCTGCATCGATTCGATAGCCTGAGCTACTGCGCCCTGTATGTCGGTGGTATAGATGCCCTCATTGTTGGTTAGCTGCATACCTGGTGCAAGAAAAACTTTTTTAATTCCCAGAGCCGATGCTAACTGGCGAGAGAGCTCTGAACCCTGGTTGTCGCTGGGGTTGAGTACCTGAATTTGCACCATACCGATTTCCCGGGCATGAGCCAGCATGCGTGACACGGTAGGGCGTGAAACCTTGAGGCGGGTGGCAATGGAAGACTGCCCCAAGTTCTCTTCGTAGTAAAGACGGGCTGCCGCGTACAGCCTCTCGGGATCGTAGATTTCTGAGTTCTTTGCGGTAGACATGGTTACTTCTTTAGTGCGAACAAATTTTCATCTATTCTACACCGCGCTTCATATGTGAACAAAAGTGCTTGACATTTGTTCTCAATCGTTTCACAATGTTTATTACAACACATAAGACTTTGATTGGAGATAAAAATGTCCGTTTCCATCCCCACAGAGATGCAGGCCGTTGTCGTTCGTGGCCCCGAAAACTACGTGCTCGAAACCGTGCCCGTGCCCACTATTGGTGATACTGACCTGCTCATTAAGATTGATGCCGTTGGTATCTGCGCGTCAGACCTCAAGTGCTACCACGGCGCTCCCAAGTTCTGGGGTGACGAGAACCGTGCGCAGTGGGCTGAAAATAATCGTATTGCCGGTCACGAAATTGCTGGTACTATCGTTGCGGGCTCAGAAGAGACTCTGAACAGTCACACCGTAGGTAAGCCCTACAACCTGGCAATCGGTGACCGTATTGTGATTGAACAGATTGCCCCCTGCGGCGAGTGCCGCTACTGCAAGCGTGGCGAGTACTGGATGTGCGGTCCGCACGATATGTTTGGCTTCAAGAAGTGGGACGGCGGCATGGCAGAGTACATGCTGGTACCCTCACTAGCGCGCGTCCATAAGATTTCCAAGGATGTACCCCCACAGCATGCAGCTTTTGCAGAACCCCTCTCGTGTGCGTTGCATGCTGTTGAACGTGCCAACATCAAGTTTGAAGATGTCGTTGTTATTGCGGGCGCAGGCCCTATTGGACTTTCGGCTCTTATCGGTACCCGTCAGAAGAACCCCCTCAAGATTATTGTCCTCGATATGGCTGAGGACAAGCTTAAGCTAGCTAAGAAGCTTGGCGCCGATGAGGTTATCAACATCCGCGAGGAAGATGCTGTTCAGAAGATTAAGGACATGACCGATGGTCACGGCGCAGATGTTTACATCGAATGCACCGGGCACCCCTCAGCTGTTCCCCAGGGGCTGAATCTGCTGCGCAAGCTCGGTACCTACGTTGAGTACTCAGTGTTTGGCTCAGACGTTACCGTTGACTGGTCAATCATCTCTGATGATAAGGAACTCAACGTTTACGGTGCACACTTGGGGCCCCATACCTGGCCCACCGCCGTGAAAATCATCGAATCAGGCATCCTGCCTCTCGATGAGATTTGCACCCACCAGTTCCCCCTCGAGGAATTCCAGGCTGGCCTGGATACCGTGGGTGACTCCCAGGGTGACTCGATTAAGTGCTCCATCGTTCCCGGCCTAACCGCGATTGTCAACCAGCTCGCTAAATAACCAGCACATCACTAGATAACACCACTGAGGAAGACTCACCATGACCAAGCTTTACAACGATCCGGCAGAATTCGCAGACGAACAGCTCGAAGGCTTCTTGAACCTGTACTCCGACCGTCTGGTGGGTGTTCCCGGCGGTGTTATCTCTCTGCCTCCCAAAGAACCGCAGGTAGCGGTTGTTGTGGGTGGCGGCTCCGGCCATTACCCTGCTTTCGCAGGTCTAGTTGGCCCTGGTTTTGCTAGCGGCGCGGTGGTAGGTAACATCTTTACCTCACCTTCAGCCGCTCACGTCTACTCCGTTGCCAAGGCAGCAGACCAAGGTAAGGGCGTGATTCTTACCTTCGGTAACTACGCCGGTGATACCATGAACTTCGGCATCGCGGCTCAGATGCTTAACGCCGAGGGCATCGATACCCGCATTGTAGTGGTCAAGGATGACATCGCATCAGCCCCCGAGTTTGACAACCGCCGCGGTATCGCTGGCGACTTCACGGTCTTTAAGGTCATGGGTGCTGCTGCCGCCGCTGGCAAGAACATTGATGAAGTAGAACGTTTGGGCAACCTTGCCAACATTAAGACCCGCACCCTGGGGGTTGCCTTCTCAGGCTGCACCATGCCCGGCGCTGATCACCCCCTCTTTACCGTTGAAGAGGGACAGATGGGTGTTGGTCTCGGCATCCACGGCGAGCCCGGTATCCGCGATGAAGCCCGCCCCACCGCTGAGGTCCTTGCGGATCTCCTGGTCAAGACCGTGCTAGCAGATGCCCCCGAACACACCAGTAAACGAATTGGCGTGATTGTCAACGGTCTGGGTGTTACCAAGTACGAAGAGCTCTTCCTGCTTTATCGCACCATCGCCCCCGCACTCCGTAAGGCAGGGTACGAGATTGTTGACCCAGAGGTCGGCGAACTCGTGACCTCGCTAGATATGGGTGGCGTATCACTGACCGTCATGTGGCTGGATGATGAGCTCGATGAACTCTGGCAGGCAGAAGCCTACGCCTGCGCCTATCGCAAGCAGAAGGCACCGTTGAACACCATCTCAGGCTCCTACGAAGCCAAGACCACAACCGTTGATGCAGAGTCAATCGTGGATGCCTCACCCGCTGGCCTTGCCCTAGCCGCGCATGTGCGCGCTGGCATCGAAGAAATTTCCCAGCTCATGCACGAGCAGGAGAACTACCTTGGTGAAATTGACGCGGTAGCCGGTGATGGCGACCACGGGCGCGGCATGGTACGTGGTGCCGACGCTGCTTTGGAGGCCATCAAGAATGCCCCCGATAACGCGGGCCCCTCTCAGTTACTCAAGCTGGGCGGCCGTGCCTGGGCCATGCAAGCAGGCGGCACCTCTGGCGTGCTCTGGGGTGCTTCTCTCGAGGCTGCCGCCAACACCATAGCTGATGATGCTGAGAGCTTCACCGATAATCAGCTGGGTGCTGCCATCAACGCTTTTGCCGAATCAATGGTGACCCTGGGCGGTGCGAAGATCGGGGATAAAACTTTACTCGATGCTCTGCTACCATTCCGCGATACTCTGCTGGCATCGGATGCGGCTCTGCCAGCGGCCTGGGCGGAAGCGGTCACCGTTGCCCAGAAGAGTGCCGAAGAGACCAAGACGCTGGTCCCCAAGAAGGGGCGTGCCCGCCCGCTTGCTGAAAAGTCGATTGGCAACCCCGACCCCGGTGCGATTTCTATGGGCATGATCCTCAACCAGCTCACTTCCCGCTTCAACTAAAAGTCACAAATCTCTAGGAGAAAAAGCATGTCAGAAGCTCTACGCTTGATTATCGGTTGCGATGACGCTGGCCTTACCTACAAAACTGCCATCAAAGAACAGCTCGAAGCTGACCCCCGCATTGCCTCCGTCAAGGACGTCGGCGTGGGTGAGGACGAGCATACCCCCTACCCCTCAGTTGCCATTGAAGCGGCAGAACGCATCGCCCGCGGCGAAGCCGACCGCGCTATCCTCATCTGCGGCACCGGTCTGGGCGTTGCTATCTCAGCTAACAAGGTCAAAGGCATCCGTGCAGTGACCGCGCATGACTCCTTCTCGGTAGAACGCTCTATCCTCTCCAATGACGCTCACATTCTCTGCATGGGGGAACGTGTGATTGGAAGACAGCTGGCCTTGCGTCTTGCTGATGAGTGGGTTGGCTACACCTTTGACGAAACCAGTGCCTCCGCTGACAAGGTCAAGGTTATTGAAGAATATGAGAGTTGCTAAGTGTCTTCGTTTGCCACTCCTCACCTCATAAGTCAATAAGTTATTAGGAAGAAGAACACTTATGCTAAAACTCGATCAAGCTAGTCTTGCAGAGATTCAGGAAACCGCCACAGGTAAACTGGCAGAAGGCTCCACCTTTGCAACTCCCACCTACGACCGCTCTCAGCTCAAAGCAGGCATCGTGCACTTCGGCGTCGGTGGCTTCCACCGCGCTCACCAAGCCCTCTACCTGGATCAGCTCTTTGAAAAGGGACTGGCCAAAGACTTTGCTATCTGCGGTATGGGCGTGATGCCCCACGATAAGACCATGCGTGACATCCTGGCTGAGCAGGACTACCTTTACACCCTTATCTCTCGTTACCCTGATGGTCACGAAGAAACCAAGGTCGTCGGTTCAATCGTGGACTATATCTGGGCCCCAGAAGACCCCGCCGGTGCTGTAGAGTACCTGACCAGCGAAGACATCAGGATCGTTTCGCTGACCGTAACCGAGGGCGGCTACAACTTCAACCAGGTCACCCACGAATACGACCTCACCAACGAGAACGTAGCTCACGACCTCGAGAACCCCGAGACCCCCAAAACCGTCTTCGGCTTGGTGGTTCAGGCACTCAAGCTACGCCGTGATCGCGGTATTACCCCCTTCACCGTGATGAGCTGCGACAACATTCAGGCCAATGGCGCTATCGCTCGTAAGGTATTCACCTCCCACGCTCGTGCCCTGGACGCCGAGCTAGCAACCTGGATTGAAGAGAATGTTTCTTTCCCCAACTCCATGGTCGACCGCATCACTCCGGCCACCACCGACGAGGATCGCACCTACGTTGCTGAAGAATTCGGCTTTGAAGACGGCTGGCCCGTAGTTACTGAAGACTTCATCCAGTGGGTGCTTGAAGATAACTTCACCGCCGGACGCCCACCCTACGAAGAGGTTGGCGTACAGGTAGTCGACGAAGTAGAGCCCTATGAGAAACTCAAGCTACGTATGCTCAACTCATCCCACCAGGGTCTATGTTACTTCGGCTATCTTGCTGGCTACTTCCTGGTCGATGAAGCAGTATCAAACCCGCTCATCTCAGAGCTCTTGATACGCTACATGCTTGAAGAAGCCAAGCCCACCCTCGATGAACTACCCGATACCGATGTCGATGAATACGCTCGCACCCTGATTTCCCGTTTCACCAACAAGTCGGTGAAAGACACCGTACCCCGCCTGTGCGCAGAATCATCTGACCGCATCCCCAAGTGGCTAATTCCCGTTGTCATGGACAATCTGGCAGTTGGCGGTCAGGTCAAGTACTCCGCTGCAATCGTTGCCTCTTGGGCACGTTATGCTGAGGGCATCGACGAAGAAGGCAACCCCATCACTATTGTTGATAACGCTGAAGGCAAAGTGCGCGCTGCCGCCCAGGCACAGCTAGCAGGCGACGAGCTTGCCTTCCTGCGTAATGAAGACTTCTTCGGCGACCTCGCTACCAACGAAACCTTCACCGCAGCCTACCTCGAGACCCTGCATTCGCTGCACGAGGTTGGCAGCATCAAAACCCTAGAGCGCCTGCGGGGCTAAACCCCGGCGTCCTCGCATTTCTACAGAGCCCCGAGAACCAACGTTTCCGGGGCTCTACCCACCTGAACCCCGCACACAAAGGCAGATTATGGCAACCTACGTCTTGGGCATCGACTCTTCAACACAGTCCTGCAAAGCACTATTCGTTAATGCAGAAACCGGCGACATCGTGGACGAGCGCCGCGCCTCGCACCCCGGCGGCACCGAAGTGGACCCCGCGCACTGGGTTGCAGCACTGGAAGAGGTAACCCGTGACTTGCTGCCCCGAGCATCCGCGGTGGCTATCGCTGGTCAGCAGCATGGCATGGTACTGCTAGATGAGAATAACAAGGTGGTACGCGACGCCCTGCTGTGGAACGACACTCGTTCAGCCCCCGAAGCCGAAGAGCTCACCGCTTTTCTGGGCGGTCGCCAGCGCGCCGCTGAACTAACCGGCAGTGTGCCTTTGGCGGCATATACCGCTACCAAACTTTTATGGGTACGCAAGAACGAACCTACGACTGCCGCCCGTGCCGCCAAGGTTGCTCTACCTCATGACTACCTGACGCTACAGCTCAACACCGAAAACCGGCTCTTTACTGACCACGGTGAAGCTTCGGGTACCGCCTACTACAACACAGCCAAGCGTGAATGGGATACTTCCATCGCTGCCTGGGCTATAGGTCACAAGATTCAGCTACCCGAACTTGCTGAACCGAACCAGGTCATCGGTTATACCGAAAGTGGTGCAGCTATCGCAGCTGGCACTGGCGATAATATGGGCGCTGCTCTGGGGCTCGATATACAGCCCGGGGACGCGGTGGTATCAATCGGCACCTCGGCGGTGTCGATGATGCTCTCAGACACCCCAATCGCTGACGACAAGAACAACATCTCAGGCTTCTGCGATGCCACCGGGCGTTACCTACCCCTTGCCTGCGCCCTCAACGGTGCACCCGTTATGGACTTTGCCGCCGCCACCCTGGGCGTCAATCACGAAGAGCTGGCAGAGATGGTGCTGCGTGCACCCGCTGGCGCTAAAGGAGCGGTTTTCGTACCCTACCTTAACGGTGAACGCACCCCCAACCTGCCCAACGCCCACGCCCACTTCGGTAACATTGGCGGTAACTTCACCCGTGATGATATGGCAAGAGCCATGGTCGAGGGCCTAGCCTGCTCTGTACGCGAGAGCCTTGAAAAGATTGTCGCCCAACATGGTGAAGAACCCAAACGCATCCTTCTGATTGGTGGTGGGGCCAAGTCAAAGGCCTTCCGTAAGGTGTTAGCTCAGGTGCTCGGTGTCGACATCTACGTACCTGAACCTACTGAGTTTGTGGCGATTGGTGCCGCAAAGCAGGCTGCCTGGGCGCTGACTGGAGCAGAGTATCCTCCGACTTGGCCCCAGGGGGAGATGATGAAAGTCAGTGCTGATAAACAGCCTTCAATTTATCGCAATTACATCGAATACCGTAACAGTGTCTACCCTGAAGTCAAGGCGTAGTCTAGAAATAACAATCGTTTAACGTATCGAAGGTGATAGGGGAGATTATGGCATCGAAAGCATTTTTTGGTTTAGATGTTGGAACATCGAGCACTAAGGCGGTGCTGACGGATGCTAACGGCAAGTTGCTTGATTCAGAGACCATCGAACACTCGGTGAGCCGCGGTGAGCGTGGCCTGGTCGAAATGGATATGAACATTTGGTGGGAAGAGTTTTGCACCCTGTTCCGCACTCTGATGAAACGTAATGACGTGGAACTTGCTGGTATCGGCGTTTCTGGCATGGGCCCCTGCGTGGGTATCACGGATACGGACGGTACGCCGGTAGCTCCCAGTTCCCTCTACGGTGTTGACTGGCGTGCTCGCACCGAAATTAAGGAGCTAACTACCGAATTTGGTGAAAGCTTTTTACTGGAACGGTACGATTCTGCGCTCACATCCCAGGCCGGTGGACCCAAAGTTGCATGGTTTGCCTCCCGTTACCCACAGCAGTTTGCTCGCGTGGTGCGTATGTTTATGCCCGCTAGTTTCTTGGTTTGGCATTTGACAGGTGAGTACGTGCTCGACCGCCATTCGGCCTCCCAATGCACTCCTATGTATGACCCTGCCAGTCTCGAATGGGACCGGGGCATGTGCGATCGTCTTTCGGGTGGCAACCTCGAACTACCTCGTTTAGGCTGGAGCAACGAACTCGCTGGGGAAACTAAGTGCCGGGGTGACTTACCTGAGTTGCCTACCGGTATCCCAGTCATTTTTGGAACCATTGATGCCTGGGCCGAGCAGGAGTCAGTAGGTGCTACTGGTCCCAACCATCTCTTCCTCATGTATGGCACCACTCTCTTTTTAATCGCCAATGCCACCGACCGTATGCGCCATCTCTCTATGTGGGGCACCACAGGTACACGCCCGGGCGTGCGTAATGTGGCCGGTGGTTTGGCGACCTCCGGTGCACTGACTAATTGGTTTCGTGAACTTAGCGGTGAGGACGACTACGCCACCCTCGTAGCGGAGGCTGCTCGCATCGCACCGGGCTCCAATGGCCTACTCGCGCTGCCCTACTTTGCGGGTGAACGCACCCCCATACAGGACCCGGACGCTCGCGGCATTATTGTAGGTCTTACTCTGGACCATACTCGGGGACACCTCTACCGTGCCTTACTAGAATCAACAGCTTTTGCGGTGCGTCATAATATCGAAGTAATGGAAGAATCTGGTGCCAACATTCAGGGCATCACCTGCGCAGGCGGTGGCGTGAAGTCACCGCTGTGGCCGCAAATCATTTCCGATGTCACTGGTCGTGCACAGATTGTTCGTAAACATACCATTGGTGCCTCTTTCGGTAACGCTTTTATGGTGGCTGAAGCGTTGGATGCCAGGGTTAGCATCGATGAGTGGAACCCTGTGGCTCGTACCGTAGAGCCGCGAGACCTGCCAATCTACGAGACCCTTTACACCAATTATCGTATGCTTTATACCGCCACCGCAGACATCCAGCACGTGCTGGCAGGGATGAACTAGGGCAGCTCTTGGCTGAAATCGACCAGACCTTTGCTAATCGCATTGTGACTGTTACCGCTGCTTCCGATGCGGAGGCGGCAGATATTGTCGGTGCAAATATGCTCATTGACGGCGGTTTCGCCACAGTCTAGAGACTCAAGCACAAGGATGCCGCGCCCCACCTTTCTGCTACCGGCAAGGAGGGTGCATGATGTTCTTTGTTTTAAGTAAAAGTAGATTCTTACCAGTAAATACAAAAAATACAAAAGATAAAAAAGGATAAAAATGGTAGCCTGGTTACATACTTACCGTGAAGAACCCCTTTAAAGCATCGCTGGGGGTTACCCCGCCTGCTTTGGTGGGGCGTGAAGAACCCCTTGACGATATTGGCTTTGCTCTTGCGAACGGACCGGGCACTAATGAGCGTATTTCTATCTTTACCGGCCCGCGCGGGGTGGGTAAAACTGTGCTACTTAATGCGGTTGAAGATATGGCGCGGGGAATGTCCTGGCGAATCTTGACTGAAACAGCCACTCCAGGTTTTACACAGCGCTTGCGTGACGCTGCCTATTTAGAACTTGAGCAGATTAAGTCTCAGCGCAAAGTCAGCCCCACGAGTTTTAGCATCTCAGGGTTTGGGGTTAACTGGCAGGCGAAAGAATGGTACACCTCTGAAACCACTTTGAGACGCGTGCTGACGGAGCTCTTTGAAGCACAAGAAGAGATTGACCGCCAGCTCAACCAGGAGCCGGTGGGTATTCTTATCACTCTCGATGAGCTGCACCATAGTAATAAAGATGAAGTTATCAGCTTTAGCGCTACCCTGCAGCACCTTGTGCGTGAAAATCGGAATATCTCGGTGATGATGGCGGGCATTCCTTCAGCGGTAAAACCTCTTCTGGCGGCAGAAAACGGTGCGAACCCTATTACGTTTCTTAGGCGTGCTAACCATGTTGAATTAGGGCCTGTGTCTGATGCTGATGTGAGGGTTGGGTTGCTTCGCCCGGTTGAGGAAACAGAGCTTAGCTGGGAGCCGGCTGCACTTGATATAGCGGTGGACGCTTGTGGCGGCTACCCCTTTCAAATTCAGCTGGTGGGGCAGTGGAGCTTTCAGACAGCCCTGCGCAGTGATTCACGGGTGATAACCGTTGAGGCAGCGCAGAGCGGTATTGCGAAGGCTCTGAGAAAGCTGGGGCAGCTGGTGCATAACCCGGCGCTAGAGGATCTTTCTGATACAGACCGCACCTTCCTTGCTGCTATGGCTTGTGACGATGGGCCGTCTTACATTAATGATATTGCCAGGCGTATGGATGTTTCGGCTCAGTATGCCGGCATTTACCGCCGTCGTCTTATTGACGCTGAGATGGTGAGGGTTGTTAAAACTGCTTATGTGGATTTCACCCTGCCTTATATGCGGGAGTACCTGCGGGAGCACACCGTGGTAGAAGGCATTGAGTGCTAGAAAAAACCCGCCGCCCCTGCTTTTCCTATTAGACGGGACGGCGGGGCGTAGCTCACCGTGGAGGGGGTGGGGGATGGCGGGCTCATCCCACGGTATGATTTCCGGTTTCCTTGACGGTAACCCACCCCTATTTTGTGTGTGACACCTTACACTTGTGGGTAAGGCACACCTTTATTCACCCATGAAAGGGGTCATCAATGCTCGGTGCCATGGTCTTCCCGCCGCTGACCGTCGTCCTGCTGGCGCTGGGCTTCTCACTGGCAATCGGGCTTTTCTTTGGCTACTACCCCGCCAACAAGGCAGCCAAGCTCGACCCCATCGATGCCCTGCGCTACGAGTAGGCAGATATACGCGAGGAAGGACTTTATTTGATGGTCTCACCAATCTTGAGGTGGACGACGGAGGGCCCCTTGGTTGCCAGTGCCTTCTGCACAGTTTCAGCCAGGGTGCTCATGGTGGCGGTGTAGCCGGTTGCACCGAAGCCCTCTGCCAGCTTGACCCAGTTAGGCTGCACCAGGTCAACAGCAACGGGGGCGATGCCGCGGTCACGCTCATTCTGGCGAATCTCGCCGTAGCCGCCGTTCTCAACACAGATAATGGGTAGGTCAAGCTGCTGCTCAACTGCGGTCATCAGCTCCTGGATAGCGAACATGAGCGCACCATCGCCCAGCAGGCAGACCACCGGGCGGTTAGGGGCGGCAACCTTAGCGCCCACTGCCGCAGGTAGGCCGTAACCCAGGGTGGCGTAGGTTGCCATATAGAGCAGGGAATTAGGCTTGGGTGCACGGTAGAAGGTGGTAGTGCCCATGTAGGTTACCTGGGAGGAGTCACCGGCGATGATGGTGTCCTCCGGCAGAATCTCCATAATCTTCTCGTTGAGCTCAGCCAGCTCGGGGGCAATGGCACGCCCCTCTTCGTCCAGGGCATCAAAGACGCTCTGCAAATCACGCTCGGGGCGGGAGCCCTGCGCCAGACCCAGCTCCGCCAGGGCGTCCAGCAGCTGGGGGATAATCGCCTTAGAGTTACCCGGCAGCTCAATATCGGGGGTGATGTTAGTGAGCATCTGGTCGCGGGTGATATCTACGCGAATGACGGGGCCAGCCGGGCGAATGTCACCACCCCAGAGCTCAGCTTCACCAATCTTAGAGCCGATAATCAGCATGGCATCGGCATCACGGCAGAACTCGTGCGCGGCGTTCAGGCGCAGGTCAGCACCCAGTGAGAGGCGGTGCTTTTCAGGGATAGCACCCTTACCGTTGACTGAGGTAATAACGGGTGCCTCCAGTAGTTCAGCTAGGCGCAGCAGGTCGGCTGCCGCAGCGATAGAACCGCCACCTGCCACGATGATGGGGCGCTTGGCGTCCGCCAGCATACGGGCTGCCTCACGGACGTCCTCAATGGGGGCAGGGGCAGGCTTGGCGATGGGGCGCGCCTGCAAAATTGCCGGGTCAAGCTCAACTTCCCGCTCGAGGACGTCCAGCGGCACCTCAATGTGGATGGGGCGGGGGCGGTTGTGGGCGAAGGAGCGGAAGGCGTTATGGATGATGTCCACCGCCTCTTCGGCGGAGTTGACGCGGCGTGAGAACTCAACAATGGAGTTGACCGCGCCCGTGGGGTTCTTGGTTTCGTGCAGGGCTCCGATATCGCGGAACTCCTGGCCGACGGGACGCCCGGGGGAAAGGACGATCATGGGGCGGGACTCAGCGTAAGCAGTTGCCGCGCCCGAGAGGGAGTTGAGCAGGCCGGGGCCTGAGGTGGTGATGACGACGCCGGGCAGCCCGCGGGTCAGTGACCAGCCGTCCGCGCCGTAGGAGGCGCCCTGCTCGTGGCGGGTGGTGACGGGGTGAATACCCAGCTCTTCCAGGTGGCGGTAGAACTCTAGGTTGTGGGTGCCGGGAATGCCGAAAACGGTGTCGATGCCGTAGCTGCGCAGGGTTGCCAGAATGGCGTAGCCTGCGTTGCGGCGCGGCTGGGTGGTTTCGCTAGAGCGGTCAGGAAGGGAGGGGTGTTTCACCGAGGGAGCCTTTCGTAAGTTTTCTTCCGCTTTAGCTTACGGGGTTGCTGTGTAGATGTGCGGGATATTCACCCCTGAAATGTTATGCAGCCCACAGTATGTTTATCCTGCTTTAAAAGCGTTTGCCTTATATTTGTCTGAAGTTCCACAGATTATCTGGAGGCATTCAGCCAAATGTAAGGCAAACGGGTTGGGCGGTGGGGTAGGACGTCGGGGCTAGCCCTGCTTGCGCGAGGCGAGGCGGGCGTCCCAAGCCTTCATGACCTCGGGTGCAGTGGGCTTAGTAGCAAAAGAAGCAACCACATATACCAGTAGAGAAGATGCTAGGCCGTAGTAGATAGGCTCGTTAGCCAGTACGCCAAAGATTGGCATGCATGCGAGAGTAGCAACAGAGCCAACCAGCATAGAAGCAGCCGCTGCGATGCCGGTGCCACGGCGCCAGAGCAGACCGCCCAGAATAGCAACCATCAGACCGCCTACCAGAATGTCGTATGCAATGGTTAGTGAAGTAACTGTATCGGTCAAGAAAATAGCTAGACCGGTTACTGCAAGACCAATAACCAGTAAGTAGGTGCGGTCTGCCTTAAGTGCTTCATCAGAGTCGCCGCCTTCTTCCTCGATGGCAGGTTTGCCAGTTAGGAAGGGCAGGACGTCTACGCGCGCCACTGTAGCGGCTGCGATAAGAGCGCCGGAGGCGGTAGACATCATAGCGGCAACACCCGCTGCGAGAACGATACCCCCAAGCCCCACGGGCAGGAAGTTCTGCGCGACGGTCGCAAAGGCGTCGTCCTTGCTCTCAAGCCCGGGAGCCAGCACGGCTGCTGCCATGCCAATCACCGCACCGGCTACACCGTAGAGGGCGATATAGATACCAGAGGCGGTTCCACCCCAGCGGGCAACTTCGGGTGAGCGGGCTGAGAAAACGCGCTGCCAGATATCCTGACCCACCAGCACACCCAGGGTGTAAATGACAAACATGGTGATGATTGAATCTGTGCCCATGGTGCCTAATTGGAAATACTCAGCTGATAGGCGCTCAGTTAGGCCACTCCAGCCGCCCGCTTGAGAGAGGGAGAGCGGTAGCATGAGCAAGAAGATGCCTACTGTCATAATGGCAAACTGCATCATGTCGGTCAGGGTAATTGACCACATGCCACCCAGTAGGGAGTAACCAATAACAACCAGGGAACCTAGCAGGATGGCAAGGGAGCGGTCCATGTCAAACATGACACGGAAAATAGAAGCATAGGCGGCGGTTGAGGTTACTGCAATCATGACGGTGTAAGCCAGCATCACAACAGAAGATACCTGGGTGGCGCGCACCCCGTAACGCAGAGACAGCATCTGCGAGACGGTGTAAATCTTCAGCTTAGAAATGATGGGCGCAAAGATAAGCGACAGCAGTATGACGCCAGCGGCTATAGCAACAACAAGCCACATGCCTGAGATGCCAAATTTATAACCTAGACCAACGCCGCCTACTGTTGAGGCTCCGCCGAGGACGACGGCGCTCATGGTACCGGTGTAGAGCAGGGGGCCCAGGCGGCGGCCAGCTACGCGAAAGTCTTCTGTGTTCTTGGCGCGGCGTTTGCCAAGGTAGCCAAAGAGAATAAGAGCCGCCAAATAAAGAAGGATAATGAAGAGGTTCATAGGGTGCCTTCGAGACAGGGAAAATATGTGGTGCAGAAAATTGTACCCTGCCTCATATTTTTTATCTTTCGTCCTGAAAACTTATGCACCCCACTCCCGCCCATCTCTGCTGTAAACACTAGCTAACCGGCATAGCTTTACCCCTACCTGAATAAGTATGGGCAGGGGCCTCAGAAAACCCCACCCACCTGCCTCCCAAGGGCACAAGGGGCGGCTAAAGTGGTAGTGATTAAGTGCGCTCGCCCACACACCACTGTGAGGGCACCCGCTCAAGCCCCGGCGTCCTTACCGCCCCAAAACAACAGGAGAAACCATGGCAGAAGCCTTCTTCTCGGCAGCCCCCAGCCGCGTCATTGCCACCGGTGCTGACGGCGTAGAACGCCTTGGCCCCGTCAATGCTGCCGAGGTGCCCCGCTGGGCAGGCCTGGCAACCTTCGCACGCCTACCCCGCCTGGACGAGGTAGAAAAAGCCGACATCGTCGTGGCAGGTATGCCCTGGGATTCCGGTGTATCTTACCGCCCCGGAGCCCGCTTCGGTGCCAACTATGTGCGTGAATCCTCCCGCCTGCTGCGCCCCTTCAACCCCGCCGCCAACATCTCCCCCTTCAAAGAAGCCCAGGTGGCAGACGCCGGCGACCTGATTGGCAACCCCTTCAACATTGAAGAAGCCCTCGAAATGCTAGAGGCAGGTGCCCACGAACTCACCAAGGATGGCACCAAACTGGTCACTATCGGCGGCGACCACACCATCGTCCTGGCAAACCTGCGTAACCTCGCTAAGAAGCACGGCAAAATCGCCCTGCTGCACTTCGACGCCCACCTAGACACCTGGGACACCTACTTCGGCGCTGAATACACCCACGGAACCCCCTTCCGCCGCGCCTTTGAAGAAGACATCCTCGACACCGACGCCCTCTGCCATGTTGGTACCCGCGCCCCCCTCTACGGCACCGAAGACCTGGACGACGACAAGCGCTTCGGCTTCGGCATCGTCTCATCAGCAGACGTCTACTACCTGGGCGTCGCCAAGGTCATCGAACTGCTGCGCGAACGTATCGGCGACCGCCCCCTCTACATCTCCATTGACATTGACGTACTCGACCCCGCCCACGCACCCGGCACCGGCACCCCCGAACCCGGCGGTATGACCAGCCGCGAACTCCTAGAGATCCTGCGCGGGCTGCGCGGGCTCAACATCGTAGGCTCCGAAGTCGTTGAGGTTTCCCCGCCCTACGACCACGCCGAACTAACCGGCATGGCAGCCGCCCACGTCGTCTACGAACTCATCTGCCTGCACGCCACCGGCGTAAACGCCGAACCCACCTCACCGGCCTACGGCGAAGCAGAGGTCACCTACGGCGGTAAGACTAAGGAGGCATAAAAATGAGCAAAATCGCTGAACTCCTGGCAGAAGCCAGCCCCGCCGAAGCCCGCCTCATGCAGCACTTCGCTGACCGCGCCGCAGGGTTCCGTCCCTCCGCCGTCCGCGATGTTTTCGAGGTGGCAATGCGCCCCGGCATCATCTCCCTAGCAGGCGGCAACCCCGACCTCGACCTGCTGCCCCTAGACACTCTGGGTGCAATGAGCGCCCGCATCATCGAAGAAGAGGGGCTGGACGTTCTGCAGTACGGCTCTGGTGCCGGCCTTGAAGAGCTAGCTGAACTGGTCTGCGAATTCATGGGATCCGAAGGGCTAAGCCCGGCGGTGGACGACATTCAGATGACCGCAGGCTCCCAAATGGGCCTAGACCTTGCCACCAAACTCTTCGTCAATCCCGGCGACGTCGTCCTGGCAGAAGGGCCCACCTACACCGGCGCCCTGGGCGTCTTTGAGGGCTACCAGGCGGACGTCCGCCAGGTCGCTCTGGATGCAGACGGGCTAGACCCCGAAGCCGTACGCACCACTGTTGAAGCGATCCGCGCTGAAGGTAAAGAGGTTAAGTTCCTCTACACTATCCCCAACTTCCAGAACCCCACCGGCATCTCCCTCTCGGACGATCGCCGCGAGGCACTGGTGCGCATCTGCCGCGACCTCAACCTGCTCATCGTTGAGGACAACCCCTACGGGCAGCTCTCCTTTGATGGTTCCCGCCGCCGCTCCCTCTACTCCTACGACCCTGAGAACGTGCTCTACCTTGGCTCCTTCTCTAAGGTCTTCTCACCCGGCGTGCGCGTAGGCTGGATGGTTGCCCCCTTCCGCGTGCGCAAGTTCCTGCAGATTGCCGGTGAAGCGGTCACCATCTGCCCCTCCGTTCTCTCACAGCGCCTGGTGCTGGGCTTCATGAGCGAAGGTCTCTGGGAACCCCACACCCGCAAAACTGCCGCGCTCTACCAGCAGCGCTGCCAGGCAGTACTGGACGCCTGCGAAAAGTATATGCCCGAAGGCACCACCTGGACTATTCCTACCGGCGGCTTCTTCACCTGGCTGACTCTGCCGTCCGGCTGCAAGTACGAGGACGCCACAGACGCCCTCGCCCCCGCCATTGACGCAGGCGTGGTCTTCATCCCAGGCTCCGCCTTCTACGAGCCGGTTATCGGTGAGGACGGCGTGGCACACAACCCCGGCGTCAACCAGCTACGCATCGCCTTCTCAGCCGTTGAACCCGAGGTGCTGACCGAGGGCGTGAAGCGTCTGGCGCAGGTGCTCAAGGGCTAGAGTGCTGCGCCAGTAAAGTCCCGTGAAAGTTTAAAAACACCGTACTAGTACGGTGTTTTGAAACTTTCACGGGACTTTTTGTGTGAGGGTGCGGGCAGGACGCCGGGCTGCGGCACCACTGCCTGCTGTAACCTGCCGTTCAGCTGAAAGGGGCACAATGGGTTCATGATCTATTTTGCGCACCGTGGCCTCTCTAGCAGCTACCCCGAAAATACCCTGGCAGCCTTCAGGGCAGCAGCAGATGCCGGCTTCACCTGGGTTGAAACCGATGTTGACCTGGCTGCCTGCGGCACCGCCGTCCTGCTGCACGATACCGACCTTGACCGCACCACCAACCTGACCGGCTCCCTCTACACCTACACCGCCGCACAGCTACAGCAGGCGGACGCCGGTGCCTGGTTCTCACCCCAAATGGCGGGGGAGCCCGTGCCCACTCTGGCTCAGCTCATCACCTTAGCCAATGAGCGCCAGCTCAATCTCAACATCGAACTGAAGTCCAACGAGCAGGGGGCAGAACGCTCCCTTCAACTGCTCGATGCGGTCATCAGTGACCTCAAAAAACTAGACCCCGCCCGCGCTGTCCTGGTCTCTTCTTTCAACCACCTGCTGCTGGCGGAGTTCAAACGCCGCGCCCCCCCACCATCGCACTGCCGCCCTCTTTACCGCTGAAACCTTTCAGCCTGACTGGCGTTCCATTCTTGAGCTGGCGCAGGCAGACGCCGCTCACCTCGAAGACCGCAACCTCATCCGCCAGCAAATCCAAGGTCTGCGGGCAGCCGGCTATGAGGTCAACATCTGGACGGTCAACAGCCGCGCTCGCGCCAACCAGCTCAAGAACTGGGGTGCCAGTGGAATCTTCACCGACTACGCCCTCTAGGTAGAAGTAGTTGTGTCGGGCAAATCTCAGCGCAGTTTTTGCCCCACCTCAAACCCATAAAAATGCGGATGCCGCGCCCCGCCGTCCTGCTTTGTAGCAGGCAAAAGCAGAGCTGCAACCTTAAGAAAACTCGTTTGAAACCTGCGCGTAACCTTAGCCGTTGTAGACTGGTATTCCATGGTAAATACAATTGGTTTTGACCGTGAGAAGTACATCGAGATGCAGTCTCGACACATCCAGGAACGCCGTGAGAACATCGGCGGCAAGCTCTACCTGGAAATGGGTGGCAAACTCTTTGACGATATGCACGCCTCCCGTGTTCTGCCGGGTTTCACCCCCGACAACAAAATCGCAATGCTTGAGCAAATTAAAGACGAGGTAGAAATCCTGGTCTGTATCAACGCCAAAGATTTGCAACGCAACAAGATCCGCGCTGACCTGGGTATCACCTACGAAGATGACGTTCTTCGCCTGGTTGATGTCTTTAGGGGCCGCGGATTTTTAGTTGAGCACGTTGTGCTCACCCAGATGGAGGACGACAACGCTAAGGCTGTTGAGTTCAAGGAGCGCCTAGAGCGCCTGGGGCTGAAGGTTTCGCGCCACCGTGTAATCCCCGGTTACCCCACCAACACCGATTTGATTGTGAGTGAAGAGGGACTGGGGCGCAACGAGTTTGCCCAGACCACCCGCGACCTGGTGGTTGTGACCGCACCCGGCCCCGGCTCCGGCAAGCTGGCAACCGCCCTGTCACAGGTTTACCACGAGAACAAGAACGGTGTGAAGGCTGGCTACGCCAAGTTCGAAACCTTCCCCATCTGGAACCTGCCCTTGGAGCACCCCGTCAACCTTGCCTACGAGGCAGCAACCGTTGACCTAGACGACGCTAATGTCATCGACCACTTCCACCTGACCGCCTACGGCGAGTCCACCGTCAACTACAACCGTGACGTGGATGCCTTCCCCCTGCTCAAGGTTCTGCTTGAGAAGATGACCGGCACCACCCCCTACCAGTCACCCACTGACATGGGCGTGAACATGGCGGGTAACTGCATCACCGATGACGCAGTCTGCCGCTATGCCTCCGAGCAGGAGATCATCCGCCGCTATTTCAAGGCACAGGTGGACGAGGCTCGTGCCGGGGCAGATTCCACCGAGTCAGACCGTGCCGCTGTGGTTATGGCCAAGGCTGGTCTGAAAGAAACCAACCGCCCCGTGGTTGAGCCTGCCCGCGCTAGGGAGGAGCAGACCGGTGCCCCGGCTGCCGCTATTGAGTTGCCCGATGGCACCATCATCACCGGCAAGACCACCGACCTGCTGGGCTGCTCCGCGGTTGCCCTGCTGAACGCTCTGAAGCACCTGGCTGGTCTGGACGACGCCGCTCACCTGCTCTCTAACGAGGCAATTGAGCCCATCCAGAGCCTCAAGACCAAGCACCTGGGCAGCGTCAACCCCCGCCTGCACACCGACGAGGTGCTGATTGCCCTCTCCACCTCAGCAGCTCACGATGAGAACGCCCGTGCCGCTCTTGAGCAGATTAAGAACCTGCGTGGCGCTGACGTTCACACCACCACCATCCTCGGTTCTGTGGATGAGGGTGTCTTCCGTGCCCTGGGCATGCTGGTTACCTCTGACCCCAAGTTCCAGAAGAAGGCGCTCTACCAGAAGCGCTAAACTTCAGCACCTAGGTCAAAACCAAGGACGTCGCCGCTCACCTTCTGCATGTGAAGGTGGGCGGCGGGCGTCCTTTCTGCCTGTTTTGGTCTGCCCTAACCCCGGTAGGTTGCTTCATCCACGGGTTCGCCCCAGGTGACGAACTCGCCGCGCTCGTTGAAGGGGGTGATGGCGATGTGGGTCATGGGCCCGTCTGCGGTGGCGCCGTGCCAGTGGTTGATTCCGGCTTCAAAGAAGAAGGAATCGCCGGGGTGCAGCAGGGCGGGTTCTTGGCCTTCGAGCTGGTAGATGCAGGTACCGGAGGTTACCACAATGAGTTGCCCAAGATCGTGGGTGTGCCAGTTGGTGCGTGCCTCTGCTTCAAAGGTGACGGCGAGCGACTGCATTTCTTTGCTGGGTGCCAGCGGATGCATGTAGGCCTTGCCGGTGAAGGAACCTTCGGGGGCGGGGCTGCCGAGGGGAAAGAGGGGGTCGGTCATGGGTACCTCCTGCGAGGGAAGAAATAAGAAGTATTTACTATGCTAATTTTACCTGCTGAATCCCGCCGTCCTGCGTGTGAGGCAAAAGTCTAGCCCGTGACTAGCTTTTCCTGCTTAAACTCGTGTGAGGGGGAGCAGGTCACCTGGTACTTACTATCAGCGAGTTCATCAATTTTGACCACATAGTTCTGGGTCTCAAAGAAGGGCGGGATGCCGCCGTGCTCTTCAACATTGCCCGGCCCGGCGTTATAACCTGCCAGCACGACGTCCTGCAGGCTCACCCCGTCCTTGGCGTAGGGTGCCAGGCGCTCAGAAAGGTAGGCAAGGTAGCGGCCCTGGGCAGCAATGGAGGCGGCAGGGTCTGAGATGTCGCCCTGCCCCCAAATTTCCCAGGTGTCATCGGTGAACTGCGCCAGCCCCTTTGCCCCCGCGTGTGACTCTGCCGAGTTAACCCAGTGGGACTCGGTTTCAAGCTGCGCCGCCAGCACACCCGGGCGCATACCTGCCACCTTGGCAGCCGCTTCAATGTCATCACGCAGCTCAGTGGGGGCAAAGGTGAGATCTGTTTGCCCACAATAGTCCTGGTAGGTTGCAGAAAGCCCGGTGACCCCGGCGGTCATGAGCACCGCAGAACCCACTACCTGCCAGTGCGCCAGAAGGGCGGCACCGGCGCGCAGCAGGGGGTTTCGCTGGTCAGATTCAGAAGTCATTGGTTAATAGACTACTTGACCGTTGTGGTAAACGCAGAGAGGGGTAATGAAGCTTACCCTCGGGCGCTTGTGCCGGAAAAGGTGCTTTTGGTGCATATTTCGTGCACAGGGCAGGGCGGTGGTGCGGGCTAGTTGCTGATCTTAATCAGCCCGCGTGCCCCGCGTTCGGCGGCGGCAAAGTTGTGGTTGACGAAGGTGTAGGTGCCTGCTTCGGTGAAGGTCATTTCAACGAAGCCGCCCTGGGCGGGGGCTAGGTCGAGCGCCTGGGCGGCCCCGCCGTCCTTACCTAGCCCGTCAACACCGTTTTCAAGCAGGTAGCCGCCCTCCTTGTAGACGGTGTCGAACTGCCCGCCCACCACGTGAAAACTGGTTCCCTCGCTGGGCCCGGCTGCCAGCACCCAGATGCGCACCCGCTCGCCGGTCTTGGCGGTCAGCGGCTGGGTGACGTACTGGGTGGCGTGCCCATTGAAGAGGGTGAGGCTGGGGGTGCCTGCGGCAATGGCTTCGGGTGAGACGTCCGTTAAGATGTCTCCATTTTCATTGTTAGTTACCTGGGTCAGGTAGACGTCATTTTGCACCAGCAGGTATTCGCGGTCAACCTGCGGTAAGGACGGCGGGTCAATGACCACCGCGCCAAACATGCCGGCTGCCAGGTGGGTGCTCATGGGCGCTGTGGAGCAGTGGTAGAGCCAGATACCGCTAGAAACCGCCTCAAACCGGTAGACCAGGGACTCGCCGGGCGCGATAGTGCGCATGACCTCATCGGGTGAGACGGTACCTGCGTGGAAGTCTACCGAGTGCCCCATGAAGCCATTGTTGACCAGGGTAATTTCAAAGATGTCACCTACCTTGCCGTGCAGGGTGGGGCCCATGTAGTTGTCGCCGAAGGTCCAGGCGTTGAGGGTAACGCCGGGGGCGATATTGCGCTCTAGCTCCTGCACCTCTAGGGTCTTACGGTGGACGGTCACCCCGTTTTCAACCTCACCTGCTTCAACAGGTTCAAGTATGGCAGAGCGCGCCTCAAAACCCTCGGGTAGGTCACCCTTCAGGTCTATGGAGGCAGGCGCTAGGGCTGCGCTGCCAGCTGCCGCGGCGGCGTCCTGCCCGCTAGATGAGCTGTGCCCGGCGTGGCTGTTTTCCAGAGTGCCGGTGGTGGTGACGCTAAAGACCATGCCCATAGCCCGATGCCCCACCACAGAGCACCAGCCGTCAAGGTTACCGGTGATGACGCCGACCTCCACGGTCTTGGTGGCGCCCGGGTCGATTCTGCCGGTGGAGGTGCCGTTAGCGAAGGTTAGGTCGTGTACGTTCTGGGGGTCTTTGTTAGTCACCTCAATAACCAGGCGGTTGCCCAGCGGCACTTCAACGGTGTCGGGGGTAAAGCGCATATCGCTGGTTGCTTCAACCGAGATAGTGGTGGTTTGCCCTGTGCCCCCTGCGGTGGCGCTGCGGTTAAAGCTCAACCCCAAGGACGCCGGGTCAGCAGCAATGCCGCCGGTAACAGCCAGCAGCACCGCCAGCGCCCCCACCAGGGTGTTGCGCAGATGGGCGGGACGAGCCGGGGTGAGAGTCTGCGGGTCTGGGGTAGGAGCCTCGCCGCGGGCCCGCGCCTGAATCATTTCTTTACGCACCTGCACCGACCTCTTCACCCCGCGCAGCATCAGCGGCACAAAAGCAAAGAGGGTAAAAGCACCCAGCAAAGACACCAGCGTGCGCACCATAGACTCGGTAACGCTTGGTGGCAGGGCAAAAATTGCCAGGCACAGGTTAGCAATGGTGACGCGCCCGGCGGCAAAACGGTTGAACTCCTCATTGGCAGAACGCACCGCCTTAGGGCCACCACCCATACGGGCAGGCAGCAGGTAACTCATAGCACCCAGCAGCATCTGCACCAAGAAACCCACCACCAAAACCGGGGTGAGCGGCCGCAGATTCAGCTCATCAAAAGGCACCGTAAAGACTAGATAGGCGGTTGCCAGCACCCCAAGAATCAGCCAGGAAAAACCGGCAGCCACCGACATGGGTGCAAACTCTGTGGGTTTCTTCTGGGAGCAGGTGCGCACCAGCAGCACCGCAACCAGCAGCAACCCGGCAGTGTAGATGAGCAAGCCCGCACCCGCCAGCAGGTTCACACCCAGCAGTGCTCCTGCCAGTGTTACCGCTAGACCCGTGCACATGACGGTGAGCGCTCGCAGAGAATCCTGCACGGCGCTAGCGATCATCTTGGTGCGCAGCATAGTGGGCCAGAGTGTCATGAGCGTGCCAACCACGGTCAGCCCCACAAAGCCCAGAACATTGACCGTCTCGTGGGCTAGCAGTAGCCGCCCCTGCCAGCTGGCACTGGTGCCGTCGTGCGCCAAAATAGCGCCGAAGGTGGCACCCAGCGGTAGCAGCCAGGCGGCAGCGATGTAGTACTTGACCGTTGCACTAAAGCGGACAGGTAGCGCCTGGCGCAGCTGGGCCAGCAGGGCAAGGCCGTGCCAGGCAACTACGCCACCTACACCAATGGAGCCGATGAGGGTGAGCGGGTAGAGGTGAAAAACCACGCCCACCATGAGCACAAGCATGGAGGCATTCAGGCTGTAAATACGTGCCAGCTGCACCGGGCGGGCGGTATCAGGCAGCCGGTTTTTCAGCAGCGCCTCGGTGAAGTGCTGGCCCCACACCAAAATGGAGTTGGTAATCAGCCCCAGGGTCACCATATGAACCATGAGCCAAATGGAGTTAGGTATCCAGCGGTGGGTCATTAGTACCGCAAAGAGGGCAAAAATCCAGAGACTCACCGGCTTGGAGGCCTTACGGTGCCAGGTTGCCCTGCCGCTGGCGAGATCTCTAGCCTGCTTGCCACTGATGGGGGAGCCAGGCGCATCCACCGGCCTCTGACCCAGTGTTAGGGTTTCACGGCGTCCCTGGCCCAGACCAAAGTTGCCACCGGCGGCCTTGAGGTGCGCCCCTCCGTCCTGGGGTTTTCTTGGGTTTGATACGCCTGCGTTGTCTGCTTGCCCGGTCATTACCACTCCAAAAATCAGTATGTGCTATACCGATTATACGTGCTGGCTTACCTGGCCTCACTTCTCACCCCGCCGTCCTGCCCGGTGGCCCAAGTCGCGAGTAGAGTTAAGCCCATGATTATTACCGTGACTATCATTGCTGCCCTATTAATCGGCCTTGGCTGTTTTGGCATTATTTACCCGGTGTTCCCCGGCTCCTTTGCGGTGCTCGGTGGTATTGCCCTGTGGGGGCTGGTCGTGCGCAGCCCCGAGGGTTGGTGGGCGCTGGGTCTTGGCGGGGTGCTAGTTATTGCTGGTATGTTGGCTCAGGCCGTGCTGACCGGGCGCACTATGAAGAAGCGGCAGATCCCTAACCGGTCAATTCTGTGGGGCGCCCTGGGCGCGGTCATTGGCATGTTTGTGATCCCGGTGGTGGGGCTCTTTATAGGGTTTGGTGTGGCGCTACTGGCTAGTGAGGCGTTCCGCAGCCGTGGGGATTACGGTGCTGCCCTGGCTAACACCGGTGCCGCCCTCAAGTCAATGGGGGTGGGCATGGTGGTGGAGTTCGCCTGTGCCCTGGCGGCAGGTACCGTCTTTACCATTGCGGTGTTGACCTACTTTTTCACCCTCTAAGGCTGTAGCTTTAGAAGCCTCACATCACCCGGTAGAGTGGTGAGTCATGAAATCATTGCCAGCTTCTCTCTTGCTCGCTACCACCGCCATTGTGCAGGCACTAGCGCTTTTTCGGTACACCAATGATGCTATGGCTTTTTCTGGTCAGGTTTTCTTCCCGGTGTTGTTTGCTCTGATGGCGGTGTATATTTCGTGGCGCACGGTTGAGGGTAGCCGCTACCCCCTGGGCCACATTGTGATTCTGGCTTTTGCTGTGGTGTTGCTGGCTGCCACGGTGGTGGGTATGACCGCCAGCCTCTACTACTTTTACCCGTCTGTCTATGTCTACTATCTGGCTCTTGGATTACTGGTGCTAGAGTTAGCCTTGCGGATTGCGGCCCTGCCAAAGAAAGAGAAGAAGCAGGGTAGCACGCGCCGTCAGAAGCGGCGGCGTGGCAGTCACCTGGTGGCGGTGAAGAAGGACGGCGCGGGTAGCGGTTCTGCGTCTGCAGGTGAGTAAGCGCGTGGCTACTTTTACTGTAAATCAGCCGCTGCGTGGGCGGCACTGGGTTTTCTTGGTGCTGGCGGTGTGCTGGTTTATCTATATAGCCCGCGACCATTTTCACACGTCGATGGTGGTTTTTGGGCAGGATTTTGAGGTTTACCGTAGTGGCGCAGGTGTAGTTTTTGGCGACCTGCACCCTGGCAAGGGTCTCTATGATTATCACCTAGAAAACGGTCAGCCGTTTACTCTGCCCTTCACCTACCCGCCTTTTGCCGTGATGGTTTTTGCTCCTTTCGCTGTTCTTCCGCTGTGGGCAGGTACCGGGGCAATGACTGTCTTGGCGCTGGTGGCTGCCCTTTGGGTGGGGGTTTTGGTGCTCAACTATGCGCGTGCTCGTGGCATGAGGGTGCCGGGGGAGGCCTTTTTAGGTAGCTACACTCTTGTGGTGCTGCTGGCTACCCTGATAACTATTGCTGCTCCCTGGGACCGGGGGATTGAGCTGGGGCAGATTAACCCGCTCATTTTTCTGCTGGTGATGATTGACCTCTTGCGCCCGGCGACCAGGGTGCCCCGGGGTGTGCTCATCGGTATTGCAGGTGGCATTAAGCTGACCCCGCTTGCCTTTGGTCTTATTCTGCTGATGCGTAAGGACATCAAAGGCGTTGTGACCTTGGGTGCCACCTTTGCGGCAACGGTTGCTGCCGGTTTTCTTTTCATGCGCCAGGAGTTTTACGATTTCTGGTTTTTTGCCGTATCTGACCCTTCTCGGGTGGGCAATATAGGTTATGTCGATAATATTTCGGTGCAGGGCACTCTCCTGCACTTGGGGCTAGAAGCTGGTACTGCCCTGTCAGTTGCCCGCTATGCTGTAATTGCCCTGCTCTTTGTGGGTACTGCCGCCGCCATCCCTGCCTTGTACCGCCGGGGCATGGTTTTTTCAGAGATTTCTCTTAACGCTTTTTTGATGCTTGCGATCTCCCCAATTTCGTGGTCCCACCACTTTATCTGGTTGCCGGTTTTCTTGGCGGCGCTTGTGTTTGATGCTTTCCCGGTGTTCTTTGCTAGGTGCTCGCGCCCGGTGCTGTGGGGTGCTGCTGGGCTGGCGCTGGTGGGGGTTGCCGGGCTCGTTTACGGGCCCATGAAGTTGGCTATTAAACTTGATCCGCACACCCATAACCTTGATGAGCTCAGCAGCTCAGCCCTGCTAGTTTCAGCCCTGCCTATGGTTGCCTTAACTATGCTGGTGCTGATGTGGCTGGTTGCCATCTGGCGCTACCGCGAGGTTGCTCCTTTGCAGGGCCGGTAGGTAACACAATAGCAAGGACGCCGCACCTTCTGTGCCTGCTGCCGGGCAGGTGGGGTGCGGCGTCCTAATGTATCGGTGTGCTGTTTTACTTGGCGGTCAGCTGCCAATCACCGTTGTAGGGCTGTACCGACACATACTGGGTGTCTGCTGGTATCTCGAAGTTGCCTTTGAACTTAGACTGCTCAGTGCGCATCAGCGCGGACTTATCATCCTTGGAGCTGGCGTAAACGGTGAGGTCCGCACCGAATTTGTCCTTGGCGGTGAAGGTTGCGTCAACGGTGATGGCATCCTTGCCCTCTACTCGGAAGGCGGTGTTGCTGTCACCTTTGAGAGTATCCCCGCTCTTAAACAGAGGGGCGGAGTCAGCGCTGCGCAGGGTTATGGTCCAATCACCTTCTGCTTCTATTTCAAGAGCAACCGTGCGTTCTTCTGGCTCGAAAAGGTAAGTATCTAGCCAGTAGGAGCCACTTAACTCTTGACCGAATTCAAATTCGGAGATGCTCAGGTTGGCCATCGCCTCGGCATCGAGAGATTTGATATAGAAACTGGAGAAGTCGTCCTCGCCGGTGAAGCTGTATTCAAGCCAGACGATACTGTCTTTCCCACCGGGCTTTTCAATGTCAATGACCTGATCGCCAGAGCCGCTGTAAACCGGGGCATCAGCTGTGCCACCGGTGGTGTATTCGCTGCTCTTGGGCGCATCTAGGGCATCACTGCTACTAGAGGAACTACGGCTACTACTGCTGGTAGAGCTAGAGCTATCAGAAAATGCGCCGCGCAGCACAAAGGCGAGGGCGAGAATCAGGATGAGCAGAAGCGCCAGAATACCGCCGATGATGCCAAAGATTAGTTTCTTGTTGCTCTTGGGGGCTGGGGCGGTGCCCGGGCTGTAGTTGGCTGCCGGGTAATAGTTGGGGCTGCCTGCGTAGTTACCTTCAAATCCGTTGGTGGTAGACGGTGTTGCTAGGGGTGCCAGCGGGACGGTGGGGGCAGCTTCGTAGGGGTTAGCTGCCGGGGTCAGGGGGACGGTGGGTGGCACCGGGTTTTCGCCGCCTGGAAGCTGGGTCTGGGGCGGGGTGCTTTCTGCCGGAGCATCACCTGCCGGGGTGCCTATAGGGGAGTCGCCCTCTGGGGTGCCCTCTGCCGCAGTGCTGTCTGTAGAGGTGCTTTTTGCGGGGGTAGTTGAGTCTGCCTGCTCAGCCTGGCTGGGCTGGTCGGTATTGGCTTGGTCATCTTCAACCCAGAAATTCCAGCCTGCGGGGGCAGGGCCCCAGGCGGGGTCAGGCTGCCAGCCGGGCGCGGGGCGCCAATCAGGGCTAGGAGGGGTGGGCCAGTTAGGGGGTACGTTAAATTTCAGTGCCACAGTGTGCCTTTCAGTGTGTTTATATCTAGCCTACCCCCGATTTTTGGCGCTTGCGCCTGCTTTCTGCTCTGTGACGGTGAGTTTCTTGACTAGAGTTAAGGGCATGACTGACCAGCAGAACAGTAACATCCCCTGGCAGAAGCAGCCTGCGTTTGAAATACCAGCTGACCAGCAGCTAGGTGGCCCCCAGCCCGCTTTTGACCCGGCAGCTTCAGTGGCGCCGTCCGCCCCCGCCTACGGGCAGGTGCCACCGCCGGGTTGGCGCCCGGGCTACCGTGCCGAAACCCAGCAGCTGGGCTATCACCGCCTGGCGCTGGCTGACCCTAAGAACCGCTGGTGGACGCCCCTGGTAGAGCTGGCAATCGCGGCGCCGGTTTACCTGGTGCTGAGCCTGCTGGTCACCGTGCTACTTTTTGTTGCACTCTTCTCTGACCTTGACCCTGCCATCAACAGCGGGGTGCTGGGAACCTTGCAGACTATTCAGAGCGCCGCCCTGGAATCACCGGTTATGTTCGCTTATGTGTTTGGGTCGGTGGCACTGATGTTCCCGGCAATGTGGCTGGCGCGCATCATCATGGGCCCGAGACCCTGGGGCTTGGTTCACTCGGTGGCGGGTCGTATGCGCTGGGGTTGGCTGCTGATGTGCCTGGGTATTGCTGCCCTGTTCTTTGTGGTGCTCCCTTTTGGTCTGGACTTTGCCCTGGGCAGCCAGCTGGTAGCCTCACCCACAGCATCTGGCACCAAGCTTATTCTTCTGCTGGTACTGGTTGCCCTGATTGTGCCCTTTCAGGCATACGCTGAGGAGCTGGTCTTTCGCGGCTATCTCATACAGACCCTGGGGCGCTGGTTGAAACACCCCGCCTGGGCGATTGTGCTGCCCGCCCCGCTCTTTATGCTGGGGCACGCTTATGACCTATGGGCGCAACTTTCTATACTGGTGATGGGTCTTGCCGCCGGCTTTGTCACCTGGCGCACCGGCGGGCTAGAGGCCGCCATTGCCCTGCATATCGTGAATAACCTGGTGGCAATGACTCTCGGTATTTATGGGCTGGCTGACCCCTTTGTGCAGGGCGGTTCTACCTGGGGCAGTTTGGTTTCCTCGGTGCTGACCCAGGGTGTTTTTGTGCTGGTAGTGCTCTGGGCTGCCAAAAAGCGCGGCATAGAGCGGGTGCGGACGGCGCAGGTTTGGGTGAAGACCCCCTAGAGGTTTCACGCGGGGTTAGCAGCTTGACTAGAATGTGACCTATGACTACCGACCTTGACCCTAGAGAGAACATTCAAGACCTGGCTGCTTTTGTTGCGGCGTCCCCAACCTCCTACCATGCTGCCGCTGAGGCAGCCCGCCGACTAGAAGCGTCCGGCTTTACCCAGCTGGACGAGGGCACCTCCTGGCCTGCAAGCGCTGCCATCGGCAAGCACTTTGTGCTGCGTGATGGCGCCATCATAGCCTGGGCAGGCAGCACCTGCCACCGCAGCTACCGGGTACTGGGAGCACACACTGACTCACCCGGTTTCAAGGTCAAACCTAAGTCATCGGTGCGCGCCCTCACCTGGAACCAGGTAGGTGTTGAAATCTACGGCGGGCCCCTGCTCAACTCCTGGCTTGACCGTGAACTGCGCCTGGCAGGGCGCTTGACCGTGCTGATTGACGGGCAGCTTGAAACCCGCCTGGTAGCAACCGAGCCGATTGCCCGCGTCCCCCAGCTCGCTATCCACCTGGAGCGGGACGCCAACAACGGGCTGAAACTCGACAAGCAGGGTAACCTCTACCCGGTCTGGGGTTTTGGTGACTCCACCGGCGACGTGCTGGCATACCTCGCTGAACGTGCTGAGGGCGGGGCAGTAGATGCTGCTGCCATTGTGGGCTATGATCTCTTTTTCGCGGACGCCCAAACCCCGCAGATCTTTGGCGAAAACCAGGAGCTCTTTGCCTCCGGCAGGCTCGATAATCTTTCGTCTGTTCACGCCGGTCTAACCGCCCTGCAGCGTGCAGCTGCCGGTGGGGTAGCGGGGGAACAGACCCTCATGCTGGCTGCCTTTGACCATGAAGAAATTGGCTCAGAATCCCGCTCTGGTGCAGCCGGGTCCTTCCTTGAGGACGTCCTGGTGCGGCTTGCTGAGGCACGCGGAGACAGCCCCGCTGACTACCGCCGCCAGGTTGCCGAATCGGTCTGCCTTTCATCGGACGCCGGGCACCTGGTTCACCCCAACTACGCGGGTCACCACGACCCCACCGTGCGCCCCCTACCCGGTGGCGGGCCTCTGCTGAAGATCAACGCCAACCAGCGCTACGCCACCGACGCGGTGGGTGCCGGGGTTTTTGCCCAGGCGTGTGCTAAGGCCGGTGTGCCCTACCAGCAGTTTGTTTCTAACAACAACGTGCCTTGTGGATCCACCATTGGCCCTATCACTGCCACCCGCCTGGGTATGCGCACCGTGGACGTCGGTGTTGGGTTGCTCTCTATGCACTCAGCCCGCGAGCTGGTCACCGTCGCTGACATGGCGCACCTGACCCGCGCCATTGAGGGCTTCTACACCCTCTAAAAAGCGTTTGCCTTACATCTGTCTGAATGCCTTACGACAAACTGAAGGCAAACAGACAGATGTAAGGCAAACCAGCAGAGGACGGCGGGGGTTAGCGTCTACTTGTACCAGGAGTCGAAGATAGTGACCGGGGTGGTGCGCTTATGGCGGGAGCGCAAGAACCGCCCCTCAATGTTCTCAGCAGCCGCCGGATCAATCTCTTTACCCTCAAGGTAGTCGTCAATCTGGTCGTAGGTGACGCCCAGTTCGTCCTCATCGGTGCGCCCCGGCTTGCCGTCCAGCAAATCAGCGGTGGGCACCTTCTGCCAGAGGGCAGGCTCAGCGCCCAGCACCTTAAGCAGCTCGCGGTTCTGCCGCTTATTCAAGCCATGCAGGGGCATGACGTCCGCCCCGCCGTCCCCAAACTTGGTAAAGAAACCGGTCACAGCCTCAGCGCCGTGGTCGGTGCCAACCACCAGCAGGTTCTTCTCACCGGCAAGGGCATACTGGGCGATCATGCGGGCACGTGCCTTGACGTTGCCCTTGTTGAAGTCAGAGATAGCCTGCTCGGTTGCCTGCTCAAAAGCAGACTCAAAGCCGTCCACGGCGGCGGCGATGTTGTAGGTGACGGTTTGCTGGGGCATGATAAAGCGCAGAGCCGCCTGGGCGTCATCTTCATCTGCCTGCACCTTGTAGGGTAGCCGCACGGCAATAAATTCGGCGGTAATACCCTCAAGTTCTAGCTCCTCAACAGCCAGCTGGCAGAGCCGCCCTGCCAGGGTGGAGTCAAGACCGCCCGAGATACCCAGCACGAACCCGCTGGTGCCGGTGGCCTTGAGGTAGTCCACCAGAAATTGCACGCGCCTGCGCACCTCTTCGGTGGGGTCGATAGTAGGCTTAACGCCCAGTTCTTCAATGATCTGAGCCTGTAGTTCACGCATAAAACCATCCTACTCTGCAACCTACCCAGACCGTACCGAGTATTGAAATTTTTGGGCTTATTTTACAACCAGCAAAGAATTTCTACATAGGATAGAGGTAGACACATACACATACAGGAGAAGATGATGCAGTACGGTTACCCGCAGCAGCCCCCTTACCAGCCTCGCCCTGAGGAGCTTCACAATAAGGCAACCTTCGCCCACCTCTCTGGTCTGCTGGGGCTGTTGCTGACTGTTTCGTTTGCGGGTTTTCTGGGGCCGCTCATTTTCTGGCTGCTGTACAAGGACCGCCCCGGCTACGAGGTGGTGCGGGTGGCAGCGGCTGGCGCGTTCAACTTTAACCTGGCCATGTGGCTGATAAACCTAGCAGCCTGGGTTGTAACCCTCATTACTCTGGGGATTGGTGCTATCGTGACCGTCCCCATCATGTGCGCTGGCTGGCTTGTGACCATCATTTTCCATATCGTTGCGGCAGTCCGAGCCAACAAGGGTGAGGTCTACCGCTACCCCCTGCGGGTGAACGTCCTCAGCTAAGGTTGTATTCGATGGTGGGGAGCGCCCAACGGGCGGGGGCTGTGCACCTGGGTAATTTTAAAAAAATTAAATAAATTTTGCACGGAGTCTATCTAGGGGTGAAGAAACCTTGTAGAGTAAGAGTGTCTTAGACCACTTATGTGAGTAGAAGGATTCCCCCATGCTCCCTCGCCGTACCCTTCTAGCTGCTGCACCCCTAGGCGCTTTAACAGTAGCTTTTACCCCCGCCCACGCCGTGACTTACGCTGACGTGCGCCCCGGTAGTCTCTTCTATACTGAAGTAACCTGGGCTACCAAAAATAACCTCATCATCGGATACCCCGATGGCAGTTTCAGACCCAATGAACCAGTTGACCGGCAAACCTTTGCCCGTGCAGTTTATGCCTACCGGAGCAAACCCTCATACACCCCACCTGCCAAATCTTATTTCTCGGACGTTCCTGCCACCCACCTCTACTACAAAGAGATTAATTGGTTAGTTGAGCAAGGTATTACCTCTGGCTATTGGGACAAAACTTTTCGTCCTACAAAAGTGCTGGAGCGCAATGCCCTGGCTGCTTTTCTCTACCGTATGGCAGGTGAACCCCACTACACCCCTCCGGTTATCTCATACTTCACAGATGTTCTACCAGCTGAAGAATTTTACAAAGA
Organism: Rothia sp. (in: high G+C Gram-positive bacteria); assembly: GCA_030530765.1. Classification (GTDB taxonomy): domain Bacteria; phylum Actinomycetota; class Actinomycetes; order Actinomycetales; family Micrococcaceae; genus Rothia. Next base: position 63,936 of record JAUMUH010000001.1, read on the forward strand.
GATTAGTTGGCTCAGAGATATGAACATCACCACCGGCTGGGCTAATGGCAGTTACCAGCCTCTTGAGGCTACCAGCCGGCACGCTGTGTGTGCTTTCTTATACCGCTATCACCAGAATGTGGGGTACTAAAAGCTATGAACCGTAAAACTTTCAAAGGCGCTTCACTACTGGTAGCTCTGTTACTGAGCTGTGGCACTATCATTGCACCAGCTGCTTATGCAGTGGACTTACCCACTGCAAACCAAGTCAAAGAAAATACTTCAACTGGTCAAAGGCCAGCTGCTACTACCCTGAAGATTCAGCTTGGCGCAGGTGTCAGTGGTTCGCTGGACGTGGGCACAGGTAACCTACTGACCAGTATGAATGTCAATGGTATTTCTTTTGCACATAACTCCCTTACTCCTATAACTACTGGTGCGGGTACCCGTAATAACTGGCGTGTTACCGGTCTTGGGGCGGGTCACCTCTTTGCTGAAAATAAGACTATCCTTTTGATAACAGCTAGCGGTGAGCGAGTGGTTTTTACCCCTAACCCAGCAGCCCCTGGGAGCTACACCGCACCGGCTGGTAAACGCTATACTCTCACCAAAACGGCAGAGAACTATAAGTTATTAACCTGGGATGCAGCTTCTACTACCTATTTCTCTCTCAATGGTTACCCGCAGAAAGTAGTGGACCGCAACGGCAACGAGACAAAGCTCAGTAGTGCTCAGGGGCTACCTACAGAGCAGAGCGGCTGGCAGGGCCCCGCTGCAGCCCGGAACACCTTCATGATTCCAGGTTCTGCAGGGGATACTATCGGTTCTGGCACTAGTCAAAGTTCCCTAAAGCTCTCATGGAAGCTTGATAGCGCTAATGGCAGGTATACCGCCTTAACGAACCCTCGCGGGCTAAAGACCACTATTGAGTACGATTCTGTAGGGCGTATCGTCAAGGTTTCTACTGCCGGTGGCGGGTATACCAAGATTAGCTATGATGCTAAGAATCGTGTCACGCAGATCGCCACCCCAGGTACGGCCGAAGCCCCAACGGTTGAGGCAATTACACGTTTTGACTACACAGACGGTAGTAAGACGCTAGTAGCTGGGGCTAACACTGACCCAAAGGTTGCCGTAGCGGCTGGGGCGCATACTGCCTATACTCTTACCCCTAGTGGTCAGAGGATTGCCTCGGTTGTTGATGCTGATGGTCGTGTGCGCTCTGCCACCTATACACCGCAGATGAATATCGGCTCTTACACTTCAGGGCTGGGTGCTACTGCTGGCACACAGACCTATGATTATGGGGCGAATAATGACAACTCCCTAACGCAGGCTACCGGTGCGAATGGGGAAAAGAGCAATTTCGATTACTCTAACATGGCGGATAACACCAAATATTCACCGTCCTCTTCTACTGATGCTCGAGGAAATAAGAGCGTCTATACATATGCGGCATCAGGTGCTCTTGCAACATCTACTAATGCCTTATCTGCTACTGCTGAAGTGGGATATAACCCCAACGGTACCCCTGCCTTTGCTTTGGCACCGGGCAACGCGGGGAACCCTACTAGATACGAATACACCGCAGATGCTTTATTGAGTAAGGTGGTTCCTGCACGTGGGGGGTCTATTACGGCTGAATCCTATATCTATGATGATTTGGGGCGCTTGACTAGTAAGACTACTAGGCGGGCAGGGGTTGTTAAATACACTTATGAGGGTAATACAACACTAGTAACCAGGGTAGCTTCTTACCCTAAGGGTTCTGCTAACGCTGATGCTGTTCAGGATACAACGTATGACAAGCTGGGGCGAGTCACTTCGGTGACGAGCTGGTCCGGCGGAGTACAGACTCAGAAGACAAATTACACTTATAGTAGCCGCGGTGAAGTGACCTCACAGGTAATTGCTCAGAGTGCTGTTGGCAGTGAGAAAGCTCAGACTACGACCATTGGTTATAAGTACGACCGAGAAGGTAAGTTGATTTCTAAAAGTATTGATGGATTAGTCAATACTTATAACTACACTGCCGGTGGAACGCTTGATAGCGTGAACTACGCTGAGGCGGGGGTTAAGAAGACCATCAAGTTCGCCACCGATGACCGAGGACGCCGTACTGATACCTGGTATGGGGCTGACGGTAATACGGGTGCTAAGAACTGGGAGGTTTGGAAGCATTCTGAGTATGACCGCTCAGGTAATTTGAGGTATGAGCGGGTGCAAAAGACTAAGAGCGCCCCGGTTACTTCAGATAATCCTGATGGTGTTGCTACCCTGTCAGAGAAGCGATACTGCTATGTTCCTGGCGTGGATCCACGTCAGTGCCCTGTAGATTCTAAGATTTCGGTGGATAAGATTCAGGCGATGTACACGGCTAATCCTATTGCTGGTACTGGGTTTGTGACTTCTTATACCTATGATGCTGCCGGTAGACTTTTGACGGTTGATACCCCCGGTAGCCCGGAGGGTAAGTACGAGTACACGTATGATGCTCGCGGTAATAAGACCAAGACGGTTCAGACTAATGGTTATGGTCAGGTTGTGACTAGCGCTGATACCTATAACGCACAGAATCAGGTGACCAGCGACAACTGGGTTTATGATGCTGACGGAAACCTTGTGTCTTCTGATACGGCTGATTTAGTGTACAATTCGGTAAATCAGAATGTTTCTTCTTCCTTGAAGAACGGGTCTAATACTACTAAGAATACTTTTGTGGGCATGACGCAGAAGCAGTTGATGGCTCAGGAGTCTTCTCGGGATGGAACGTTTGTGTATACACATGGTTTATCTGACCGATACGGTAATCCGTTGATTGAGAAGATTCGCCATGATGGTGCTGTTGCCTATGTTGAGCATGACCCGGTGACAGGTAATCCTCTGTTCCTGCGGGATATGGATCGTAAGAGTGTTCACATGTATATTTCTGACCCGGTGGATTCGGACATCCGCTTGGTGAAAGATGACGGGTCTTCGTCGACGTATAAGGAGTTTGATCCTTATGGGGCGCGTGATGAGAAGGTGACGGTGGTGCCGCGTGATGTGTTTGACCCCTTCCGTTATAGGTTTGGTTTGGTAGATCGTGGCGGAACCGGGCGCTTCCTATTCGGTGTGCGCTGGTATGACCCGCGTCAGGGCGTGTGGGTTCAGCAGGATTCTTTGGACGCCCCGTTGGACCCAGTAAATGCTAACCGGTATGGGTATGCTGGCGGGGACCCAGTGAACAACTTCGACCCGACAGGAAAAGCAGGTTGGACAGTCAGATTGGAAGCCTGTTACGGGATCTGCGGTTCGTTTGGAGTAACTTTCGACAATGATGCGAATGCACAACTTGATCTTGGTTTGGGGGTAGGACCTAAAGCTACTGCAAACCTT
>JAUMUH010000048.1 GCA_030530765.1 Rothia sp. (in: high G+C Gram-positive bacteria)
ATGCTTCATCGAGCCAATGACACGAGTCTGACACAAATCACCTAGTGATCCTTAGGGACCGGGGTGAGAGGGGCAGCAGGTCGGGTGGTATGGCTCGTGTAGCTTGGTGAGCTCTTTTGAATAAGCCTCGTTGTCTAGTTGGTGGGTGTGGGGTGGTTTCCTACTTTTCAATAAGCCTCAAGACCTCAGTCTCTTTGGCTAATGATACTAGATCAACCGACTATTACCTAATATCAGGAAACCCAGAAACAGTAATCGGTAATCTCGATACAGAGTTTTTCCCAACCTTCAGCGACAAGTACCCTTCGCGCCTCTACCCTGGAGAACACTTAACTCGTGATCAACTTACAGGAACCTATCTCATTGATGGCGCTTCGCAAGACTCTCAAGTAGCAGTGGATGCTCTTAGCCAGCTTGGAATTACCAGCACAAGCGTGCACTCTAAACCGGGTTATGTTTTATGGGTTTTCTTCCTTGTTGGTGACGGCTGGGCAACGGCACTAGCCATTCTGCTACTCTGCCTTCTTCTATCTTTGTGCCAGCTACAGAGCGTTAGACTCGCTATAGTCTCAGTCCGCACCACCGCAGGTGAACTTCCCCTATCCGTTTCCCTAAGAGAAATAGGGGCACTTCTACTGCCAGTATATTTCCCATTAGTTGTAAGCAATATTTTCCTAGCTCTCTATAGTTTGTTATCTGCAGATGGGTATAGACTAAACAGTATAGGCATTATCGCAATTCAACAGGGAATTATCCTTACCAGCACATTGATAATTAGTATTGTGATTATTCGTGCCTGGACTGCCAAATACTCACTCGGGGCACTCAATAAGGGTAGACGGCCTTTGACTCTACTGGGAGCTCTTTCTAGCATTCTCGTCCTTGTTGCTTTTCTAGGCTCCATGGTAAGTATCTCCAATACGCTTACCCTAAAAAATGAGAATATGAATGAGTCATACGCCGACACTCTGCGTAACGAGCATACAGATTTGGTGCAGCCCATCTTAGGCTATGCCCTTCTATCTTCCCAGGCTGATGTAGCGAAGGAGCAACTTGGCAACATGTTTGCACAACTTGAAGCAGACCAGGCCAGCTATCTTGTTAGCAAAAACCCTTTGCCTGATTCCCCGTTATCTGCCTCAGATAATATTCTATTGGCTAACCCTAACTACATGAGGACTTTCACTCAGCTTGATAGTTCTCTGCTTGACAAGGTGGCTAGTACTGCCCAAGAAGAATCAACGATAGCTGTTGTTATACCGCAAAAATACTCCCAGCATGAGACTGAAATTATAACTCAGGTTAAAAACTGGGCAGATTTTCAACAAGAAATGGGAGGAAATTTTCATTCAACAACGAATATAAAAATCTACAGCGGTATTGAAACAGGAATACTACCACTCCTCAGTTACAATTTACCTTCAACAATGTACGCCGAAAATCCGGTGATAATAGTTAGTCATTCATCGAACCATATTATCCCCCCACAAGCCGTTGGGGAATATGGGGTTGTTTTCAAAGATACGGCACTCAAGAAAGCTGTATACGAGGCAGGTTTGGAATACGCAGTAATCGGGTATGAGTACACAGCTCAAAATTCAGACCTTGCAGCCACTGATAGAAAAATAGATTTTAATATTTCTCTATTAGGAACCTTTGTTGCCCTCAGCGCGCTTCTTTTAGGGAATACTATAATGGCCATAATTTACCAAGCAAGGAATCGTGCAGCAATTTTTCTACTACGTACATCTGGAGCTAGCTTTGTAGAAACTTATGGGAATTTTTTAATAAAAAATATTTTCTTGGCGGTCATCCCAATTTCTCTTATAGCAGCAACAACAATGCTCCCCTTCACACTAATTCTAGTGACCGCTGTAGCAATGGTGATTGCCTCATTTTCCACAGCGATTCTTACACTTAAATATTTAGAACGTACGCTATCTAGATTCGCGCTCGAATTTTCTTAAACCCAGGGATTCCTATGAAAGACAAAAACTCACTCACGTTATCAGGCCTCCGCTATAGTTTCTCTGAACGCACCCTATGGGAAAACCTCAATCTCAACGCAGAATCAGGTGACTTCATAGCGCTTTGCGGACACAGTGGCTCCGGTAAAACAACTCTGTTGCAATGCCTAGGTTCTCTGGAAAAGCCGTCTGCTGGAACCATCGATTTCAATGGTATCAACCCCTCAAAGCTCAAAGGAAAAGCCAAACAAAATTTCTTAAGAAAAACTGTTAGTTTAGCTTTTCAGAACTCTGGATTGGTAGCTTCCTGGACAGTTCGCAAAAACTTAGATCTAGCCGGATACGAAGTAAAGAAAGACCAAGCTCGAGCAGAAGCCACCTTCGCTCACTTCGACCTTGATTACAGCTTTTTGGATAAACCTGTATACCAGCTCAGCGGAGGTGAACAACAAAGAGTGGGTCTCATCAGACTCGCTTTACGAGATACCCCTCTGGTCCTGCTCGACGAGCCTACAGCAGCACTTGACGATGACAATACGCAAAGAGTTATCAGCTTCGTTCAAGAGCATTGCGATAAAGGAGGTATTGCTGTGATAGCTACCCACGATGCCCGCCTTCTACAATATGCTAGTAGCTCAGTTACTCTTGGGTAAGCCATTTCGCTTCACCTCCCCACTTCCCTCCTACAACTACAATCAATCCGGGGTGCCAGCAGTAGTCATATACTTACGTAGCCCGGTGGCTACTCTTCATGTAACAACCCTCAAGCCAGGCCTCTTTGCTTCCTCCGTATCTGTAAGATAGGTCTCATGACTGTACACCCTGATTTACCTGAAATTTTTTCTACTGACCGCGCTCAGACTCGCATCGACGAGATTGCTAACGCCTACTACGAGAAGCTTCTAGAGCTAGACCCAGCCTATGCAACCCTAGAAGGGCGCAAGGGGCATGAGACCGAGTACGCAGACTACTCCCCCTCTGGCAGTGCAGCCGGTATCGCACTTATCCGCGAAACCCTGGCACAGCTGGCTGAAGTTGAGCCAGCCGATGAGGTCGACCGGGTCACCCTTGATGCTATGCAGGAGCGCCTAGGGCTAGAGCTTGAGCTGCACGAAGCTGGCCTGGGCACTTGGGAAATTAACAATATTGCCTCCCCCATTCAAGAGATTCGCTCGGTCTTTGATCTGATGAACCGAGAGACTGAAGAAGACTGGGGCAATATTGCTGGCCGCCTGCACAATGTTGGCGCCGCTGTTGATGGTTACATCGAAAGCCTTGAAGAAGCACGCGGGTGCGGCAAGGTTGCTGCGGTGCGCCAGGTTGATATCGCTATTGAGCAGGTCACCGCCTACATCGCAGACGGCGGTTTCTTTGATGCCCTAGCCGACGAGGTTGCCACTGCGGCGCCTGCCCACGCCGAAAATGCTAAGGAGGGCGCAGCGTCCGCCAAGGCAGGCTACGGGCGTCTGCTGACCTACCTGCGCAACACCCTGCACGCCGATGCACCTGTTGCTGACGGGGTGGGCCGCGAACGTTATGCCCTGTATTCCCGTCAGTTTGTGGGCACCGCCCTTGACCTAGAAGAAACCTATGCCTGGGGTGTTGAGGAGCTAGACCGTATTATTGCCGCTCAGCAGGCTGTGGCAGAAGAAATTAAGCCTGGCGCCAGCATTGAAGAGGCTAAGGCTATCTTGGACGCTGACCCCGCCCGCACCCTGCACGGTACCGATGAGTTGCAGGCGTGGATGCAGAAGCTTTCTGATGAGGCGCTCGAGTTCCTCGCTAAGGAGCACTTCGTGATTGAGGGCCCCATGCGCCGCCTGGAGTGCATGATTGCCCCCACTCAGGAGGGCGGTATTTACTACACTGGCCCTTCTGCTGATTTTGCCCGAGCCGGACGCATGTGGTGGTCTGTGCCTGCCGGTGAGGACACTTTTGGCACCTGGCGTGAAACCTCCACCGTTTACCACGAGGGCACCCCGGGCCACCACCTGCAGATTGCTACCGCAACCGCTATGGCTGAGTCTCTGAACCAGTGGCGGGCTTCTGCCTGCTGGGTTTCTGGCCACGGTGAGGGCTGGGCGCTCTATGCTGAGCGTCTGATGGAGGAGCTGGGTTACCTCTCTGATCCCGGTGACCGTATGGGCATGTTGGACGCCCAGCGTCTGCGTGCAGCACGCGTAGTCTTTGATATTGGTGTTCACTGTGGTTTTGAGATTCCGCAGCGCTGGGTTGCTGAGCTGGGTCTTGAGCCGGGTGTTTGGGACGCTGAGAGCGGCTACGCTTTCCTTGAGGCGAACCTAGATATGGCTGAGGGCAACCGCCGTTTTGAGTTCCTGCGCTATTTGGGGTGGCCGGGGCAGGCTCCGTCCTACAAGGTGGGTGAGCGCCTGTGGTTGCAGCTGCGCGATGCTGCTCGAGCAGCAGGTGTGGCAGATAAAGACTTCCACACCAGGGCGCTGATGCTCGGTTCTGTGGGCATCGATACCCTCAAACGGGCCTTGGGTTACTAGCCCTTCCCCTCCCCAAGGTATGTACCAGAAAACACCGCGATTGAGCCAAGACAACGCTCAATCACGGTGTTTTCTGGTACATAGCTATAGAAGTTGAGGTGAGGACGGCGGGTTGGTAAGACCCGTTACCAAGTCCTGTTTCTGCTACAGGTTAGGACGGCTGGAGAGCGCAAACTCTTGAGCTTTTTCTACCTCGCTCATAGTGCGCTTACGCAAGGCGTCCTTACGAGTTTTTTCAGTACCACCGATAACGTGGTCAGCCCCCGCAAAGAGCCCCTCAATGCCTTGCCGAGCAACCTCAGCCGGGTCATTTTTCCAGGAGTTATCACCAAATTTAGTGTTATCCATTTTTGCGGTGTGATGAAACTCCGTTGCCGTGGCCCCGGGTAAGAGAGCTGTTACCGAGACATTGTAGTCTTTCATCTCTTCACGCAGGCCTTGGGCGAAGCTATACATAAAGGCTCGAGTAGGGCCATAGATAGATTCAAAAGGAGTAGGAGTAAGGGCCGACATAGACGAAGTTATCAAAAGGTGTCCGTTTTTCTGTTGCGCCATAGTACGCACTACCCTCTTAGCTAACTTTATCTGCGAGACGACATTAAGGTTGAGCATGTAAAGCTCTTCATCAAGGTCAGTGTCGTGAAAGGCACCGCCTAAACTCTTACCTGCGTTGAGAGCAACAACGTCCAGCGGACGTCCCAGCTCTTCATAGGCTCCCCAGAGCGCCTCAATACCAGCATCTTTGGTTAGATCTGCTTGAACCGGATAGACATCTACATCAGAAATTTTTTCCGGTACCTGGTGTACGCGGTCTGACGCTCCAACCGCAATAATGTCATAGCTGCGCTGGGCAAGATGAGAGGCGAGATGAAAGCCAATACCCGCCGACGCACCTGTTACTAAAGCCACCTGTCTCATCATTTCTTCCTATCTGTCGAGAACTAAAAAATCTTTACTTTCCATGCCTCTATATCCGCAGAGGTAGCGAAGCAACTTTCACCCAGTTTCTGCCTCCTTGATAAAGCTACGACGATACGTAAAAGCTAAGGGAATCAGGGCAAAAATCCATGCCATAGGGTTGGCAACAACTACTCCGGTATAGCCAAAGGCAGGCACAATCAAAAGCACTGTCAGCAGGCGGGCAGCCAATTCAAGGAAACCGGCCAGGGTCGGAATAAACGCATTACCTAAGGCTTGCAGAGCAAAACGATAAATAAAAAGAAGCGATAAAGCTGGGTATAAAGGTACGCTGACTAGAAAATAAAGACGAGCAAGCTCTGTCACTTCACCGTGCCCAGCACCGAGAAATGCGGCAACCAGCAAAGGCATAGCAGCAATGATGAATACCCCCACGGTGCACCCAAAAATAATCGAGATGACAGCCGTCTGCCTAACTCCCAGACGCACCCGATCATGCAGCCCAGCTCCCATATTCTGCGCGGTAAAAAAACCCACAGCAACACCAAAGGACACCAAAGGAAACATCGTTAAAGATTCAATTTTTTGCGCCACCGAATATGCAGCTACCGATGTAGAACCTAATAGGTTCAAAGAATACTGAATCAGCAAAGTTCCCAAAGCGATTACAGAAAATTGAAAAGCCATAGGTAAGCTCATGCGCAAATGCTCATGCAGTTCACCGGAAACGGGGCGAAAGTCTTCTGCCGAAAGATGCAGTTGCTCAACCGTTTGCCACAGGTAAACACAGCACAATATTGCAGCAAGTAGTTGAGAGATAACCGTTGCCCAACCAGCACCGGCAACACCCCACCCAAATCCCACAATAAAAAGCAGATCAAGAAGAATGTTGAGCACCGCTGCGATGATAAGAAAATACAGTGGGGTACGCGAATCGCCCAGCGCTCGCAGAGTATTAGCAAGTAGGTTATAGAAGGTCACAGCAGCTGACCCTGCCAGAATCACGGTGAGGTAAGCAGTAGCGTCCTGCATGATATCGGCAGGGGTCTGCATTACTTTAAGGATCTGTGGAGCAAGTAGTGCGCCAGATGCTGAAACCATCAAAGCAACGGTAGCAGAAACCCACACAGCAATAGCAAAGGAGCGTCGGACGCCAGCAGCGTCCCCCGCGCCAAAGGCACGTCCCAGCGGTATAGCAAGACCTGCTGTTAGCCCTTGCATGAAACCGATAATAAGAAACATGATGCCTGCCGTTGAACCGACGCCTGCCAGAGCTTTAACCCCTAGAGTCTGCCCCACGATGAGAGTGTCTGCGATGTTATAGAGCTGTTGAAAAAGGTTGCCAATGAGTAGCGGTATTGCAAAGTTGATGATGAGCCGGCGAGGTGAGCCCAGTGTGAGGTTTTTGACCATAGTGTACCTATCTCAATCCCGTCTGACGATTACGCCTTGTTCTTAATACCGCCAGGTCACACTGCCTTTGCGAGGTCATAGCTACTCTCCTTCAAAGTTTTGCTTGCTCCATGAGATTAGCTTTCAAAGGTCCGTCAGATATAGCAAAATATAATGGTATTTATTAAAATCCACAGGCTAGTTTCATGATTACTACCCCACCACCCCAACCATCGGCGTCCTACCGTGAGCATCTGCCGCTTCAGCGTATGACCCACCACGGCTACCCTGACGAAATGTTGCAGTACATTCTGCTGCGCGACGGCAAGTATGAGGCGTTGGCAGAAGCAGCACGAATGTTTACAGTCTTCGCCCCAGATCAGCTCTCAACTAACCACCTGCGAAATCTGCGCTATATGTTCGTTGCTTCAACAACATTGGCAACCCGCTTTGCCATCGAAGGCGGCATGAATTCAGATGAAGCTTATGACACCAGCGACCGTTTTATCCGGTCAATGGATTTGGCTCGCACCGAAGCTGAGGTGCGGCGACTACATGCAAACATGTTTAGCGAGTTTCTGGTGAAAATACAACGCGCACGGCAACGCAGAAAAAGTAACGCTGTACTGAATGCTTGCCTGGACTACATCGACGGTCACCTTGACCAAAAAATCACACTCGCCCTGTTGGCGCAGCAGGTAGAACGTTCACCCAATCATATAGGGCAGCTTTTTTACCAGCATATGGGTGTAGGGCTTAGCACGTATCTTCTACACCGCAGAGTTGACACTGCGAAATCTATGCTTATTCACACCAACCTCACCCATGCTGAGATAGCTGAAACCCTCGCTTTTTCCTCTCAGAGCTATTTCATCCGCTGTTTTCAGCAAGTGAATGGGCAAACTCCGGCGCAGTTCCGAGCGAATAACCGCGAAATTTTTTCAACCGGAACATAGAAGGACGGCGGGGCGCAGTCTGGCAGTGACTTTTCGCCATGGTTGCACCCCGCCGTCCTTTCTTGGTGTATTAGCGACTGTTGCTTAACTCTTCTTCTCTGGCTACCGAGTAGGTAGCTTCATCAAAACGGGCGGTAAAATCTTCGCTGACAAACCCGTCAGCTTCTCGCGGGGCAGTGTAAATTTCTTGGTTCAAAATGCCTTCGCGCTTTGCCACAATCAGTGCCACCAGAGCCTGCCCGGCAACGTTGAGGGCGGTGCGGCCCATATCAACGATGGGGTCAATGGCAAGTAGTAGGCCCACGCCGTCCAGGGGCAGACCCAGGGTTGAGAGGGTAAGGGTCAGCATGACCGTTGCGCCGGTGGTACCTGCGGTTGCCGCTGAACCGATAACAGACACCATGATGATGAGCAGGTAGTGGGTAATGTTCAGGTCAATGCCGTAGAACTGTGCCACGAAGAGAGCTGCCAACGCCGGGTAGACTGCCGCGCAGCCGTCCATCTTGGTGGTTGCACCCAGGGGTACAGCAAAGGAGGCGTAGGCGCGGGGTACGCCAAAGTTTCGTTCAGCAACAGACTGGGTCAGGGGCATAGTGCCCATCGATGAGCGGGAAACAAAGCCCATTTGCACAGCAGGCCACACGCCGCTGAAGAACTGCTTGACCGAAAGGCCGTTGAAGCGGGCGATAAGCGGGTAGACCACGAACATCACCAGCGCTAGTCCGATGTAGAGCACAATAACGAACTTGGCGAGTGATCCCATGGAAGTCCAGCCGTAGGCGTAGACCGCACGCCCAATCAAGCCGATAGTGCCCAGGGGTGCTAGGCGAATAATCCACCAGAGAACCTTCTGAATGATAGCCAGCAGGCTCTTGTTAAGTTCGAGGAAGGGGCGGGCGGCTTCGCCCACCTTGAGGGCTGCGATACCAATAGCACCTGATACCACCAATATCTGCAGCACATTGAAGGACGCCGAGGCGGTCATTTGTTCGCCAGAGCCAGAGAGACTAACACCCAAACCTACGAAGTTGGCGGGAATAAGCCCGGTGAGGAAAGCGAGCCAGGAGCCCTGCCTACCGCTGTAGGCTTCGGGAGTTGCTAGACCGGTATTAGCACCGGGCTGAGTGACCAGACCGAGAATAATACCGATAGTCACCGCGATAAAGGCGGTATAGCAGAACCAAAGAATGGTCTTGGTGGCTAGGCGGGCAGCATTTGATACCTGTGCCAGGTTTGAGATGGAAGAAACCACGGCAGTGAAGACCAGCGGCACCACCGCAGCTTTGAGCAGGGTGACGTAGGAACTACCGATGGTTGAGAGGGTAGTCATGAGCCAGTTGGGGCTCTCGTCCGGGTCACCACCGATCTTACGGGCTAAAAGACCCAGCAGCACACCGAGTATAAGAGCAGCGATAATTTGATAGCCAAAGGAGCTAGCCCAGGCGGGGAGTTTAGAACTTGTGCGTGTAGACATGGCACAGACTGTACGCTTGAAAGGGGCGGATGCAAAGCCTGTATTGCAGAAGATTACGAGCCAAGAGCCTGCGTCTCAAAAATCTCAGGATAGCTAGCAGAGCATAGCTTGGCTGGGAAAATGCTAGCAATCACAACCACGCATTGAAAGTGATGTGCGTCATCTTATAAAATTTCTTTAACCATGATGTAGGTTACATTTTATTTGTCAAAGGAGACAGCATGACTGTTTATGCAGCACCCGGCACCGCCGACTCACTGGTGACCTTCAAACCCCGCTATGACCATTTCATCGGCGGCGAGTGGGTAGCCCCCGATAGCGGTCAGTACTTTGAAGACATCTCACCGGTCAACGGCAAGCCCTTCACCGAAGTGGCTCGCGGCAACGCCGCCGACATCGACAAGGCAGTGGATGCCGCCTGGAAGGGTTTTGAAACCTTCGGCAAAACTTCTGTTGTTGAGCGTTCTAACCTGCTGCTCAAGCTGGCCCAGGCCATCGAAGACAACCTTGAAGCACTGGCAGTTGCCGAAACCTGGGAAAACGGTAAGCCCATCCGCGAAACCCTGGCTGCAGACATCCCCCTGGCAGCTGACCATTTCCGCTACTACGCCGGTGTTATCCGCGCCCAGGAAGGCCGCCTCTCCCAGATTGATGAAGACACCGTCGCCTACCACTTCCACGAGCCCCTGGGTGTTGTTGGCCAGATTATCCCCTGGAACTTCCCCCTGCTCATGGCAGCCTGGAAGATTGCCCCGGCGCTGGCCACCGGTAACACCATTGTTCTCAAACCCGCAGAGCAGACCCCTGCCTCAATCCTCTTCTTAGTTGACCTCTGGAAGCACATCCTACCCCCGGGCGTCCTGAACGTAGTCAACGGTTTTGGCCTTGAAGCCGGCGCTCCCCTGTCAGGTCACAAGAACATCCGAAAGATCGCCTTCACCGGTGAAACCACCACCGGCTCTATCATTATGAAGGCAGCGGCAGAGAACATCATCCCCATTACCCTGGAGCTGGGCGGCAAGTCCCCCAACATCTTCTTTGAGGACGTTGCCCGCGAGAACGATTCCTTCTACCAGAAGGCACTCGAAGGTTTTGCCTCCTTCGGTCTCAACCAGGGCGAAGTCTGCACCTGCCCCTCCCGCGCACTAGTGCAGAAGGGCATCTACGACGAGTTCGTAGAAGCAGGTATTGAGCGCGTAAGGGCAATGAAGCAGGGCAACCCGCTAGACACCGAAACCATGGTGGGCGCCCAGGCGTCCAAAGAACAGTGGGACAAAATCACCGGCTACCTGCAAATTGGCAAAGACGAGGGCGCGGACGTCCTCGTGGGCGGTTCAGCATGTGAACTGGGCGGCGACCTGGCCGACGGCTTCTACATTCAGCCCACCGTCTTTGCCGGAAAGAATAACATGCGCATCTTCCGCGAAGAAATCTTTGGCCCGGTCCTGGCAGCAACCTCCTTCACCGACTTCGATGAAGCAATGCGCATTGCCAACGACACCGACTTCGGCCTGGGCGCAGGCGTATGGACCCGTGACCAGAACACCGCCTACCGTGCAGGCCGCGCCATCCAAGCAGGGCGCGTGTGGATCAACAACTACCACAACTACCCTGCCCATGCGGCTTTTGGCGGCTATAAGAAGAGCGGTATTGGCCGTGAGAACCACCTGATGATGCTAGATCA